>JBMYWR010000001.1:0-116962 GCA_049607625.1 Colwellia sp.
CCAGATACTGTTACTTAGTATAAATAATCAGTAGAATTAATCATACAAGGAGTCGACTTTAGCTACGAAAATCTTGTTTTTTTTAGTACATAAACCTGTTTACCACCGAGCGCACCGAGGCGCTGCGCTACACAGAGAAAGACATAAAGATCGCGGCTAAAGCACGCTCCTACAAAAGGCATTAACACCGGTGCTTGTTAAACCTGTAGGAGTCGGCTTTAGCCACGAAGGTCTTGTTTGTTTTAGTACATAAACCTGTTTACCACCGAGCGCACCGAGGCGCTGCGCTACACAGAGAAAGACAAAAAGATCGCGGCTAAAGCACGCTCCTACAAAAGGCATTAACACCGGTGCTTGTTAAGCCTGTAGGAGTCGACTTTAGCTACGAAAATCTTGTTTGTTTTATTACATAAACCTGTTTACCACCGAGCGCACCGAGGCGCTGCGCTACAAAGAGGAAGAGCGATAGAACTTTTCTTCTTTTCTCGGTGAAAGGCGAAGCCTCTCCTGACCTCTGTGGTGACTTGTTCTGTACTCTGACCCCAAAAGCTCTAGTCACTCATCCGAACTTATCCTGCTCATCTGCGGGCAAAACGGGCTAGTCTCTTGACCTTACCCAAAACTGTCTTAATTCGTGTAATCTGTGTAACTCGATGAGATCTCTCGTTACTAATTAGCGGTTACTTACTAATTCGTATAGAAAAATAATTTTCTGGCCTATCTTAGACTTAGGTCTAATTTATTTATCACAGTAATTTCTTTACTTTGGTATGTATGAATATTAATCAGCGATTTAAGATTTGTTCATTGACTGTTTAAAAAAGAATACTGATAACAAAAACAATTCCATTGCTAGATAACTTATTGTTTACAAGCCATGGACAACATTAAGGGTATAACATGTCACATTATAAAAAATTTAAAGGCTCAAAAATTTTACTTGCAGGTTCTTTACTGGCAATGGCAGGGGCTGCCAATGCAGGTTACGAATTAAAAACAGGCGAAGACAGTAAAATCACTTTTGGTGGTTACGTGAAAGTAGATACGCGCTATGTAAGTGGTAATATACAAGCAACTGATTACTGGTATGGTGGCGGTAAAGTACTTGCTGAAGATTCATCAAACTTTGGTATCGCAGCAAATGAATCACGCTTAACAACCACCTATGTTCACGGTGATGTAACGGCTTATGTCGGCATGGATTTTTATGGTGGTGCGGTAAGCGGTGGTGGTAATGAGCTTATTTCTAACTCTTCTGGATTACGTTTACGCCAAGCATTTATTAAGTATAAAGATGTGCTAGTTGGTCAAGCATGGACAACATTCCAAAACACCAGTGCACTTGCTGAAGCCGCTGATTTTGGTGGCCCGTTAGTGGCTTCTGCCTTCATCAGACAAGGGCAAATTCGTTATACCATGGGTGGTTTACAAGTATCTATCGAAAACCCAGAAACGTATGGTGGAAATAACATTACCCAAGGCGGGACAGCTAACGATAATGTACCTGATTTTATCGCAAAATATACCTTTAAGGGCGACTGGGGTAACGTTTCTGTATCAGGTGTAGCAAGACAATTAGAGTCAATGACAGGTAACACCGAGTCTGCAATCGGTTACGGTGTTGCAGGTCGTATTAATACCTTTGGTAAGGATGATTTTCGCTTCCAAGTACACGGTGGTAACGTAGGTCGTTATGTTGGTGTTACAGCGACAACCGATATGGTTGGTGAAGAAGTTGAAGAGTCTACTTCAATAATGGTTGCTTATCGCCACTTCTGGACTGAAGATATGCGTAGTTCTGTGTTCTTTGGTAACACTACCACTGACTTAACAGATAGAGATCGCACACATTGGGGTGTTAACTTATTTAAAAACATCACCAAGCATCTATCTTACGGTGTAGAAGTGGGGCAATTTGAAATGGCGAATGCAGATGACTTAAATGGTGGTAAGGGTGCGGATTCATTCTACGGCCAATTTTCAGTTAAATACGCAATGTAGTTTGGTTAAAAGCTAAGTTTTAAAGATAAGCACAGGGGCAAGGTTTTTGTCACTGTGTTTTTTTTATTCAACAGCCAATACGGACTATTTTCTTTCAGACAAAGAAAAAGGCCTTCCAAAAGGAAGGCCTGAATTTTTTTAGCGTCGTCTTGTTAACCAAGATCTTATTTGAAGTTCTATATATTATTTTTGTTGTTCGAAGAACTTGAAACAATTTATAACAAAGCATTTTAACGAGTGCAACAACTTTAATAGAGTATAAACTCCACGATTTGCTTCGTATATAGCCTATTTCAGCAGAATAATTCTCGTAATAAACACACCATAATTGATTTTAATTTTTCTATAATTATCTTTTAATTATTTATATTAATCAGTTACAGTCACTATATTAAGTTGACCATTTAGTCTATAAATAAGAGTTTCTCATCATAAATTTCTTTCGTTTTTATTAAAAATAATTTTTATTTGTTTAAAATAATTTACAAATAAACGGTTAACACGAAAAGCAACAGACCAGTAAGTTTTGTTTATGGAAAGCAGAAAAGAAAGTTTATACCAGTTCGATTAAATAAGATTGGCATTACGCGCTTTAATATTTATTCGAGACGACTTTAAACTAATACCAACCAACTACGACCAATCAGTTAAAGCAAATCAACTAAAACCAATATGCTGCCATTGTTGCTTTGCTTTCGTTTTTAAAATTTTAGAATCTGGATGTTGCCAAGAAGCATGGTCGTACCATAATGCATTTATTAAATAACATAGCGGTAAATATGCCTGAATTAACGTGTTGCTAAGCAGGCAATTAAGCGGGGTATTATTAGCGGTCTGGTAAGCCTTTATAGCATCAGACGACTCTTGTTCAGTTAAGGTATTGATGGCTATAAACATGGCCATATCAAACTCAGCTGGCGCTAGACAAACACATTCGAAATCAATAAGCCAAGGCGTGTTATCTGAGCTGATGAGTACGTTACTAAAATTAATATCACCATGACAGCCAACCAGTTGTTTGTGTGCATGGTGCTTTTCTATTTCAAGTAGAATATTTTGTAGGTGGTTATGTGATAAAAGCGCAAATTGCTTCAGCTTTGCTACCTTTTCTTCAGGAAAGTTATTTTGCTCAATTAGGCTATTACATAAGTTTAAACAGTTAAGTTTATCAACAGAAGTGTGGTTTATTTGTAGTTCTGTAGTAATGGGTAATTGATGACACTTAACCATTAAATTGACAGCACAGTGAATATGTTCACTTTCAATATGTTTAGCTTCAATAAAGTCAGTAACCAACCAATGATCATCTTGATAAATAATAGCAGGGCTTAAGCCATGCTTTGCCGCAAGCTTGTTTAATAATATGGGAAGCGATGAGCTAAAAGGACTAGATTTTACGAAGTAGTTTTTTTCAGAGGTAAACACTTTATAACAAGGTTGACTAAAGCCTGAATCCAAAGAGGTTACATGCGATATTTCACTAAAGCATGGTAACTGGTTCAGACTTTCTATCAAACTAGTTAGTTGCATCATTTAAAGTGTAACTTTTTAATGTGTTGCTTTTATGTATCGCACGCCACTTAACATATCCATATCCAGCAATAGCGACATAAAATATAAACAAAACCACAGTCGGCATTAATCCCTTTTCTATATATAAATAAATAGAAACGAAATCGATAACAACCCAATAAAGCCAGTTTTCCAAGACTTTTTGGGTAACTAAATACGTTGCAAAAACAGCAAATACAGTAGTAAATGTATCAAGGTAAGCAAAAGACGCATTAGTATAATTATCCATGACATAACCTAAAGCCAGTGAACAAAAGGCTAAGCCAAAGCAAATTAAAAGATGCAAACGAGCAGACCAAGAAACCACTTCAAAAACTTCAGGATTATTTTGAACTGATTCTGTTTTGGTCTTTACCTCTTTTTTGGGATGATTACGCCACACCCAAAAGCCATAAACCGCCATGACCAAATAGTAGGCACTTAATAGGCTATCCATCAATAAAGAGACATCATAAAAGATAACAGTATAAATACCTGTACTGATAAAAGCAGCTGGCCAACACCAAATTGAGCCTCTGGCGGCTAATAAAACATAAGCGAGCGACAACAGCATAGCAATAAGTTCAAGCAAGGGAAGGTCAGTTAAATATTGAATGAAACTAGCCATTAACTTTCCGCTTCAACCTGTGAACGATCACCATTAATGAACTTACAAACAAACACTGCCGCGCCCGTCGTTTGATGTACATGTTTGATCTCAGCCATAACATGATTAACGGCTAGGTCGTAATCGCCAAACACTTGAGTACTCATGCCATTAGTAACAACTTGCAGGCCTTCAACAGCTCTTAGTCTTTTAATAAAAGCCCAAATTTCAGTTTTGTATTGCTCTTCAGCTAGTGGGTATAAACTTAACTCAATAGAAATTTTCATCGGTTCTCTCTAATTTGCATAACCCTTTTATAAAGATACAATCGCTATAAAAGGGCTAGTTTGATTCGTCTACCTAAAACTGATAATCGAGTGTTACACCAAATACCATCGGCTCTGAAAGCTGAGTGTATTGTTTAGCAGTGTAGCCATCTCTTGGGTCATTACCAAAATTAAAACCACGGTTAGCATAATCTTTATCGGTTAAGTTACGACCCCAAAGTTTAATCTCGTAGTCGTCACCTAAATAAGCAACTGAAGCATTTAACAACGCAACACTTTCAGACTGCTCATCATGGCTGTCTGAGAAGTAAAAAGCATCTTTGCCATCGACAGAGATATTCATTAACCAATATTCTGACGGTTGATAATTAACCCCAACATTATATTGATACTTAGGTGCATGTGCCTGCTCTCTGCCTGAAAGCGATTCACCTTCTGCATTGATAAAGTCATCAAATTTAGTATTTAATAATCCTAAAGAACCATAAACTTCTACATCGCTTGAAACTTGCCATGCTGACTCTACTTCTATGCCGGCATTAGTTCCCGACGCTGCGTTGCCTAAATACGCAATAAACTCACTACTGCCATCTGGTCTTTCAATGGTTTTAGAGCTTTTTACTTGAACATCGGTTCTGTCCATATAAAACACAGCGGTGCGAATGTAAGCATCGTTATTTAATAGAGAAACTTTATAACCTACTTCATAGTTCCATAAATATTCAGGATCAAAACTGCGAAGTTCAGCCGGTAAGCTGCCATCTGTGTTATTACCACCTGCTTTATAGCCACGGTTAATTGAACCGTACCATAAGCTATCGTTATTTTGCTGATAACTAAGTACAACTTTACCACCTACCATGGTGTCGCTTGGTGAATCAGCATAGTTGTTTGAGTTATTATATTTACTACCGCGTTGTTCAACTCGTATGCCTGTAGCTAAAGCAAGCTTGTCTGATAATTGGGTATCAAGCTGACCATAAGCAGCAATATTGGTATTGTCTACCGTTGACATGAAGTCACTGCTTGCATAAGTGTACTCGCGCAATAAATCTTCTTCATCTTGCTTAAAGTATACACCTGCTACCCAAGAGGTGGTGTTGTTAAAGATTTCACTACCTTCATTTGATGTCGCTCTAAGCTCTATTGTTTGTACCGACTTTTCTCTAAAGTAGTAATCAGTAGAAGTATATTCCCAGTAGGCAAAGTTAGGATCAATATCAGGGTTAACGCTAGGATCTGAGATACCAACGTATGCCCAGTCTTCGTCATAACCGTAAGTTAAATCTGTGTCTGCGTGGCTTACAAGGGCTGTTAAATCGAAATTTTTAAAGCCTTGATAGCTGAACTTAGCTGAGAATGCTGACGTTTTCTGTGCATCTTTTCCAGGTTCATCTGATAATGTTTCGTGAGTGTTATTAAGAGAAAAGGCATCGTAGCCATTGTTAAAGTCAAAATGAAATGCGGCTAGATCAATGATTAAATCTTCACTTGCTTCAATAGATAATTTACCACGTAAACTTAATTCGTCACGGTTATTGGTGTCATCGCGACCAAGGTAAGTGTTTTCCATGAAACCATCGCTGGTGTACTTGTTCGCGGCAACGCGGTAATTAACAGAATCAGTAGCAGGTCCAGAAAGCGCAAGTCCTAAACCATAACTGTCATAGTTACCTGCGTCTATTTTTACTGCACCTTCAAAGTCATCAGTAGGTGCTTTGGTTGTAATGTTGATCATACCGGCAATGGCATTCGCGCCAAGTAGGCTGCTTTGCGGGCCTCTGAAAATTTCTACTTGGTTAACATCAAATAAATTGGCAATGCTACCTACACCGGTAAAGTCGATACCATCTATTACTAAGCCGACAGAAGGGTTAATCGGCTCTTGAAATTGACTACGTTCGCCAATACCGCGAATTTGATAATAACGTGCGCGCTGTGAGCCACTCGCAAAGTTTACGTTCGGTGCTATAGCAATTAGCTCTTCTAAGTGCTTAGCATTACGTTGTTGTACTTCTACATCAGTTAATACCGATAATGAAGTAGGCGAGGTTAAAAGACTTTGCTGACGAAAGTCACTTGTTACGGTAATTTTTTCAATGTGCTTATCTGCTGATTGTTTTGAAGCTTCTTCAGCAAAAGCGTTAGCTGTAGTGGTTAATAAAGCGATTGAAACAGCAAAAGAAACTGCATATTTTTGTAAGGTATTCGAAGTTGAGTTCATAAAGATCACTATGTATTTTCTTATTATTAAGAAAGTTGCTATACAAAAGGATCCGGCAATGGGAGGTTATTTTTTTTATGCACGAGTGCAAGAAGTGACAGGGTCACTAACCATTCCTACGCCGGTTATATTAATGTATTCATTTAATTGAATGACACTAATTCCCGTCCAGGTTCAAAGGGTTTGTTGATATCATCAACATCTCAGCAATTACTTATTTCATTGAAAAACTGAAATAAAACTGCACTCCTTGGTTCGCGACGAAGTCTAGCAAAGGTAAGGTGAAGACACAAGGAGAGAGGTAAGAGATAAGTTAAAAGCTGGAAAGGTTTGAAAGCGAAAAGGCTTGGAGGTAGAGTTCTTTGCACTTGTAGGAGTGAACTTGTTCGCGAATTTTTTTATGGATAGAAACACCAAGAGCTTCCCGAATAAATTCGGTCCTACAGGGACTGGCCTTAGCGCGAAGTATGCGTTTTTATAGGTAAAGGTGTAGGTGAGGGTTTACCCTTACAAGCGCAGTGCAAGACACAAGTCTGTTTTGCCCGCAGATAAGAGCAGATGAGAAAAATCCCAATGAGGAAATAGTGAACAAACCAAGAAAAAAACCGTTTTACCACCGAGCCCACCGAGGCGCTACGCTTCACAGAGGAAGAGCGATAGAACTTTTCTTCTTTTCTCGGTGAAAGGCGAAGCCTCTCGGTGCCCTCTGTGGTGACTTGTTCTGTACTCTTACCCTAAATATCTCTAGTATCTCATCCGCACTTATCCTGTTCATCTGCGGGCAAAACGGGCTAATCTCTTGACCTTACCCTAAAGTGTCTTAATTCGTATAATCCGTGTAATTCGATGCGATCACTAGTCACTAATTCGCTGAATCGGAGTTTTTAAATCCCCGAGCTTTCGCGTTTAAACTGACAACTGCACCTTAGTATCTATGATTAAGCCATGTTGTTTAATCATACTGGCTAGTTCAGGCTTACAAGAGCCACATTTAGTTCCACACTTAAGTGACTGTCCTAAATCATCGACACTATTACAGCCTTGTTCAATGGCTGTTTTTATTTGCTTTTCGCCTATTTTATAGCAACTACAAACTTGCTTGCCTTGACAGAAATCTTCACTCGCTATACCTAGTAATAAGGATTGAATCGTTGCAAATGTAATACTTTCTTGGCTGAAAACATGTGACAGCCATTGTGATTCAATTTCAGGCCAGTTATCTGAAAAATAGGCTAAAAAAGTAAGTTTTCCAGCATTTAAGCAAATAATATAACTAGTCGAGTTGTGACTAAAAGACATCCATTCACCGGATACACCACTCACGTTTTTACACCATAGTAGTGGATCATCAATTGATTCTTTCACTGCTAATTGATAATTGTTGCCGTAACTTGTGGTTGATTTAACCCAAAAATCAGACTGTTTAAACACGCTATCTTGAAGGCTATTTTTACTTAAATCAGACTGTATTGGCGACATTAAAGTTTTCTGCTCTGTAGCTGCATCAACAAAAGTATCAATATGGACGCTAACATAGCTTGCATAACTTACTTTCTCAACAGATACGGTACTTTGCTTACTTTCTACTTGCCCTGATATGGGATCAACAATCGATTGATACAATTCACTCACGTTACCGTGAGAAGAAAACTCTTTATTCCAATGTATTGGCATAAAGCATTCACCTAATCGCTGATTCTCATCTATTTTTGCATGCACAATGGCATTGCCGGTTTTGGCTGTAATAGCGATTAGGTTATCATTTTGTATAGAACGTTTTTTCGCATCTTCAGGATGAATATATAGATAAGGTTTATCGGTATGAGCAGACAATTCTGCAGCTTTACCTGTGCGTGTCATTGTATGCCACTGGTCTCGTAAACGACCGCTATTTAAAACCAAATCAAAATTGGTGCAAGGTTGGCTAATAGGTAATTGTGGTGTGATAGCTATAAACTGGGCTTTACCTGATGGCGTACTAAAGCGGCCATCAAAATAGACTCTATTAGCATCCTCTGTATTTAGTGTTTTTACTGGCCATTGGATAGGAGATAGTTCGTCATAGGCTTTTGGACTAAGGTTACTCAAACCGGCTAAATCAAACTGTCGTTCACCATGGTTTTCAAAAGCAGATAATGCGGCATGCTCTTTAAAAACTTCACTTACATGGTTAAATTCAAACCCTGCAAAACCCATTTTTTTAGCCACATCACAGATGATTTTCCAATCGTGCTTTGCTTGTCCAGCTGGCGCGAGAACATTACGTTGTCTAGATAGTCGCCTTTCAGAATTAGTGACTGTCCCGTTTTTTTCTAACCAAGGTGTTGCAGGCAATTTAACATCGGCAAAATCTAAAGTATCGTTTGAGTCGACACAATCCGAAACGATTGCTAATTCACATTGGTTTAATGCAGCTTTGATTTTTTCACGATGAGGTAAGCTAACCATAGGGTTAGTAGCCATTATCCAAACCGCTTTAATCTCTCCAGAGGCAACTTTATCGAATAAGTCGACAGCTTTCGCGCCTTGTTTTGTCGAAATGGTAGGAGATTGCCAAAAGCGCTGAACTCTTTCTTGATGTTCAGGGTTTTCGATATCCATATGAGCAGCAAGCTGGTTCGCCAAACCGCCCACTTCACGGCCACCCATAGCATTAGGTTGTCCGGTAATAGAGAAAGGACCACAGCCTTCTCTACCTATTTTACCGCTAGCTAAATGACAATTAATGATGGATTGACACTTATCAACACCAGAAGAAGATTGGTTAATGCCCATAGAATAAAAAGTGACAGCTTTTTCTGCTTGGCAAAACGTTTTGTAAACACTTTCCAGCTGTTCTACAGATAAGTCACAATATTGAGCAACTTCAGAAATCGTCCATTTTTTTACAGAAGCAATTGCTTCTTCAAAACCTTCACAATGCTGTTGTATGTAGTTGTGATTAATTCCTTCGTGTTCATTTAAGTAGCATAGTAAGCCGTTAAAAAAGGCCGCATCAGTTCCTGGTTTTATTGCTAAAAAATGATCCGCTAATTCACAGGTTGCAGTTTTTCTTGGGTCAATAACCACTACCTTCATTGCAGGGTTAATTTTCTTAGCACGTTCAATACGTTGATATAAAACAGGGTGTGTCCACGCCGCATTTGAGCCGGTTAGCAGTAATAAATCGGTGCGCTCTAGATCTGTATAATCACAGGGTACGACATCTTCACCAAAGGCGCGCTTGTAAGCAGAAACAGCAGAAGACATACAAAGGCGAGAGTTTGTATCAATATTACCAGAGCCGATATAGCCTTTCATCAGCTTGTTAGCAACATAGTAATCTTCGGTTAGAAGTTGCCCTGAAACATAAAAAGCAACAGAATCCTTACCATGTGTTTTGATAACGTCATTTAGTTTAGACGCAACAAAATCAGTTGCTTGATCCCAACTGACTTCCTTGTTGTTTATTTGAGGAGCCAGCAGGCGACCTGTTAAGTCTGTTGTTTTGAGTAAATTACTCCCCTTTACGCAGAGCTTACCAAAATTAGCTGGGTGGTCGATAGAGCCTGTAATATCAGAGGCGATACTATCTTTGACAGAAATATCGACACCACAACCAACACCGCAATAGGCGCAAGTGCTCTTTATCAATGAAGGCTTTATTGACGGCATGGGTAATGTATCTTTCAACCTAAACTCCTATCTAAACCAATCTTACTCATGGAACAGGTTAAATTAATAAAGTAGTTGTACTTCTTCATTTTCGATACGAACATCAAAAACAGAAATTTGAACATCCTCTTGTAAACAGCGACCAGTCTTTAAAGAAAAGTGTTGTTTATATAAAGGAGAAGAAATAACAGGCTCGTTATCAATACAACCTACAATACCTCTATATAAAACATTGGCTTCACCAATAGGATCATAATTAGCAACGGCATAAATTTGTTCATCATTGGTATCGCTTTGTGCATTTGGAATGTAAAAAATAGCAACTTGTTCTTCATAGCCATCAGGAGTATCTATTAATGCGCTAACGCCTGAATTTTGTACCAAATCAGTTTGTTCACAAATGGTATGCCAAGCTTTGTTGGGTTTTTCTGCAAGTGTCATGGAGTTTCTCCTTATGCTTCTTCAGTTTGTTTTTCAGGTATAAAGGTAACGGCAATTTTCTCATCTTGTCTTGCAGGACGAATTTGCTCTCGCTCTGTCACGAACTGAATATTGCTATCTTTTTTGTTGGTATTTACAAAAGGCTTGAATCGTTTCAGTGCCTCAGGATCTTCGATGGTTGTTTTCCATTCACATTGGTAAGTGCCAATAATCGAATTCATTTGCTCTTCTAAGGATGCGTTAATCGATAAGCTATCGTTAATAATAACGTCCTGTAAATAAGCTAAACCACCTTCCATGTTTTCCATCCAGGTTGAAGTACGCTGTAATCTGTCGCCTGTTTGCACGTAAAACATTAAAATGCGGTCAACATACTTCACTAATGTTTCATCATCTAAATCGGTCGCAAATAAATCACCATGGCGTGGTTTCATTCCACCATTACCAGCAACGTATAAGTTCCAGCCATTATCTGTAGCAATAATCCCGATATCTTTGCCTTGTGCTTCTGCACATTCACGAGTACAACCAGAAACACCAAACTTAATTTTATGTGGCGCTCGTAAGCCTTTGTAACGGTGCTCTAAATCAATGGCCATACTCATGCTGTCTTGCACGCCGTATCGACACCAAGTTGAGCCAACACAAGATTTAACGGTTCGTAAAGATTTACCATATGCATGTCCTGTTTCAAAGCCTGCTTCTACAAGTTCTTTCCAGATAGGAGGAAGCTGCTCTACACGCGCACCAAATAAATCGACACGAGCACCACCAGTAATTTTGGTGTAAAGGTTATATTTTTTGGCAACCTCACCTAAAACAATGAGCTTGTCAGGGGTAATTTCACCGCCTGCAATTCTAGGAACCACAGAATAAGTGCCATCTTTTTGCATGTTACCTAAATAGGTGTCGTTAGTATCTTGTAGGGCTAAGTGAGGCTTTTTAAGGATGTAATCATTCCATACAGAGGCGAGTATAGAGCCTGCAACCGGTTTACATATTTCACAACCTAAACCTCTGCCGTGCTTACTAACGAGTTCATCAAAAGTCTTAATTTTCTCTACGCTTACTATGTCGAAAATTTCTTGTCTTGAATAAGCAAAATGCTCACAAATATCTTTTTTAACTTCAACACCACGTTTTTCAAATTCGTTGTCGGCAACATTTTTAACAAGTGCTGCACAGCCTCCACAACCAGAGCCTGCTTTAGTACAACTTTTGATGTCAGGTACTGTTGTTGCACCACTATCTATTGAAGCAATAATGTCGCCTTTGGTGACGTTATGACATGAACATATCGTTGCTGAATCGGGTAGGGCGTCTACCCCAAGGGTTGGTTTATCAGCAGCCATAGGCAAAATAAGTGCTTCAGGGGCTTCAGGTAATTCAATTTTATTTAACATGTATTGCAGTAGCGTGTCGTATTCGCTTGTGTCACCAATAAGCACTGCACCAAGCAAGTGTTTTTTGTTGGCTGAAACAACAATTTTTTTATAAATACCTTGCGGTTGGTTTTCGTAGGTATAGGTTAATGCGCCTTCTGTTTTGCCGTGCGCATCTCCAATAGAGCCTACTTCAACGCCCATCAATTTTAATTTGGTGCTCATGTCGGCACCTGTAAACTCAGCCTTTTCTGTGTCTAAAGTTATTGTTTTGTCAACTAAAGAAGCAATATGTTTTGCGGTTACTTTTGCCATAGCATAGCCAGGAGCAACTAGGCCAAAAATAAAGTTATTCCAAAGAGCACACTCACCAATAGCATAAATGTTTTCGTCTGAAGTTTGGCATTGATTGTTGATTACAATACCGCCTCGCTCACCTAATGTAAGATCAAACTCACGCGCTAAATTATCATAAGGACGGATGCCCGCAGAGAATAAGATTAGATCTGTTTCTAATTCACTTTCGTCGCTAAAACACAACTTATAGCGACATTTATCGCCCTTTTCTATGACATTTGTAGCTTTTGATGTGTGAACTTGCACACCTAAGTCTTCAATTTTCTGTCTTAATAAACGGCCTCCGCCACCATCTATTTGAACCCCCATTAATTGAGGTGCAAACTCTACAACATGGGTTTCAAGTCCTAATTGCTTAATAGCATTAGCTGCTTCTAAACCAAGTAAGCCACCACCTATAACAACACCTACTTTACTTACTTTAGCGCTTGTGGCAATTTCTTCTAAGTCATCAATGGTTCTATAAACCAAACAGTGGGGCTGGTCTTTTCCTGGAATTGGTGGAACAAAAGGGTAAGAGCCTGTTGCTAAAACCAGTTTGTCATAAGAGTAAGTTTCACCTGATTCAGTTGTTACCGTTTTTGCCACTTTATCAATAACAGTCACTTTTGCGTCTGTCTTGAAAATAACGCCTAACTCGTCATAGTAAGAAGGTGAGGTCATCGATAAATCATCAGCAGTTTTACCGCTGAAAAACTCCGATAAATGAACCCGGTCGTAAGCTAAACGAGACTCACCAGAAAGCACAGTCACTTGAACATTCGGATTTTTAGCCATTTCATCTACAAAGTGGTGCCCAACCATACCGTTACCGACGACGACAACATTTGTTTTAGTGGTTGTCTGTTTACCTAAACTCATAAGGATACCCTGCTTAAATTAAGTGGTTTCAATGAATATTTACTATCATTTTGGATAGTTAAATTTTATATAAGCTTAATAGAGCAAAGGTAGTGCCAATAGGTTTTTGTTAATTATATTAGTTGGTTATGGTTTTATTTTTTTATGAAGAGTAAGGGATGCACTAGCTTGATGAATAATTAGCACTTTAACAGTGCAATAAACTCGACAAGAATAAGCTTAGATAAACTCCGTTATAAAAAAGCCTTTGAATATGGTTCAAAGGCTTTTCAATAGAGGTTTAATTAATTATTACAAACTGAAATCACAATGTTTAATTACAATATTATGAAGTTAGCTGGCGTTAATTGGAATTTAAGTTTTGTATGCTAATTGTTTAGGCTTAGTACGATATTCATAAATACCCCCTAAAAGAATAATAGATAATAACCACCATAGACCTGAGTAATCGGTTTCTACGGGTTCTGATTGAGCTTGTTCCTCTAACTTTTGACCTGTTATTTGTTGTGTTGCTTGCGCTTGTGAGCTTTCAGTCGGAGCAGCTTTAGCGAGTGCATTTGCTAGGGCTTGTGAAAGAGGGGTTAAGCCAAAACCTTGAGCTGTGGCATCAACGTATTCAGTGAACTTTTCGTTATTTGTTGCCACATCAAATTCAGTGGCAATTTCAGTATAAGTCTCTACCATTTTCTTCACGGTTTTTGCGTCGGCCTGCCAATACCCTTTTCGAACCGCTTCTAGCATGCGTTCAATTATTTGTGCTAAGGCTTCTGCATTGTGTTGCTCAAAAAATTCGCGCATATCTAATTGATATTTATCATCAATGTATACTTCAAAAAACTCCTGCCATTGATCATCACGAATAGCCTCTGGTGTCATTACTTCCCAGCCCCACATATTATTCATGCGGTCTAGTATTGCTGTTGCACCAGCATATCCCGAGTCTTGCATACTTTTAATCCATCGAGGATGAAAATACCGACTGCGCATTTCTTGATTAATGAACTCGTCTAATGTTTGTGTTTTTACGTTATCCTTTTTACGTAAATTTGAGACGTACATTTCAGGAGTCTCACCATCTAAATGTCGCACAGCTAAACCAATCCCACCGAAATATTGAAATGGGTCGTCATTGGTCATTAAGGCATATAAATTTGTCGAACGAGAAAATATAACACCATCTGTACCAGATAAAACTTGGCTATATAATCCCCCATCAGCTAGGGTGCTAACGTCTTCACTCCACCTTGATTCATCATAACCAAAAGCAAACCCCATACGTTTTAAATATAAATTAGCTAATTTATCATCAGCTTCCCATGTATCAGAGGCTAAACTACTACCAGCTAGGCCAGAGCCATAGTTTCCTGATTCATTTGAAAAAATACGAATAGAAGATAAATAATCGGCATCCTTTTCTGACTGTCCATCGTCAAGTAATTGTGTGCGTAATGCATTAGAGTGACGGTAAACAAAGTTGTTTTCTTCCTTTAATTTTGCAACTTTATCAATCGCTTTTGCGAGCCATAGCATTACATTAGGAAAAGCATCTCGATACAATCCAGTTGCTGAAATAACAACATCGATACGTGGTCGCTTTAATTCACTATATGGAATCACTTCTGTATCAACAATATTACCTTGGCGGTTCCAAACAGGTTTTAAACCTAAGGCATGTAATATTTGAGCTTCAAGTGCTCCATGGTGGCGCATAGTTTCAAGAGACCACAATGAAAAAGCTAACTTCTTAGGAAATTCATTATGTTTAGCTACGTAGGCTTCAATAGTTTGATTCATTAAAGTAACACCAGCGGCATAAGCTTCTTTTGATGGAACTTTAGCAGGATTAAAACCAATCAAGTTACGACCCGTAGGCACTGCATCAGGGTTTCGAATTGGATCACCGCCATGGCTGACTGGAATATAGCCTCCATCTAAGGCAAGTAATAAATTTTCTATCTCTGCAATTTCTTGGAAATTGTCCCAGTAAACTTGGGCTTGCTTTAGTTTTTGCTCCAGCTCTTTTGAAAGATTATTTAATGGTCTATTTTCTACGTACGCTTTTAGTAATTGAAAGCCTTCTAAGGCGTTTAAGTGTTTTACATTATTTTCTCCAAAATGGAGATTTTCAGGTAAAGCTAAGCCATTCTCTTGCTCATACATGCCCGCTGTTTTAGTAAAATCTTCACCTAACATTTGCAACATGGTTGAATACAGATGAGTATTTTTAGGTAGTTCACCAAATTGATGGACACCCAAAGGCTGGCTTAACATGGCTAATGCATTTAAATGGTCAACTATTCGAGTTAATTGCGTGTTAAAGTCTTGAGTTAGTTGATCTTCAGTTATAGATAAATCATTTAACATATTTAGCTCTTTGGCACTCGCAATAATCTGTGCTTGGCTATTCTCTTTCGTTAACCCTTGCTCTAGCATAGTATGGTTGGAAATTAAGTCATTTAACTCAGCTATTTCTGCATATAAGCCAGCTTTAGCAAACCCAGGAGTTAAGTGACTAATCATTGTGGCACGTCCTCGACGTTTAGCTTGCATTGCTTCTCCCACATTATCAATGATATAGGGGTAGAAAACAGGAATGTTGCCAATGGCTAAATTAGGTGCATCAAATACCGATAAACCTCGTTCTTTACCTGTTAACCATTCTTGAGAACCATGCGTGCCTAAATGAATGAATGCATCAGCAGAGAAAGTTTCTCTTGCGAATAAGTAAATAGCTAAATAACTGTGGTTAATTGGAGTTTTTGTGCTGTGATATAAGCTAGCATGCTCTTCGGCATTATCTCCTCTTACACCTTGAGGTAGCACTATCATATTACCCATTTTAATTCTCGGTATGACGAAGTATTTACCTTTTTCCCCTTCAATGATTACCTCCCTTAACATAGTACTTTGATCTGGCGTTCCCCATCGCTCAATAATGGGTGTTTTAATTTTGCTCGGTAAATTATTAAACCAATTGGTATACGTAGAAAGCGGCATATACTCAGCTAAATCCTGAGCGATTAATCCCTCGCTATCTTCACCTCGATAATAAGGGCGTAATAACTTTCCTGCAGACTCAATTAAATAGTTACTGTCTTTTAGATCAACGTTGTAACCTTTTTTAACCATTGCTTTGGAGATATTTTCTATTGAGCCGGGAACATCTAAAAATGCGGCGCCAATATTTTTTTCTCCAGGGGGGTAGTTCCAAATAAAAGTCGCAACTTTTTTCTCTGCGTTCTTTGTTTTAGCTAACTTAGCGTGATTAACAGAACGCTCAATTAAGGCGTTTAACTGGTAATCAATAACTTTCTTCACGCCATTATCGTTTGCGGCAATTATTGTTGGGTCGCTACTGCCAGTATCTTCTGGCATAACTAAGAAAAATGGCGTTAATGAAGGAGAAATCCCCGCATTATCTGCTTCAAAATCTTCTTCAGTTCCTTCGGTATAATTTAATGCATGAAGTATTGGCACTCCGAGTTTTTCAAATTCTTTACGGCGCTTGCTGACATAATGCAAACTACGGTAATTAATAATCAAATCGACACGGGTTTGACCCTTGTCCATTAAGAGGTCGGTATAATTTAAATGCGTGTCTTCACCCTCGAAAAAATAAGCAAAAGCATTTGCACCTTTCTTCTCGATGCCATTAATTAGGGCATCAACAATTTGTTGCTGTTCATAATCAATAACACTTCGATGAATAGCAATAGCGATTGTTCCAGCAGAAGGGTTTTTAGAAGCGGTACTTAAAAATTGAAAAAATTCTTTTTCTTTATGGGTAACTTGCCCTGAAAATTTAGGGTGATATAAACCAACATCAGGGACTTCCATTGGTGCTTCAATCAAAACAAGTTTATTTTTTTTAAGTAGACGTTGCTCTATAAAGGTCATCATGTTTCGATAGTTATTACGGCCTGCAAAACTATAATAGTTACCAAGTGCCTGATGTTGAATATCTGTTAAGCCTTGGTTCATATTGCTGTTATCCATATCACCTAAAGAGATAACAGGTACACTTTTATATGTCTCTAAATAAGCTTGATACTTAGCAAACATATATTTAGATAGCGATGGGTTTATCCCGTCTAACATAACTAACGAGGCATTTTTCCAGGCGGCTTCGACTTCCTCATTACTCATTTCTTTGGTGTTTACAATGTTTAAATTAAATACCATGTCCTTAGCAAGAGACTTTAATAAATCTCCCTTAGGTTTTGAAGCATGTGACGACATCATTAACATCACTGAAGGTTTTTCTTGTGATAAAGCGAAGCCACTTAATAAATAAATTAACGTAATAAGTGTTGAAATTATTTTTTTCATTACTTATCTCCTAAGGGTTTTTTATTTGTTTTATTATTTGTTTCGTTTTCGGGTACATACACAAAACTACCATCAGCCATTTTGTAAGCTACTCCTGCTCGCATACCTTCACCCGAACCAATATCACCCGTAGATTTATATTGTTTAATCTCTTTACCTTTTTTAACGATAACCTCCATGTTAGGTTTTCCTGCATTTTTAACCACAGTTACATCATCACTGTTGAACACCGTTAAGGGGTTTTGTGCTAGCGCTATTAACAAAGCCGCAATGATGACTAAGAAAACATCTACTAAATTAACAGCACTCACAATAGGGTTTAGCTCTTCGTCTTCATCTAAAAAACGCATTATTAATTTCCCTTTAATTTTTTAATGTTAATTAACTCATCAGCACACCATCGTTTTTTTACCGATGCTGGCCAAAAGGTTATAGATGAGATGACTAGGCCCCAAATAACAGCAGCAAAAGCGATAATAAGATTTTCAGAAATCCCTTGAATGTTGCCATCTGCAAGCGCTTGTAGTGCAGGGCCCATCGGAATCATGGTAGCAATCAACCCTAGCATTGGTGATATACGCGTCACAATACGAAGATTCTCTAACTCTTTTAGCGCAAACACTTCTAACTCTTCATAACTCGCATTTTGGTTTTCCATAAAATAATTATGAACAGGGTAGCCAGGTAAGGCTGTTGCTTCGGTGTTAGCAATCTGCTTTACATAACTGATTTTATGACGACGACGAACTAAAAATTGAGAGATAAAACGACCTAACGAAAAAAGAGAATAGATTAGTAAGGCGACAATTAAAATGAGTACTGGCGTCATAAGTAACTCTGATACTTTGGCCATTGATAATTCTAAAAACTGGATATTCAAAATATGTCCTCTAAAGAGTATGAGAAGTACGATTTGTACGTCTTTGTTATTTTTGTAGAGCATACTTCAATCTAAATGGAAATGCAAATGATAACTATTATCGTTTACAAGTATTCTTTAGTCGGTTAAAGTTAGCCACATAACATAAAAACTTTTATAAATATTGTGGAGACATACACTATGCAAGGCTCTAAATTAGCTCTTTTACCATTAGCTATTTCAACAGCTATATTTTCAGTGACACCTTCTGTCAATGCAGAACAAGCCTCTTTTGAGAGCGGCGAGGTTGTTAATAATGACTTAGAAGTTATTGTCGTAAGTGGCAGTAAAACAGATAAGGCGCTAGGCGATGTAGCAGGTAGCGTAAGCGTAATTACCCAAGAAGATATAGATTCTCAGGTTGTTAGTGATTTAAATCAGCTATTTAAATATGAACCAGGTATTGAAGTGACAGGAACAAGTGGTCAAGCCCAAAATATTATTGTTCGCGGTATGGGAGGAGATAGAGTTTTACTAATTAAAGACGGTATGCGACTAAGTGAAGGGTATGGAGCAAACGGTAAAAATGATGTTGTTGGCAGGGGCTTTATTGATACCGATACACTTAAACAAGTAGAAGTTGCTAAGGGGGCAGCTAGTTCATTATACGGTTCTGATGCATTAGGAGGTATTGTAATCTTCACGACCAAAGATGCGTCTGACTACCTAGAAGATGGAGAAAATTTTGCTGCAAATGTTAAAGCGGGTTATACAGATGTTACAAATCAATCAAGCTTAACTACTACTTTTGCGCTTAAAACAGGTGATTTTGAACAACTTTTAAATGCTACTTATAGGACGGGTAATGAAGAGCAAAATTATGAAGGCTCACAAAGTCCTTTTGATATAGATTCACACAGCATTTTATATAAAGCGAAATATAATATTTCCACTACGGACTATTTAACTTTCAGTGCCGATTTGTGGGAGCAGGAAAATAAAGGTGATAGTGCAGATGGACTCTTATTCTATTTTAGAGGTTTAGAAGCGTATGGTTATAACGTTGTTACTGAGAACTCAACTTCAAATAAAACGACGGACGCATTTAAAATATCTTACCATAGCGAAGCTGAGAGTGGCTTTTATGATACGCTAGACCTTAATTTATATAGCAATAATTCAGAACAAAAAGATAACGAATTTGCAAAACTCGATATTGATGCGCCGATGTTTGGTGTTGTAGAAATTCGAGATATGTATAAAGACTCGACCTTTGATCAGCATACTATCGGTTTTTTATCCAATGCGAGTAAACAAGTTAATGGCAATCATACTTTAGGGTTTGGTGTTGATATAGAAAAGTCTACAAGCGCTAGACAAGTTAGAGAATACCGTGAAGTTGACGGGGTACCAACTAAAGATGAGCAATTCGAAAAATTTCCTGAAACAGACACTACACGTTTAGGTGTATTTTTAAATGATGAAATCAGCTTACTTGATGGTAAGTTATTAGTTACTCCTGGTATGCGTATCGATAATTATGAAATGAATCCAAATGGCGCACTTAACTCCAAAGGAGAAGAGTTTGCTGTTATTGATGAAACACACGCCACCTTTAACTTTGGGGCGCTTTATAAATTAACAGATACGATTTCAGCATTTGCACAGTATGGTCAAGGCTTTAAAGTACCGGCTTACGATTTAGCTTACATTGAGCATTACAATCAACCGACATCGACCTACGTATACGAAGTAGTTCCAAGTGATGATTTATCTCCAGAAGAGTCAGATAATTTTGAAATAGGGCTACGTGGTCACATAGATGATCTCTTCTTTAGTGTGGCGGCATACTATTCAACTTATGATAATTTCCTAGCGACTAAGCTCATAGATACAGAAGTGGTTTCTAACCCAGATGGAAGTTTTGCGCATATTCATGAAACATATCAATATCAGAATATTGATGCAGTAACGATTAAAGGAGCAGAGTTATCATTAAGTTACTATTTCACAGATCATGTTTCCTTATTTACCACTGCAAGTTATCAAGATGGTAAGAATGACGAAACAGGTGAATACATAGAAACTATTTCCCCATTATCAGGAATTGCTGGTATTAGCCTTGAATACAATCAGCTGAATACTGAGTTGGTTGTTAATTGGGCTGATAAAATGGACAAGGTAAACCCGGGAAATCAGGAAGTTTCAGGTTATGGCGTCGTGGATTGGAAAGTAAATTATGAAATTAACTCAGACTTAAAAGTAAATCTGTTAGTTAGTAATATTACGAATAAAGAATATGTACGCTATGTTAATGTCGCAGGCCATACTCAAGGTGATTCACTTGAATATCTTACTGAACCAGGCAGATCTATTTCGGCCAATATAACCTATAATTTTTAATGTTGGTATTATGAAACAAATGCTTACTTAACAAAGCCGAATTGTTCTTATTTAAGTAGCCACAAGAGGCAAAACAGAGCAGCAACACTCTTCCAGAATAAAACAGGATTCTTTTTTAATAATGGTTGGCTGTTGTATTCAATTAAGGCTGACTCTTTAGGTTGAGTTAATTGTGTTGAAAACTCGGAATAAGCTTGAAATCGACTAATTGGGTCAGCATTTGTTGCTTGCGATAGCACCATATCAAGCCAAACAGGCAGGTCTTTTCGATAATAATTGATGCTACGATATTGCCACTGAGCGTAATATTTAGAACGTTCTGTGTATGATATTTTGTTGTCGTACTGTTGACCATGAAAAGCAGAAAGCTGCATTGGTTTATAAGGAAGTTCGCCACAAAGCATTTCATAAGCGATAACACCTAGCGAGAATAAATCGCTTAAGTGATCAGCATGTAAAGTAAGTAATGTTTCAGGGGCAATATAGTTTAACGTGCCTTGAGGATGGGTTTCTTTAATGGCGCTTGTATTCTCTGCAAAAGAGGCGATAAGCGCTGTGCCATAATCAATCAAGAACACTTTTCCATGCTTGTCTATCATAATGTTATCGGGCTTAAGATCTCTATGTACCACATCAAGGCGTTGAAAAGCACGTAAAGCGAGAATAACTTGATCAATTATCTCGCGTACTTCAGCTAATGTGGGTTTAGGGTTATCACGCATCCACTGGGTTAGCGTTTGTCCGTCGATATAGTCACAAACATGGTAAAGAAACTGGCTCTTTTCATGACCTTTTCTAATTTTCATTACATGAGGCGTATTTAACCTTTCACCTAGCCAAGCTTCTCGAGAAAACCCTTGTAGGTAACCACTGTCTTGAGAAAAGTTTTCCGAAGGGGTTTTTAGTACACAAGGTTCTTTTTGTTGGGGGTGTTTTGCTAAATACAGATGAGAACGAACACTGCTATGAATCACTTTACAAATTTCATAGTCATCTACTTTATTGCCTATTGATAAAACAGGCAGTATCGCTTTATGTTGTAATTCACGCTCAATTTCTACAAGGGCACTACTAGGCGTAGAATTTACTTTAAGAAGCAAGCAACTAACATTGTCTTGGCTACCATTTTTTAAGGCTATATCGGTAATTTGTTGTGATGTGTTTTCTAAGATTTTATTATTTGATTGCAAAGTCTCAGATACTTCAGGAATATCGTTTAGTATCGATTTAAATGAAGTTGGGTTTATAAAATCATGAACACCGTCACAGGTTAAAACAAAGATATCACCAGGCTGAATTGCTACTTCTTGCACATCAACCTTTAAGAGCATATCGGCACCAAGTGCTCGCGTTAATACGCTGTTATTACCATTTGTTTTTTGCTGGTGTTCAGTGGTTACTGCTTCTAAACTGTTGTCACGATAAAGACTAATTCGTGTATCGCCTACATGAAATATATAGGCAGTAGATGATTTAATAACGACTGCAGAAAAAGTCGTAAGCCATTGTAAGGTGTAACCAGACTCTACATCAGGCTGTCCATTTAACCATTGGTTTAACCCTGAAAGCACTTTACTAGCGGATTTTTGCGTTGACCAAGTTTCTGGAGTCGCATAATAATCACTAATGAACTGTGTTACCGCAATTTGAGCGGCTTCTTCAGCCCTATTAGCACTTGAAACGCCATCGGCAATTACTGCAACAGCGCCTTTAGTAGAAAGTTCTGCTTTTGGAGGAATTAAAGAAGCAAAGGCATCTTGGTTTTCTTTTTTATGACCGGCACTACTATAACCACCAAGCGATATATTAAGTACCGAGGTTTTACTTTTGGCTTGGTGGTTAAGATCTAAGTTCATATCTATTTATCTATTTATAATGCGATTAACTTACCTTGATGAGTTGTACACTGCCATCCTCGTGAATTTCAGTAATTGCCCCTTTAGGCTCTTGCATAAAGAGTAATGTTACAAAGCCACCTACCGCGGTAACAGAAATCACTAAGAAGAATTCTTGGTAGCTTACCATTGATAATACGGTTAAATATACCACAGCACCAACATTACCATAAGCCCCTGTCATTCCTGCAATTTGTCCTGTTAAACGACGTTTAATAAGCGGCACTGCAGCAAAAACCGCACCTTCACCTGCTTGTACAAAGAAAGAGCATGCCATAACCGTAAGTACAGCAATAATAAGTGGCCAAGAGCTATCAATTAAAGACATAGCAAAATAACCAAGCGCTAAACCAGCGGTTAAAATTAATAAGGTCTTTTTGCGACCAAATTTATCACTTAACCAGCCACCACCAGGTCGAGACATTAAATTCATAAAGGCATATAAAGAAGCTAATAAACCAGCATAAACCATATCTAAACTAAATGTTTCTGCAAAAAATAAAGGTAGCATTGAAACAACGGCTAATTCAGAACCAAAAGTTGCAAAATAAAGTACATTTAATACAGCAACTTGTTTAAATTCATAACGGTGTATATCAGGAATTTTCTCTTTAAATACATGGGCATTCACTTGATAAGTTTTACGAAGCTCAACAAAAAATAAAGCAACTAAACCGACATAACAAAATGTAGCGATGTCATTTGAAAACAAACTAACGCCTTGCGGTGAAAGCTTCCATGTTAGTAAAGCTAAAGCTCCATACATAGGTAGCTTCATTATCAATAATAAATAAAAATCGCCAACACTAGTTACTTCCATTGCACCTGTTTTACTTGGCTTAAAGTAAGTAGCACCTTTTGGTGTATCACTCACATTGCTATACCAAATAAAGCTGAATGCTAAACTTAGTAAGCCTGTTAAAGCAACGGCATAACGCCAAGCTTCTTCAACATCAAATAATTTACCAATAAATAAAGCTAACATAGGTAAAGACATGGCAGCAGCAGCCGAACCGAAGTTACCCCAGCCACCATAAATACCTTCAGCGGTACCTAATTCATTTGCAGGAAACCATTCACTTACCATGCGAATACCGATAACAAAACCAGCACCGATAAAGCCTAATAAAAATCGCGATAATGCCGCTTGCTCAAAGCTCTGCGCAAATGCAAACATAAAACAAGGTATGCTACATACTGCAAGTAATACCGCAAATGTTAAACGAGGGCCATATTTATCGGTTAGCATGCCAATAATAATACGAGCAGGGATGGTTAAAGCAACGTTTAGAATAAGTAATGTTTTAATTTCGCTTGCAGTTAAGTTTAAGCTGTCAGCAATAACGCTCAATAATGGTGCGTGGTTAAACCACACCATAAAAGTTATAAAAAATGCCATCCAACTTAGATGAAGTGTTTTCATTTTTCCTGTAAAAGACCACAGTTTTATACCGTCTTGATGGCTCATGATGCCTCCTTAAAATTTTATATTCCTTATAAGAGCAATCCTAAAGCCAAGTTGCATTTTTAAATTATATACTTATATATCAGGTGGTTGTTTGTACTTATGGGTGTGAGGTTTAACCAAGGAGCAAAAAATATGCACTTAGAAGGTGTGTCTGCACATTGTCAGTGCAGTTTGAGAGGGGAAGCGAAAAGCTTGAAAGCTGAAAGGCTTGAAGGTGGATTATTTTCAATTGTAGGAGTGAACTTGTTCGCGAATTTTTTTATGGATAGAAATACCAAGAGCTTCCCGAATAAATTCGGTCCTACAGGGGCTGGCTTTAGGCGCGAAGTATGCGTTTTTTGTAGGTAAAGGTGTAGGTGAGGGTTTACCCTTACAAGCGCAGTACAAGAAAAAAACCGCTTTACCACCGAGCCCACCGAGGCGCTACGCTTCACAGAGAAAGACAAAAAGATCGCGGCTAAAGCACGCTCCTACAAAAGGCATTAACACCGGTGCTTGTTAAACCTGTAGGAGTCGGCTTTAGCCACGAAGGTCTTGTTTGTTTTAGTACATAAACCCGTTTTACCACAGAGCTCACTGAGGCGCTGCGCTACACAGAGAAAGACAAAAAGATCGCGGCTAAAGCACGCTCCTACAAAAGACATTCACACTAGTGCTTGTTAAACCTGTAGGAGTCGGCTTTAGCCACGAAGGTCTTTTTTCAGTTCTTACCCTAAAATATCTAGTGTTAGTCTCTCATCCGCTCTTATCCTGCTCATCTGCGGGCAAAACGGGCTAATCTCTTGACCTTCCCAAAAAGCCCTAGCGTATATCTTTATTTAACGGAACTTGATAAGTTAGTAACTATCCCTAAGCACATAAAAATAATAACAATAGAGAGTTCTTATGTTTCCGAATTGGCAGTTAGTTAGTATTAGCCTTTTGTATATATCCTTGTTGTTTTTAATTGCTTATTTAGGAGATAAATACCGCAAAAAATTAGTCGGCAAAAGGCAAGGTATTATTTACGCGCTTAGCCTCGGTGTTTATTGTACCTCTTGGAGTTTTTTAGGCACAACAGGCCAGGCATCCACTAATATTATTTCTCATTTACCAATATATTTAGGGCCTATTTTATTATTTATTTTTGCATGGCCGTTTATTCAACGAATTGTGCGGGTCAGTTTAAAGCTTAACTTAACTTCAATTGCCGATTTATTGGCATCACGTTTTGGTAAATCTCATAATCTCGCCATTTTAGTTACAGTGGTTTCCTTTGTTGGCACAATGCCCTATATCGCACTTCAACTTAAGGCGATGGTCTATTCATTTCAGCAATTACAGATAGATCAAAGCTTATCCCGTTGGCACATTGGTATTGTAGTGAGTGTCGTTTTAGCCGCATTTAGTATGCTATTTGGTATTCGAAATATCGATGTAACCGAGCGTCACCCTGGTGTTATGCTTGCCATTGCTTTTGAGTCCCTTGTGAAAATTGCTGCTTTTATTGCCGTCGGTATTTTCACCTGTTTTGTACTCTTTGATTCACCTATAGATGTTTGGCAAAAAGCTGGCGCAAGTGTGCAGTTATCTTCGCAATTTAATAGCTCTAATTTAGGCGCCACGCTCGCGATGTTGGTTATTGTCATGGCCGCTTTTTTAACACTACCTCGTCAGTTTCAGGTCATGGTTGTTGAGTTAAAAGACCAAAAGGATACGTGGCTCAGTAGGCGGGTATTCCCAATTTATCTCCTTGTTTTTGCCTTATTCGCTATCCCGCTAGCACTCGCTGGACAACTTTTATTAGGAGATAGCGTACCTGCAGACAGCTATGTTTTATTCTTACCAAACCTTAATGAACAACGATGGTTAACTCTTTTTGTCTTTTTAGGTTCTGTGTCAGCAGCAAGCTCTATGGTGATTATTGCGACTATAGCCTTAAGCACCATGATCAGTAATGAAATTGTTTTCCCATTAATGTATCGAAAAAATAAAGTAGCTCAACGAAATTTCGACCAATTCAGACAGCGCTTACTCACCATTCGCAAAATCATTATTATCTTTGTGATGATGAGTGGCTATCTAGTTTTATCACTTGCTTCTCCAGACCGATTATCAGCCTTGGGAGAGGTTGCCTTTGGTGCCTTCGCGCAACTAACTCCAGCACTTATTGCAGCCTTTTATTGGCGTAGAGCTACATTGGTAGGTGTATATGCCGGAATATTTGTCGGTTTCATTCTTTGGCTTACCTTGAATTTTTTACCGCAGTTTGGTTTATACCCCTTACCTTTTGCAGAAGGGGCGTTACCCGCTAAATCAATGGCTACGTTATTTAGTTTATCAGCGAATATTGTCGTGATGTGGATGTTATCGCAAGTAAGCAGACAAAGTGTGCAAGAGCGAGTTCAGGCTTCGCAATTTTTAGAATGGAAATCACCTGTTTTAGTTAAACCACTAAAAAGTAGGCAGGTTAATATAGAAGAATTAGAGTTATTAGCGTCGCGATTTGTCGGAGCAGATAAGGTAAGACATAGCTTTCATGAATTTACAAACACTCATAATAGGAAAGTGTTAGGTGGTGATAATTTTAATCAACAACTTTTAGAGCATACTGAGAATATATTAGCCTCGGTGATGGGCGCTTCATCGGCGCGATTAGTGCTATCTTCGGCACTCGATGGACGTGATATTGCACTTGATGAATTAGCTGTGCTAGTTGAGGATGCTTCCAGCCAAAAACAACGGTTTTCTCAAAACTTACTGCAAAGTGCTATAGAAAATGCCAGTGAAGGGATTTCAGTGGTTGATGAAAACTTAAAGCTTGTTGCTTGGAACAAAAAGTATTTAGATCTGTTTAATTATCCAAAAAGTTTAATGTATGTTGGTTGTCCAATTGAGAAGTTAATTCGTTATAACGCACAACAAGGGCGCTGTGGTGTAGGTGATGTAGAAACCCAAGTAAGCAGAAGGCTAGCTTACCTTAAAGAAGGCTTAACACATCAATCTGAGCGACAAAATGAAACAGGACAAACTATTCGTATCGAAGGTAACCCTTTGCCTGACGGCGGTTTTGTCATGATGTTCTCGGATATTACGGCTTATCGAGAAGCAGAAAATGTGCTCAAAGAAGCGAATTTAGATTTGGAGTCACGAGTCAATGAACGTACTTTGAAATTGGCTAAAACCAATGAAGCATTAGCGAATGCAAACCAAAAAGCAGAACAAGCGAATGTTAAAAAGAGTCAGTATTTGCAAGCTTGTGGTCATGATTTACTGCAACCACTAGAGGCGGCGCGTTTGTTTACTTCAGCTTTATATGCAAAAGGTGGTCTCTCAAATGAACAGCAACGACAGGTAGAAAATATTGACCGTTCGTTAAAAGCAGCTAATGATTTGGTTTCCGATTTAGCTGATATCGCTCGCCTTGATAGTGACAATATTAAAGTAAATATGAATGACTTTGCGTTAAGTGAGCTTTTTAATGAGCTACTGCAAGAGTTTGAAGTACTGGCTAAAGAGCAAGAGGTCGAGTTTAGACTGGTGCCAACCAATGTATGGGTTCATTCCGATAAACACTTGTTAAGGCGAATCATTCAAAACTTAGTTGGTAATGCTTTCAGATATGCCGCTAAAGGAAAAGTGTTATTGGGCGCAAGAGTTTTCAATGGAAATGTGACAATTCAGGTACTTGATAACGGCCCCGGTATTCCTAAAGATAAGCAAAAAATTGTATTTGAACAGTTCACCCAACTTGATGGTGCAAACAAAAAAGTCGGGCAGGGCTTAGGCTTGGGGTTGAATATAACCCAACGACTAGCCGGGTTAATGGGTCACTCTTTAGGTTTAAGATCACAAACCAACAAAGGCTGTAAGTTTTCCCTGAGCTTGCAACAGGCAAAAGAAAGAAGCCAACCTTTACCTGAAACGTATTCAAGAGGTAGTCAATTAACGGGCGTAACAGTACTTTGCATTGATAATGACCCAGAGGTTTTAAGTGGAATGGTGGAGTTATTATCTGCTTGGCAGTGCAATGTATTGGCTGCAGGATCAAGGGAGAGTGCGCTTGAACTTAATGCAAATCACTTGAATGAAATTGATATTCTGTTAGTAGATTATCAGCTTGGCGAAAGCACAGAACCTGAAACAAATCATGTAACCCAAATAGATGGATTAACACTTATTCACGATATAAGAGCGCAAAATTTTGGTTACTTACCGGCTATTCTAATCACCGCAACCACGGAAGAAAATATAGAGGAAAAAGCGCAAAGCTGGCAAGTTGGCTATATGAAAAAAATTGTAAAACCAGCTGCTTTAAGAGCGATGATGAGTGCTAAATTGGCAGAAAAGCTACAAGCAGATTACAGCTAATTAGCGCTTAAACAGAGTTAAGGTTAGCTAATTTGTTCTCCGCTTGTTTAAAGGCTTACTTCTGGAATATTCAGGTGGCTAATGGCAATAACTGCCTGCGTTCTGTTTCTTACATCAAGCTTTCTAAAAATAGCCGTCGCATGTGCCTTTATTGTGGCTTCTGACACATTAAGTTCATAGGCAATTTGCTTATTTAACAGACCTTGTGAAAACATCATTAAAATTTTGTATTGCTGCTGTGTAAGACTTGAAAGTTTGTCCGCTATATTATTTGGGCAATTTTTTGAAGTGCTTGCTTGATAAGTACTTGGTAACCATTCGTTACCTGCTAATACTTCATTAATAGCACTTAAAATTTCCTCGACAGGTGTCGATTTAGGAATAAAGCCTGTGGCGCCATACGACATAGCTTTTTCAATCGTTTCGGCATCTTCGTGAGCAGAAATTACTACAACAGGTATGTGCGAGAAATGACTACGCACATGAATAAGCGTGTTAAAGCCATTAGCACCTGGGATGTTTAAATCTAAAAGTAACAAGTCGCTGTCTGAATGTGTTTGCAGAGAGGCTTCAAGCTCTGCAATTGTTTGCGCCTCTACCCAATCGGTAGTTGGAAAACTAGGTTTTAACGTAGCAAGAAGGGCTTGTCTAAATAAAGGGTGATCGTCAGCTATTATTATTTTTTCTGGCTGTATCATTGTCACTATCCTTAAAGTTTTACTTAACGAACTTATGTTTGCTTAGTTTTTATCAGGTGAACATGTTTACCGTCGATAAATTGCGATTTATCTGAGTCTGTAGAGTAACCTAATCTACCCTCGATGACTAATTTATCATCAACTTTTGCGGTATTACAAAGATTTTCAGCTTGCTTACCCCATAAGTGTAAAGGTCGGTTTATTTTCACAGTCTGAAAGGTTTGTTTACTATGTGAAAAGATATATTGGTTAATACCAACGTCAACCTGAACTAACTTTTTATTATTTTCGGTAGTCAGTAATTTAGGCTCACAAAGAATACTACCACTACATTGTATTTGGTTTATTGATTCAGTATAACCTTTGTCAAATTTTTCAATAAAAGTGGCATGGACAATATCAGCATTTACCTTGGTATTTTTTTTATGGCTTAAGTAGCCATGCACTAAAATAACGTCGCCTTTATTCGCCTTAAGTAAAATATGGTCGACCAAATCGCCTTCCACCATAATGTGATGAAAGCTAGTCCATTCTTTTGTGGTGTTGGTTCTTTTATCTAGCCATTTCTTGTGGGTGGCGAGTGTTATTTCACAAATAGCAGATACCGGATTGGTTTTATAACGAATATCTGGCGTGGCGACCAAATTTCCCAATAAAGTAACAGCACATAAATTGGGTTCATTATTACCACTATGCTTGGCAATTTGCTCTGCTAATTTTGTACTCACTTTTGGACTGTTTGACGACATGCTAAATCTTTACTTAAGGGCTATTATGTAATTCATTCTACTTGAATACCTTGATACTCTTCAAGTCACTCTCTGAGCTATGTTAATATATATACCTGAATTCGGTTTAAATATATATACCAAGCATATGCAAAATTACGAGGAAAATATGTCGACATTCCCAAAAGATAAACCACCTACAAACAAAGACGTAAAAAAACTCGTTACTAACCATGCCAAATTAGTTCATACAGAAAATATTAAAGTTATCTCGCATGTGCAAAGAGAAGTTGATGACTGGTCTTTAAATACCATAATGCTTGAAGGGGTAGATGTACCCTTTAAATACAAACGAAAAAAACACTACAAAAGCCTAAAAGGGCAGCGAGTTAATATCACCTATTACCCCGATGAAGAAAGCGTTGCGGGCTTCCCCATTGAAATAATGAAAATCGTTAGAATTAAAGTGGCATAGCACTAACCCTTAGTGCTCCCGTTTTTTGCTACTTATCCTCATTAAAAGTTAAATTGTCGACAATATTTAATTTATTCATTGAAATATGAATAAATGGGTGTATATTTAAGTGCATTATATAAATGTGTCGACAAAATATGACTTCTAATATCTCAAGTAGCAGTACATTAACTACAAATACATCAAGCGCTAATCGTTTAACCCCGCCATCCTTTACTGATGCTAAGTCAGTGGTTACATCTGCCGATAAGGTTTTTGATCAACTTCAGCACGATATTGTTGAAGGGGAAATTGCAGCGGGCAGTAAAATTAGTGAGCCTGAGCTTGCTAAGCGATTTCAAGTAAGTCGGTCAACTTTAAGAGAAGCGTTAGGCCGCTTGGAAAAATGCCACCTTATACAGCGTAAAGCAAACGTAGGTTCTCGTGTTGTCGACTGTACTATTGAAGGGCTTTTAGAGCTGTACATCACCCGCGAAGCGCTAGAAGGCATGGCGTGTAGAGAAGCAGCGAAAAATATTACCCAAGCAGAAATTGTCGACATGCAAGCGATGCTAAAAAATCATAGCGAACGTCCAGCCTTAAAAGATGGTGTTGCTTATTATCAAGAGCAGGGCGATTTAGACTTTCATTATAAAGTGATTCTGGCCAGCCATAACAAACAACTTATCGACTTAATTTGTGGGCAACTTTATCACTTAGTACGTATGTATCGTTGTCAATTTGGTATGAATAGCCCTAGAGCTAGCAGAGCTTTTAGTGAGCACTCACATATCATACAGGCCATTATTGATGGAGATGGTGAGCTTGCTGAAATTTTAATGCGACGACATATCGCAGCTTCTCGAAAAAATATAGAAAACAAAATTGCTCAACAAAAGCAGACAGTAAAAGTAGCAGAATAATTTAAAGGAAATAGAGATGAAAAATTTATCCCCAGGTACAAAGTTTCGCCAAGCACTAGAAAATAATAAGCCATTGCAGGTGTTAGGCACTATAAACGCTTATAGCGCTATTATGGCAGAGCGAATTGGACATCAAGCCATTTATCTTTCAGGTGGGGGCGTAGCTAACGCTTCTTACGGTTTACCCGATTTAGGTATGACTTCACTAAATGATGTTATTGCCGATGTGCAACGTATTACGGCTGCATCATCACTGCCATTATTAGTCGATATCGACACGGGCTGGGGCGGCGCTTTTAATATTGCTAAAACCATTCGAGATATGGAAAAAGCAGGTGCAGCAGCGGTGCATATTGAAGATCAAGTTGCGCAAAAACGTTGTGGTCATAGACCAAATAAAGCCATTGTTTCAACGCAAGAAATGTCTGACCGTATAAAAGCGGCTGTCGATGCAAGAACAGACAGTGACTTCTTTATTATGGCGCGAACTGATGCTTTCGCCCAAGAAGGTTTAGAAGCAGCAATTGAACGAGCAAAAGCTTATGTAGCGGCAGGTGCAGATGGCATTTTTGCCGAAGCGATTAAAACAGAAGAACACTACCGAGCATTTACCGAAGCGTTAAATGTGCCTGTGCTGGCAAATATTACTGAATTTGGACAAACCGAATTGTGGAATAAAGAACAACTGGGCGAGTGGGGTTGTGCGATGGTGCTTTATCCTTTATCAGCATTTAGGGCAATGAATAAAGCGGCTGAACTAGTTTATAAAAGCATTCTTGCTGACGGTGATCAAAAAGCGGTATTAGATACGATGCAAACTCGTATGGATTTATACGATTACCTTGGCTACCACGATTACGAACAAAAGCTAGATGCCTTGTTTGCTGATGAAGCGGCTAATGTAGCTGCTAATGAAAAATAACGTCAAAATATAATACCGAAAAACCGATACCAAATAACAAAAAAAGAAAGATTGAAAACCAAAGAATAAATTAGCGTTTAAAAGGGGATTGCTAGAACCTTTTAACAATAAATATAAATAAGGATGAAATCATGCCAGATAAAAATGTTGAATCTAAATTAAGTGGTGCAGGACTTCGCGGACAAAGTGCGGGAGAAACGTCTTTATGTACCGTGGGTAAATCAGGCAGTGGGTTAACTTACTGTGGCTATGATGTATCAGATTTAGCAGACAATGCCACGTTTGAGGAAGTTGCTTATCTACTTTTTAATGGCGAATTACCAAACGAGTCTCAATTGGCAAGTTATAAAGCCGAATTGGCTGACATGCGTGATATTCCTGAGGCTTTAAAAGCCGTTCTTAGAGGGATTCCAAAAGAAGCACACCCTATGGATGTGATGCGTACAGGTTGCTCTTTTCTAGGTAACCTTGAACCAGAAGGAGATTTTGCTGCAGACCCTCAAACCCAGTATAAAGCCGCTAATAGACTACTTTCAGCTTTTCCAGCCATCATGTGTTATTGGTATAACTATACGCACGAGGGTAAAGAAATAGAGTGTAAGTCAGATGAGGGTTCACTGGCAGGGCACTTTTTACACTTATTAAAAGGCGAAAGCCCTTCTGCAGAGCATGAACGTGTTATGGATGTTTCATTAATCCTTTATGCAGAGCATGAATTTAATGCCTCTACCTTTACTGCTCGAGTATGTGCTTCAACTTTATCAGATATGTTCTCTTGTATTACCGGCGCTATTGGTACTTTACGAGGTCCACTGCATGGCGGAGCTAATGAAGCGGCAATGGATATGATTGAAAAATTTTCTTCACCAGCCGATGCGAAAGAGAAAATGGCAGGCATGTTAGCGCGTAAAGAGAAAATTATGGGCTTTGGCCATGCTATTTACAGAACTTCAGACCCACGTAATGTCATCATTAAAGCATGGTCTGAAAAGCTAGCGAAAAAGCATGGTGATACATCGCTTTATGATATCTCTGTTGCCTGCGAAGAGTATATGTGGGATACCAAAAAATTATTCTGCAATGCTGACTTTTTCCATGCCTCTACCTACAACTATATGGGGATTCCGACTAAATTATTTACCCCGATTTTTGTCTGCTCACGATTAACAGGCTGGGCAGCGCATGTTATGGAACAACGAAGTAACAACCGTATTATAAGACCGTCAGCAGACTACATTGGCGCAGAGCCACGTAAAGTTGCGCCTATTTCGCAAAGGTAATGTAAGTACAAACCTATGAGTGTTTTGGCGCTGGATTTATGCTTACAACGTCGCTTCTGCTTAAAAAATTTTGGATTTAAAAATGAATTATGAACACCGTAAACCGTTACCAGATTATAAACTCAATGGCATAACGGTTGATTACTTCGACACACGCTCTGCCATCGAGGCAATTAGCCCAGGGGCGTATGCAAAGCTACCTTATACTTCAAGAGTATTAGCTGAGCAGTTAGTACGAAAATGTGATCCGTCAGCATTAACCGACTCGCTGAAGCAAATTATCGAAAACAAGCAAACTCTAGACTTTCCTTGGTACCCTGCGCGCGTTGTTTGCCATGATATTTTAGGGCAAACCGCCTTGGTTGATTTAGCAGGCCTTAGAGATGCCATTGCCAAAGAAGGCGGTGACCCTGCTAAAGTGAACCCTGTTGTTCCAACTCAGCTAATTGTTGATCATTCGTTAGCCGTTGAACATGCAGGTTTTGATAACGAAGCATTTGATAAAAATAGAGCCATTGAAGATAGACGGAACGAAGACAGATTTCACTTTATCGAGTGGACTAAAACCGCTTTTAAAAATGTTGATGTAATCCCTGCTGGTAACGGCATTATGCATCAAATTAATTTAGAAAAAATGTCTCCCGTTATTCAACTGCGTGATGGCGTCGCTTTTCCAGATACCTGTGTAGGTACTGACAGTCATACACCGCATATTGATGCCCTTGGCGTTATTGCTATCGGTGTTGGCGGTTTAGAAGCAGAAACTGTTATGCTTGGTAGGCCTTCAATGATGCGCTTGCCTGATATTATCGGCGTTAAGCTTACAGGCGAAAGACAACCGGGTATTACCGCGACAGATATTGTTCTGGCGATAACTGAATTTTTACGTGAAGCCAAAGTGGTTTCAAGCTACTTAGAGTTTTTTGGAGAAGGCACTAAAAACCTGACGATAGGTGATAGAGCAACTATTTCCAATATGACACCAGAATATGGCGCATCGGCAGGGATGTTTTATATTGATGAGCAAACCATTGATTATCTTAAATTAACCGGTCGCGATGCCGAGCAAATAGCCTTGGTTGAAACTTATGCCAAACATACAGGTTTATGGGCTGATGATTTAGCCCAAGCGCAATATCAACGTGTTCTAGAATTTGACTTATCAAGTGTTGGCCGAAACATGGCGGGCCCGTCTAATCCGCACCGACGCTTACCCACTTCTGAGCTTGTTAGTAAAGGGATTGCAAAAGATTTAGCACATTGCCAAGCACAAGAGCAAGCAGGAAAAATGCCAGATAGCGCCGTGATTATTGCAGCCATTACAAGTTGTACTAATACCTCTAATCCTCGAAATGTTGTCGCAGCAGGTTTAATTGCAAAACGTGCTAACGAATTGGGACTTACTCGAAAGCCTTGGGTTAAAACCTCATTTGCACCGGGCTCAAAAGTAGCAGAGCTTTACTTAAAAGAAGCATCACTTTTATCAGAAATGGAGCAACTCGGTTTTGGTATTGTTGGTTTTGCGTGTACAACCTGTAATGGCATGAGTGGCGCGCTTGACCCCGTTATTCAACAAGAAATAATTGAACGAGACTTGCACACCACGGCGGTTTTGTCTGGTAACAGAAACTTTGACGGAAGAATTCATCCCTACGCTAAACAAGCTTTTTTAGCTTCACCTCCTTTAGTGGTGGCTTATGCGATTGCAGGTACCATGCAATTTGATATTGAAAAAGATATTTTAGGGCAAGATAAAGAAGGTAATGACATTCGTTTAAATGATATTTGGCCAACGGATGAAGCAATTGATGCCATTGTTAAAAAACACGTAAAAGCTCAGCAGTTCACCAAAGTTTATCAGCCTATGTTTGATTTAGGCTCATTTGAACCGGCGAAAAGCCCTTTATACGACTGGCGAGAAAAAAGTACCTATATTCGTCGACCACCTTATTGGGATGAAGAAGGAGATGGCGCACTGGCAGGTGAAAGAACGCTCAAAGGAATGCGACCATTAGCTGTACTTGGCGATAACATTACGACTGATCATTTATCACCTTCAAATGCAATTCAGCTACACAGTGCAGCGGGTGCTTATTTAGATAAAATGGGTGTGCCAGAAGAAGACTTTAATTCTTACGCTACTCACAGAGGCGACCACCTTACTGCTCAACGCGCGACATTTGCTAACCCGAAACTCTTTAATGAAATGTGTAAAGATGAACAAGGTAATGTGCTTCAGGGCTCTCTTGCAACGGTACAACCTGAAGGAAAAAAAATTCGCATGTGGGAAGCTATCGAAACCTACATGGCCTGTAAACAACCCTTAATTATTGTTGCTGGCGCTGATTACGGCCAAGGCTCGTCTCGAGATTGGGCAGCAAAAGGGGTTCGACTTGCTGGCGTTGAAACAATTATAGCGCAGGGTTTTGAGCGAATTCATCGTACAAATTTGGTTGGAATGGGGGTTTTACCGCTTGAATTTATTCAAGGTGAAACTCGGCATACTTATTCAATAGATGGAACAGAAACGTTTGATGTGCAAGGCGATATCTCCGCAGGTGGCAGAATGCAAGTATTGATGACACGCGCTAACAATGAACAAGTACTTATTCCAGTGAAGTGTCGATTAGATACCGAAGAAGAGGTTTCTGTTTATTGCGCTGGCGGTGTTTTACAAAAATTTGCTAAAGACTTCCTTGCTTCAAGTAATTAATACTTAAGCCAAGATCAGGTTACTTAGTAAGCATAAACACAAAGAATAAAGTAAAAGAAACAAAGGACACTCATGACAAACAACCAGAAAACAAAATATTCGCCACAAATAAAAGTAGCTGCAACTTATATGCGTGGTGGTACGTCAAAAGGGGTGTTCTTTAAGTTAACGGATCTGCCAAAAGCAGCGCAAGTACCCGGCGAAGCAAGAGACAACTTGTTGTTAAGAGTTATCGGCAGTCCTGATCCTTACGCCAAGCAAACAGATGGCATGGGCGGTGCTACATCGAGTACCAGCAAAACTGTGATTCTAGATAAATCGACTCTAGAGGATCACGATGTTGACTATTTATTCGGTCAAGTCGCTATCGATAAACCTTTTGTTGACTGGAGTGGTAACTGCGGAAATTTAACTGCTGCGGTTGGTTCATTCGCGATTAATTCTGGTTTAATCGCACCAGGAAATGTTCCTGAAAATGGTACTTGTCGGGTCAGAATTTGGCAAAAAAATATTGGTAAAACAATTATTGCCAACGTACCTATGTGTAATGGCCAAGTTCAAGAAACAGGAGGCTTTGAATTAGATGGTGTAACTTTCCCTGCCGCAGAAGTGCCTATTGAATTTGTAGCACCTGTAGATCCAAATGAAGCCATGTTCCCAACAGGTAATGTTGTAGATGAATTAGTTATTCCTGACATTGGTACTTTTACGGTAACTATGATTAATGCGGGAATTCCAACCGTTTTCTTTAATGCGAAAGATCTCGGTTATGCCGGTATTGAGCTACAAGATGATATTAATAACGACGAAAAAGCTTTGCTTAAGCTTGAAACGATGCGAGCACATGCAGCCATTAAAATGGGTTTAATAAAAACTTTAGCAGAAGCAGAGGTTCGTCAACATACACCGAAAATTGCTTTTGTTGCACCGGCACAAGATTTTGTTTCATCAAGTGGTAAGTCAATTCTTGCTAAAGATATAGACTGCCATGTTAGAGCACTATCTATGGGGAAATTACACCATGCCATGATGGGAACCGCAGCAGTGGCTATCGGCACAGCTGCCGCGATAGAAGGTACGCTTGTAGCCGATGCAGCGACACAAGTAAGTTCAGGTGTTAATGCTGCTAATAAGGTAGATAAATCTCTTGAACAAATTACCTTCGCACATCCATCAGGCACCTTAAAAGTAGGCGCCCAAACAGAAAAGTTAGCACAAGGTTGGGTTGTGAAAAAAGTAACCATGAGTCGCAGTGCCCGCATTTTAATGGAAGGTAAAGTACATGTGCCTATGGTTTAAGGGATTCAATCTGTAGGACTAGAATTTATTCTGGAAGCTTTTGGGGTAAGCTCAGGTCAAAGCCCGTTTTACCACCGAACTCACCGAGGTGCTACACAGAGGAAGAGCGATAGAATGTTTCTTCTTTTCTCGTTGAAAGGCGCAGCTTCTCAGTGTCCTCTGCGGTGACAATAGAATAAAGCTTAAGGCACAAGAGATCGCGACTACAGCACGCTCCTACAGTAGTGATTTATCGAGGTTTCACCAAAGGTTTGTATTTGTTGCCCTTACTCAAAAAAGATCTAGTGTCTCATCCGCACTTATCTCGCTCATCTGCGGGCAAAATGGGCTTTCACTTGTTCTTACCCAAAAGAGGTCTTAATTAGCGTAATCTGCGTAATTCGATGAGATCACTTTTCACTAAAAGTATCGTTCATCTATTCAAAAATTAAAAAACCGAAATCATCAGGTTGATGAAAATTAAACGCTGAACATTTATTCCAAGAAGCCCAATGTGGGTGGCTGGAATCTTCAGTACATTTAAAAGCATTCATCCGCCAAGAACTGCCACTTAATGGCGAGTTAGCTGTTAGCCCTGTATATTTTTCGATAACAGAGAAAGGTAAGTAAAAACCTAACTGCCAAGTCGTTGGTGTAGTTATTTCTGGAAACACGCCTTCGGGTAGGGTGGAACGTGTAATGATTTTTAAGCCATCATCATTTGATAATTTAGTAAAATCAACAAAACCATCTTCCGTTCGGGTAGCGTCATTAATGCTATAACACAGTTTAGTGCCGTTGCCCGAAACTTCTAAGTTCATATAGGTGGCATGCGGTTGACCACAAGGAATAGAGTCAGGGGTAGGTTGTATAAACATCTCAACACAACTGTCTTTACACACCATATCTTGAAATTGACTTTGCTGACAAAGCACATAGTTGTCTTGCGCATTGAACAAGCCAAAAATACCGTCTTTGGTATATTGTAATTTCAACTGGGTTAAAGGTCGATGTTCAGAGCTTTCAGCTAAAAAGTTGTCTATTGTAATAATGGAAATATCTTTCCATTGTGGAGAGTCCCAATTCAGGTCTATAGCTTGAGGTGCTGTAGGAATTTTAAGATCACTTTTTGCTTTTACAATGGTATAAGTTGCCATACTTTCTTCTTCTCATTTTAATTGAAAACGATACAACAGTATGTTTTGTCGACAAAGGGCAGGCGCTAATGTTTAGCCTGATATTGCAAATAATATACGCTAACTTAAATAAAAATGTTAGCGCTTGTTTTTAGGGACATAATCTAAAATAGAAACAGGCACCGTTTTTTTAACAGGGAACTCTGCAAATTCTTTACGCTTGATAATATGTCCTAAACGGCTTTCAATAGCACAAAGGTTTCTAAAGTTATCTTTCGATACAAAGGATACGGCTTCTCCCGTTGCGCCTGCTCGGCCAGTGCGACCAATACGATGAATATAGTCATCTACTTTATCGGGTAAGTCGTAATTTACAACACGCGCTAACTCACCAATATCAAGCCCACGCGCAGCAATACCGGTAGCAACTAAAAATTTAATATGGCCTGTTTTAAAATCGGCTAATATTTTCTCTCTAACCGCTTGTGTACGATCGCCATGCAGCGATTCGGCTTCAATACCTCGTTTAGCTAACTGGCTGACTAATTTTGCCGCACCATGCTTAGTTTCAATAAAAATAAGTGCTTGCTGCCATGGCTGTTCTTTTATCAAAAAACTTAACAGGGCAGATTTATTTGTTTTATCAACCGTGACAAGCCATTGATCAATTTCTTTATTTGTAGCTACTTTCGGGGAAATTGCTATTTCAGTGGCATTGCTTATAGTGCGTTTTGCTAAACCTTTTACATCACTTGAAAGGGTTGCAGAGAAAAGTAAGTTTTGTCTTTTTTCAGGAAGGCGTTCGATAATTTTATTAATATCATCAATAAAGCCCATATCTAGCATTCTGTCAGCTTCATCAAGTACAAGCGTATCAAGTTCATCGAAGTGAAGTGCTCGCTGATGAATCATATCCAATAATCTGCCAGGAGTAGCGACAACAATATCTACACCCCAAATTAGCTGTTGTCGATGAGGTGCGTCATCCACACCGCCATACATTGCAAGAGAACTTATCGATAGAAACTGACCATAATCAGCAATACTTTGTTCAACTTGTACCGCTAGCTCGCGGGTTGGCGTTAAAATTAAAGCTCTAATACGTTTACCGCGAAGCTTACGTTCTGGTATTTTGTATTGTGTGTTTATTCTTTCGAGTATAGGTAATACAAAACTTGCTGTTTTACCTGTGCCGGTTTGAGCTGCGGCAATAACATTTTTACCCGCTAATGCTAATGGAATCGCTTTGTTTTGGATTTGGGTTGGTTTGCTATAGCCCAAATTTGCTATGGCTTTTAAGAGTGGCTCAGAAAGGCCAAGTTGAGAAAATGACATGTAACGCCTCAAAGACTGTTCAACAAAGGAGGTAAACCAAATTACATAGTGGCTTTGGAATAGGTTGGGCGTAATTATAACAGTTATTTTCGCATTACAGCTTTTTAACTCTATATAAATTTAAAATGGATTGATAAAGGCTGCACCTAAAACGGTTGATGTTTCACCATCAATAAAATCAAATGCAAGCATAGGCGCAATTTCAAAATCACCTACAATAAAATCATAACTTACAGACATACGCACTAAAGACTCTTGATGGTCTGAATGTCCAATAATGCCATTGGCTATGTTTTACTTAAATGCTACTGTGCTGCATAAATAAACAGCAAGTCAGTGTTGGAGTAAATTTATGTCTTCTTTATTAGAGCTAGAGCTAGAGCTAGAGCTAGAGCTAGAGCTAGAGCAACAAGCCTGTGAGCTAGCATTGGAGCAATAACAGCTATTAATTTCCTTCTTACAAGATAATCACAATAGCCAATTCAGCCTAAACATGCTGACCAATAACTTTATAGCAAAACCACTATGCCCTCACTGCAAAATAAGTCATGGCTGCTTTCCTCTCAACCCTAATAGCTAGCTATTACTCAATCGAGCGCTTTGCCCTGATTCATTTTCCTTCGTACAACAAGATCACAAACTTAATGGAACTGGTATTATGAGGTCATTTCTTACCCAAGATATTAAAAGGATTAGGTGAATGGTCTTTATTGAAAGTAACGTTATTTCTCTATCTAGAGAAAAGAAATGTAAAATGTACAGGGTGTTAGTTGTAATCTAAACACCCTCACTTGAGCGGTATAATATAGTTAACCTGCATCGAAGTCTTTTAGCTTCCCCTTTACTTGCGATAAATCTTTGTAACCTTTGCTATCTAATAATTCAGTCAGTTCAGTATTTATACGAGTAAAGCAATCGACACCTTCTTCTTGAAAACAGTGAGCAACTTGAACAGCATCAGCTCCTGCAAGTAGATATTCGAATGCATCAGTACCTGTCGCAATGCCACCAACACCCATTATTTGAATGCTTTCTGGCAGTAAATCTCTAAAGGCTTTTACATTTGCTAGGCCAATAGGTTTAACAAACTCTCCGCACAGACCACCAAAACCTTTTTTAGGTTTAATAATGGGCTTTTCTGTGACAGGGTCTATAACTAATGTGTTGCCGATTGAGTTAATGGTAGTAATAAACTTTACTGGGAATTGCTTTAATATATCAGCCATACCTTCGAAATGGCTAAAATCAAAATAAGGAGGTAACTTAATACCAAAAGGAATATCCCCTATTGATGAAATTGCATCAAGCATACGTTTACTTTGTTCAAAGTCGTAACCAACTTGAGGTTTACCAATAATATTTGGACATGAAAAGTTAACTTCAATTAAATCAGCATTACTTCTTTGAAATGCATTCATCATGGTCACGTTGTCTTCAAGTGATATACCTGAAACGCTAATAATAAGAGGCTTACTTGTTTGCTTCAATTCTGGAATCATTTCAAGATAGGCTTGGTAACCTAGATTAGGTAAACCCATTGATTGTATAGCACTTTTTCCAAAAGCTTTGTAGCGAGGCTTTGAATTGCCTTCTCTAGGACTAACCGTACAAGATTTAGTCATAATAGCGGCACTCTCTGATGCAGATAAAGCGATTAATTCTTGCTTACTTGTGCATTTAGGGCCAGAAGCGTTTAAAACATAGCCCGGTAAAGAAACGCCGGCGATGTTGGAAGACAATAGTTTATTCATGTGTACCTTCATACCTTTTTAAATTCTGGCGATTTTAAACTATCTTACAGAGCAACTTTGTAATGTTTTGTACGTTTATCGTTCGAACATTTTGCTGTCTGCTCTCTTTTATAAGTTTAGATTAAATTAGGTGAACCACCAACCTACTCTTACAATAATGCATATTCTATATAGTGGCTTAATCTCGAGTTTTAATATTTCACCGATATTACCCCTTTCTTTAAGTAAGAATAGCTTTAAGTCATTAGAATAGAAAAAATACTATTACAGATGCGTTTAATACTAGCTTTCAGCCTTTGCTTTTTATAGAATGCTAGCTCTTCTTAGCACCATTAGCTCACTTGGATAGAGCGCGCCCCTCCGGAGGGCGAGGCAGCAGGTTCGACTCCTGCATGGTGCGCCATTTTTATTGCTGTCTAGCAACTTCGTTGATAATTTTCACATATTTTATTAAGAAGGCTCTTTTTGATTTCACCAATAATTAACATCCATATCACTATAAAGTTAATGATCACTTTTCTGTTTTTAACTAGCACGAATGCTTTTGCTTGCGATAAAGCGCAGATGATAGATTATGATTATCAAATAAAGCAGGTAATGGGCGAGAAAAATTCAACTTTTGGTAGGGTGTGGACTTTAGATAATCAAGATATCTGTTTAAAGTCATATAAATATGACGCTTGTTTAAACGTTGAGCCCTTAGGTAAGGAAGCTAATTTAACCATCACAATAAATCTTGAAGAGGGTGTAACCAATAGCTATACACAGTTAATTAAATATAATGCGACAGAAATTATTCGCTATGAAGCCATCTCATTTGAGGTTTACTTCAAGCTTTATGTGAGTAATGCTATTGCTGATCTAAAATTGAAAGGTCGAAGCTGTGATAGTGGTTTTCCAAATTTACCTAGGCTAGTTTCACCTGAAGAATTAAGAAATATGTATAAAGGTTAAATTGCGTCAGCTTTTTTTTATATACTCTGATAAAAGGGGGAGGTGACAAATTAAATAGTCTCTCCCCCTTTTTCTTTTTAGGCTTGATAAACCCAAGTTAGAAAGTTTTTCGAATCGGTGATATTACCAAATTCAATGCGTGTTGCGCCGTTTTGATCTGTTACGACAACATTCTGCTTGTTTACTGAAATAGATTTTATTGGCGATTTAAGTGAATAAACTTCGCCTTTATATGTATAAGACATAATAGAACTCTTTTAATAATATGCGCATAAGCGCTTGTTTAAGAAAAGCTATTATTGTTTACTAAAAATTTTTGCTCTAAAAAGAAGCAAAGTTTACGAGGAATGGCTCGACAATATTTTAACTGCGGCACGATTAATAACTCGGGTGCCCGACAATAATTTAGCTTGATATTTTGAGTAATGACTAACTGTGAAAAGGTAAGACATAACTTAGTTTTATAGTAAAACTAGGTTAAATAAACTAGATAAGGAATAAATAACACGGCGATAATATAGACTAATGTTTAAAAAGTAAACATGTTTTAATAAATAATTAGATCTGAAGGTTAAATCAAAGTGACTGCACTGTTTTTAATATAAATGCTAATGCCTAAAAGTTTCAATATTAAGGCACGAGTAGCTCGCTTTTAACAAAGATTATTTAACGCTTTTTCAAACTTTTGGATTAGCTCATCAGTATTTTCAATTCCCACCGAGCAACGAACTAATCCTTCAGGGATGCCCAATGCAACACGCTCTTCTATCGTGCATTCAACATGGCTAGTCGTTGATGGTAAGCCTAATAAAGTATCAACAGAGCCTAGCGTTGAACGTAAATGATGAGGCTCAAAGCTATTTACAAAAGTTTCCACGGCGGCAGTGCCCCCTTTCAAATTAAAACTTAGTAAAGCGCCAAATCCTTGCATTTGTTTAGCTGCAATATGGTGATCAGGGTGCGAGGTTAAACCTGGGTAATAGACGCTATCTACCGCATCACTTTCTAATAATAGCTCTGCTAATAACTGAGCATTATGCATGCTTTGCTGCATTCTTAATTCGAGGGTTCTCATACCGCGTGCAATTAAAAAGCCACCCATAGGGTCAAGGCATCCGCCAGATAGTTCTTTAAAAGCAACAATGCTTGGCTTGATAGTATTTGACGTACAAACAACACCGCCCATGGTATCGGCATGGCCACTTAAAAACTTAGTTGCGCTGTGTACAACAATATCAGCGCCGAGTGTAATAGGCTTTTGAGTAATGGGAGTTGCAACCGTATTATCAACAATAACTTTTGCACCTTGTTCATGGGCAAGTTCACATAATTGCTGAATATCTTGTATTTTCAATAGCGGGTTTGAGGGTGTTTCTAAATAAACTAAATCACAGCCTTGTTGAATAACTTGTGCTAATGATGTCTCTGAGTTTGAAGGAATTAATACAACATTTACGCCCCATGTAGGCAATAAGTGCTCTAAAATAGCGTAACTTCCGCCATAAATATTGGCTGAGGCTACCAACGTCATCCCAGGCTTAAGTTGGCTCATTAATGCCGCATAAATTGCCGCCATACCAGATGCAAAAGCTATTGCCGTTTCACTTTTTTCCAGCAAAGAGACAGCCTTTTCAACAGCTAAAATAGAGTCGCTAGGTGTATTTCGGGCATACAAAAAGTCATCGCTACCACCTTGCGCAAGTGTCTCCCATGTTTTCATGTCTGCTTGTTTAGAGGCAACGTCAAAATTTAAAGAAGCATTTGATAATAAAGAACGGGTCATGGAGGATCACTAAAAGGTAGGTAACATATTGGTAGTGATTTTAATGCACACAACACCAAGTAGCTAGTTTTCGGGATGAATTTTTATGATAATTAGTAAAATGGATATAAGTAAAAGCCCTTTGATAAAGTGCGTTAATTTATCTGCACGTCATCAAAGGGCTTATCATTTTAGTTAATTGCTACGAAATAAAACTTAAATTTCGTAATCGATAACTTCGTAACCTAATGCTTCAAGCTGAGGCTTTAATGTTTTAGCATCACCAACGATAACCATTAACATTTCTTCAACGTTTAAATGCTTTTTAGCAAGAGCATTAATTTCTTCAGCGGTAATGTTTTCAACAATATCTGCACGCTTTTCAACAAAGTCAGGCGTTAAGTTATGTTGTAAAATTTGCGCTAAGAAACCTAGCTTGGCACGAGGGGTCTCGTATTTTAATGCATCTTTTTGGTTAATCGCACTGCGCATGAAAGCAAGCTCTTCAGCTGTAATACCTTTTTCAGCGTATAGCTTAATTTCTTTAACAAATTCAACTACCGACTTATCTGTTGCATCAGCTCGAACTTCTGCAGAAGCGGTATAAGATCCTGTTAAATCGTTTGCACTAAAGAAAGAGCGAGCACCGTAGGTATAGCCTTTATCTTCACGAAGGTTAAGGTTAATACGGCTATTAAACGCGCCACCTAATGGGAAGTTCATTAAGTATGACTTGTAGTATTCGCCCATAATATCTTGTGTTAATGAGCGCTTACCGATACGTATAGCAGATTGTGCGGCATTGTCTTTATTAACTAAATAAATAACCCCAAGCTTAGTATCAGGTTTAGGGAAAGTTACAGATAGAACCTCGCCTTTACCTTGCCATGAAGCAAAAACATCAAGCGCTTTCGTAACAGCTGTTTGGTCTAAATCAGACACAGCAATCAGTTCACTGTTAAATGGCTTAACTTGTTTTTCATAGAAAGCTTTTACATCGGCTAAGGTAATTGCTTCAATACTTTGCGTTGAACCACTACTTGATGTTGCCGCAATATTGTCTGCTTGTAATAGCTGACGGTAAGCCGTTGAAGCTAAATAACCAGCATCTTTCTTACTGTTAATCGTCCCTTGAATCGCATTACTTTTATTGCGTTTAAATTCACTTTCGATAAAAGCAGGCTTTCTCAGTTTTTCATTAACTAAAACAAGAGTAGCATCAAGGTTTTTAGTTAAAGTATTGACGTTAACATTGAGATACTTAGTGCCTGCTGAAATATAAATAGAGCTACCTAATTTCTCTAGCTCATTACTCATTTCTTCAGCACTACGCTCGGTAGTAGATTCATTAAGCATACTTGCTAATAAAGCGACGGTTCCAGCTTTAGCTTTCTCGGTGTAATAATGACCTGCAGGGATTTTTAATAACAAAGAAGTCGTTGGTGTTTCAAGACTTTGCGTACCTAGAACTTTAATGCCGTTTGCTAAGTCTTTTTTCCACATGGTAGGTACAGTGACAGGCTTGTTAACACCTGATGCAGGAATAACACTTCGGTCAAAATTGTCTATTGCCTTACGAACTACTAGTTCATCTGATGATGTTTCAGATTGCACACCTTTACTACGCGCTGGCGGGGTAAAGTTGTCTTTGGCTGCAATTAAATCAAGCTTTCCATTCGGTACTACGCTCATAATAACGCCATGCTGTCCTTTGATGTATTTTTTGAATACACGCATAACATCTTCTTTTGTTACTTGGGCGTAACGAGCAATATCTTTGGCAATATAGTTAGGATCAGCTTTAAATGTTTGGTTTGCCGCTAATGTACTCACTTTTCCTGAAACGCTTTGTAGGCCAAAGATAAATGATGATTCCATACCCGCTTTAACTTTGATTAAGTCATCATCTTGAACACCGCGTTCTTCAAATTCAACTAAGCTATCACGAATAATTTTTTCGATATCGGCTAAAGTTTTACCTGATGCAGGATGAGGAAGCGCGTAGAAGTTAAAAGTACAAGCAAGTTCAGCACACGGATGACCTACTGATGCTTGAACCGCCAGTTGATTTTTAACTAAATTTTTGTATAAAAGTGATGTTTTACCGCCACCTAAAATACTTGATAAAACATCTAAAGGCGCTTCGTCTTCATGGCGAACAGCTACGGTTGGATAAGACATATAAACCAATGGTAAATGTACGTTATCTTCCATTGAGATATAACGATCTGCTTCTATAGTGAATGGCTGTTTCTCAGGCTTGTTAACTTCTGGTCCTCTTGGAATAGAGCCAAAGTACTTGTTAACGAGTGCTAATGTTTTTGGTGTATCAATATCGCCACCAATGGTTAGGGTTGCGTTATTAGGACCATACCATTTCAAGAAAAACGCTTTTAAATCGTTTACGTTAACACGGTTTAAATCATCCATGTAACCGATGATTGGCCATGAGTATGGATGACCGGCAGGATATAAGGCTTCAGAAACACGTTCACCTAAACGCCCATAAGGACGGTTATCAATTCGTTGACCACGTTCATTTTTAACGGTTTCACGTTGAACTTCAAACTTTTCTTGCGTTACGGCATCAACTAAAAAGCCTAGTCTGTCGGCTTCTAGCCATAACATTTTTTCTAATTGGCTTGCCGGCACGGTTTCAAAATAGTTAGTGCGGTCACTATTCGTTGTACCGTTCATGGTACCACCGGCTTCAGTTACTAGCTTAAAGTGCTGTTCGTCGGCTACGTTTTCAGAGCCTTGAAACATCATATGTTCAAAGAAATGGGCAAAACCTGACTTCCCTAGCTCTTCTCGGCCTGAACCCACATGATAAGTCATGTCGACATGCACTAAAGGATCAGAGTTGTCTGTATGCAGAATAACGGTTAAACCATTGTCTAAAACAAATTTTTGATAAGGAATGGTTGTTTTCCCTGCTTCAGCTTTAATTGTTTCAACTAAGCTAACTCCAGCAGGTAATGCTGGCTCGGTTGTCGCAACGGGTGTGGTTTGGCCACAAGCCGCTAAGCAACTAATAAGTAAAGGTATGCTCCATTTTTTCAAAGTACTCTCCTAGTAACATTATTTGTATTTTGGTGGGTGTTAAAACAGCACCCATTATGTTTATGTTGCCGAGATTTAGTTATTTACACAATAAAAACAACGACATTGTTATGTTAACAGCGTATTAACGTGAAAAATAGTATAAATAATAATTTGATAATAAAAAGAAAGAAAAATAAGAGGTAATTGTAAATTTAAATTTCTAGAAAAAATTAAATCAAGTTAAGTTGATGCAAGTAACTAATATTATTTGTGATATTTTATAAATCATCTAGACTTAAGATAGTAAAAATATATTGATGCCAAGGAATAAAATGAAAAACAAATACATTATTCTTCTTTTCAGCTTAGTTTTTTTAATCGCTTGTAATGATGAGCATATATCTATTCCTGATGGGGATGGCGACGGAACACCCCCTCTAAACCAAGCTCCGACAGCTGTTATCAGTGCATCTTCCACTAATGCGCTTGTATCGACACCAGTGTATTTTCTATCAAGCTCTTCATCCGATCCAGAAGGTGATGTACTAACTTATTATTGGTCAATTGATACCAAGCCTTCTAATAGTAACCCAAGCATCACAGATCAAGGTGATGACATTAAGGTGATTTTTGACCAACCAGGTGATTACATAATTCAATTGCGTGTAAGTGATGGTGAGCTGGAATCAGTTGCTAATCAAGCAATCAATGTTATCAGCAATACACCGCCATCTTCGGGAAATGAGCAAGTGGTAGCAATAGTCGGCGGTAATCAAAAAAGTATTGTCGGTAATACGGTTATTTTAGATGGGCATAGCTCTTATGATACACTCAATAATTCATTAACCTTCGCATGGACATTAACAAAGCCATCGGGAAGTAATGCCACTTTATCATCGGCAAGCGATGTTTTTCCAACCTTTATCCCTGATGTTGATGGCACATATCAAGCGCAACTTGTTGTTAAGGCAAATGGCATAAATAGCCAAGCTGTTACTTCAATAATTGCAGTGGGTAATGTAAATACCCCACCAATGGCTAACGCTGGGCACGATATATCAACCTCAGCTTTTGTAAACAATTCTAATACTGTGACCTTAGATGGCAGTTTGTCACACGATTTAGATGGTGACGTATTGAGTTATTTCTGGGAAATACACGATAAACCATCGGGCAGTTCTGCTTCTTTAACAGATGATCATACTCCTCACCCAACGTTAACGACAGATATGACCGGAGATTATGAGTTAACACTTGTGGTATCTGATGGGCAAAGTTATAGCCAAGTAGACAGCGTTATTGTTGAACAATTAATCGCATCGGGTAGTGTAAATCATAAACCTGTTGCTAATGCAGGTATTGATCAAAAAGTTCCAGCCAACAACGTACTTATTACGTTAGATGGTACAGCGTCTTCAGATGTTGATGGCGATAGCTTAACGTATCAGTGGAGAGTTAGCTCAGAGCCAGCAGGGAGCAGTGTTTCATTAACTAATTCAACTGGTTTGATGCCTACTTTTACACCCTCTCATGATGGGTCTTATGTCGTATCATTAACCGTTAATGATGGCTTAATTGATTCGTTGCCCGACAATGTTGCAGTTGTTGTGGCGTCTACAACAAATACCAATCATACCCCTCAAGTAGCCCTGACAAATAATGCGAGCGCGACCCCTGCGGTAAATACAGCTATTTTATTTACAGCATCTGTTACAGATTTAGATGCAAATGATACACATACTTATCAATGGAATATCATATCGCAGCCGAATGGCAGTTCAGCACCTCTTAATGAATCTTTAAATACTAGCACCTTAACGCCAGATGTATTGGGGATTTATATCGTGCAGGTTATTGCTACAGACAGTGCTGGAGCTTCAAGTGTAGCTGTGACAAATAGCATTACTGTAAGCGGAGTAACCCCTCCAAACCAAGCTCCAACAGCTGTTATCAGTGCATCTTCAACTAATGCGCTTGTATCGACACCAGTGTATTTTCTATCAAGCTCTTCATCCGATCCAGAAGGTGATGTACTAACTTATTATTGGTCAATTGATACCAAGCCTTCTAATAGTAACCCAAGCATCACAGATCAAGGTGATGACATTAAGGTGATTTTTGACCAACCAGGTGATTACATAATTCAATTGCGTGTAAGTGATGGTGAGCTGGAATCAGTTGCTAATCAAGCAATCAATGTTATCAGCAATACACCGCCATCTTCGGGAAATGAGCAAGTGGTAGCAATAGTCGGCGGTAATCAAAAAAGTATTGTCGGTAATACGGTTATTTTAGATGGGCATAGCTCTTATGATACACTCAATAATTCATTAACCTTCGCATGGACATTAACAAAGCCATCGGGAAGTAATGCCACTTTATCATCGGCAAGCGATGTTTTTCCAACCTTTATCCCTGATGTTGATGGCACATATCAAGCGCAACTTGTTGTTAAGGCAAATGGCATAAATAGCCAAGCTGTTACTTCAATAATTGCAGTGGGTAATGTAAATACCCCACCAATGGCTAACGCTGGGCACGATATATCAACCTCAGCTTTTGTAAACAATTCTAATACTGTGACCTTAGATGGCAGTTTGTCACACGATTTAGATGGTGACGTATTGAGTTATTTCTGGGAAATACACGATAAACCATCGGGCAGTTCTGCTTCTTTAACAGATGATCATACTCCTCACCCAACGTTAACGACAGATATGACCGGAGATTATGAGTTAACACTTGTGGTATCTGATGGGCAAAGTTATAGCCAAGTAGACAGCGTTATTGTTGAACAATTAATCGCATCGGGTAGTGTAAATCATAAACCTGTTGCTAATGCAGGTATTGATCAAAAAGTTCCAGCCAACAACGTACTTATTACGTTAGATGGTACAGCGTCTTCAGATGTTGATGGCGATAGCTTAACGTATCAGTGGAGAGTTAGCTCAGAGCCAGCAGGGAGCAGTGTTTCATTAACTAATTCAACTGGTTTGATGCCTACTTTTACACCCTCTCATGATGGGTCTTATGTCGTATCATTAACCGTTAATGATGGCTTAATTGATTCGTTGCCCGACAATGTTGCAGTTGTTGTGGCGTCTACAACAAATACCAACCATGCTCCTCAAGTAGCCCTGACAAATAATGCGAGCGCGAACCCTGCGGTAAATACAGCTATTTTATTTACAGCATCTGTTACAGATTTAGATGCTAATGATACGCATACTTATCAATGGAACATCGTATCACAGCCAAATGGCAGTTCAGCACCGCTGACGGACTCTTCGAATAGCGCAACATTAACGCCAGATACCTCTGGTACCTATACGGTACAAGTTGTTGTTACAGATAATGCTGGTGCTTCAAGTACAGCGGTAACCAACAGTATTGTCGTGACAGTGGTGTCACTGCCAGCAAATCAACCACCAAACCATACAGTAAGTTTAAACTCTTCATTAGGCGGTCAAGATGGCGCTGGAGCATTGTATGTTTTTGATAAGGATGATTTAGCTGCGGGGCTCGATATTACTGCATCAAATAGAACGACCATGTATCAATTCACAGGTTTTTCACCATTAGTTTCACCAAGCAAGTATCAGAAATTTACATATAACCAACATGATCAAAAATTCTATGCTCAAATTGATTCTACAGGGATCTTTGCAGGCGGGACAATTTTAAGTTACGACCCTACTACAAACAAAATTGAAATTGTTTCGCACATCTTTGGGGGGACGATAGACGGGTACCGTGTTTATAGTTTTGTGCCAAGAGTGACCATCCATCCAAATGGAAAATATTTAATTGGTAATACGCGTTTTGGTGGAAAATACAATGGTGGTCGTTTTTATTTAGTTAATATTGATAAAACTGATGCGCGCTATGGTGAGGTATCATGGATTTATGATTTAGGTTGCGGAGATGATGCCACAGGAGCCATTTCAGTTTCAGGAGCTAATTGCTCACCAACTAAATTATTTGGTGGAGAAGCAAATTCTTATGCACTTTGGGATGATGCAGGGACAGCGGATACCTCTGATGATCAAATTGAAACATACGCTCATTATAGCTACCAACCTATATCTGGAAATCCAGCAATACCAATTGATGGTTTAAATAGTTCATCGGGTTTATTACGCTTGAAACCGTCTGATACTTCTGATTTAACAAAGCGGTGGGAATATGTCGCGCCTGGTGTGAATTTTAATATGCAAACACCGATTATATCGTTTTCAAAAAACAACCAATATTACCTATCGCTACAAAAACTAGGTTCGAATGGCGGTACTTTATTTTCAGAGAATGGTGGAGGAGGAGTGGTGCAATTTGGTTGTGAAAATGCGTTAGGTATTATTTATGACCAAATGACTTCAACCAGACAAAGTTACGCTTTTTGTTCAGGTAATAGCAAGGAAGCACCTACATTTTATGCAGGAACTAGCTCTTCGAGTGTTTCAGCTATTCGTACATATATAAAAAATCCTACTTTCAGTGCAACAGGGTTTGATTTAGGCAGTACAGGTTTTGGTGGGCTTGTTACCTATAATGGCGCTGGCGCTGAAACTGTTATTCTAGCTGAAAGACAGGGTATTTCTTATCCTTTACCTTACGATGTAGCTCAAGTGAAGTCTTTGAATATAACATCAGGGGCGGAATCGTCTATTATTACAGGCTCTCTTGCTACAGGAAGTGATTTAGGCTCTTACTTTTTAGGCAGTGCGACATCGGATAATTCAGGTAAATATGTTGTCACTTTGTCTTTAGATGGTGGCAAAAAAGAAAAAGGTGCTATTTTAAAATATGACCGTGATACAGGTGCTGTAGAGGCAACATCACTAGGGTTTGATACCATTGGTTATAGCTATGGTAAGCCATTTAACAGTTTTAATGGTGCACTTTATACATCAGGACTTTACTCAAGTGAGTTACACCAGAATAAAGGTACTCATAATAAATATGATGCAACACAGGGTTTAATTGAAATTAAAGGCAATGGTGCACTTCAACCAGGTATTGCATTTGTTGAAGCCGGCTCTTCGAATAATATTTACAGTATTGGTGTAGATGTTTCTCAAAGTAACCATCCTTATGCCTTATATGAAATTGACTCTTCAACAGATAAAATTAAAAAATTATTCACCAGCTTTAGTAGTGCTCATACCATTGCTGACAAGGTAGTCTCAGTAGCGACTAATAATCCTAATGAGCTGCTATTTTCTTATGGAGATGAAACCATAAACAATATTTATTGTTACGATCTAGCTCACTCGAATGCTGGATATAGCCCAGACTACGTAACTTTAGAGAAGGGAATAAATCATGGCTTCAAGCATGGTAGTATGACGGCAAATTTACCTCATGATCTTTATATGGGATTAACCTACTTTCCTGCCGATTCAGCTTGGTATTTTGTCGCAAATAAAAATGCTGGAAATGCATCACCAAGCATACAAAAATTTAGTAATTGCGTAACTCCTACTAGTCCAGTTACCCATATTACTGATATTTCAAATCCTGCGACAACGATGCCTCTTGCTGTAGGCTCAAATTTATACATTGGCTCTGTAGATGAATTACTCTCTTTTGATGGCAGTGTTGTAACGGCTCATTCACTTCAACCCTCATTAACGGGCTATACAAATATATCTATTGAGGGATATTTATCTGAATTAAGTAGCGGGCTTATCGCAGGTGTACTTATCGCAGATAATACGGCCAATGAAGAAGAGCACTTTATTTTTACTTTTAACCCTACGGGCTCAGTATTTACGGTGTCTAAATTGGCGAAAGACATGCCTTTAGATACGTATTATCCTGGCGTTGTTGAGATTCAATAAGGAGTAAGGAATGAAAAAATCTATACTTCTACTGCTATCTCTTTTGCCGATATGCGTGTTTGCAGAAAAAACTCAACATAACAAAGAAAATATTTCTGAATTTGAAGACGTTAAAGTCGATATTGTTTCTAATACAGATACCGGTGCCTTTATTCGTTTAGATTTAGGTCAATCATTTTATTTTGATGCTTGTAATGATGCGACAACCTGTATCGATGATAGAACAACCTGGGGAATAAGCTCAGGTTATTTCTTCTCTCCACAATGGGGTGTGGAAGGAGGTTACTTTGATCTTGATAACTATCAACATAGTGAAACAACCATGGGGCAATATGTTGTAGATGAGTTAGATACGCTAGACATGCAAGGTGTGTTTAGAGTGAAATTGTTTGACCCTATTAAACTTGATTTTAAATTGGGAGCGGGTTACTGGAAAAGTAAGTCAATAGGCCATTCTAATAATAATACAGAGGTGGGTAGTCATTCAGGTATTTATCCTAAGGCAGGTGTTGCTCTAAACTGGAAGGCTACCAATAGCATTATGCTAAATGTTGAGTACTCACATCGATTCGGGTTATCGGGAGATACAAAGATAGCAGGACAAGATCGCGTTGATGTGGGCACTGTTTATTTGGGTTTTAGTTATTTATTTGGTAATACTGAACGCACCAAAACGATAGCAAGAGAAACAGTACGAGAGAAAGAAGTGCAAACTCCTTACATTGCTCATGTGAATCTAGATAGTGTAAAAACTGAATTATTTGCGTTAAATTCTAACAAGGTTATTAATACTGCAGTGCTAGATGAGTTAATAAAACAGTTAAAAACGTTAGATTATCGTTATATTACTTTAATTGGCCATACCGATAAAACAGGTAGCGATTCGGTAAATAAAAAACTTTCATTAGAACGAGCAAAAGCTGTTGAAGCATATTTAATTAAAAATGGCGGAGTCGACCCCAACAGTATTTCTTCGTTAGGCTTAGGAACTTCTCAACCAGTTGCTGAAAATAGCACTGAGCAGGGGAGAGCTCTGAACCGAAGAGTAGAGGTTTTTATTCGTTAATATTTTTACGTTTTCGATTGATAAAACAAAACAAACTGATCGCTTACATAGTTTCTGGTCAATTAATTTAAATGAAATTTTTCAGTATCTATAAATAGAGGGAATAATGCGGCTTTCAAGAGCAGGTTGGAATAATGTTATTATTTTTTCGGTCATGCTGATAATCCTCATGATTAACGTGATGAATGATAAACTATTTCCAAATGCGACAGACGTTGAAAACACAAGCTCTATACAAACCATGTTGCCAGAGCATAGTGCTATTGTTGTGTTTTCCATAGCTAAAGCGAACCAACAAGTAATAATACAGCGCACTGGTACAACTTGGTTAGTGCAACAAAATACAAAGCCATACGAAAGCCTAGATGCAGAAAAGAGTTCACAACAGAGTATAACGCAGAGTGACTTAGTCGAAACTATATCGCAAAACACAGTAGAGCAGCTTATAAGCGCATGGCAAAATGGTTCTGGGCTTTTACAGGCAGATGATATTATTGTTAAGGGGTTAGAAGCGACTCTAGTAGAGATCAAGGTCGCAAAAACACCAAGCAAGACTTATCAATTCCGTGTTTATCCGCTTAAAGATCAATTATTAATTTTAAATCAGCAGAATAATCAATGGTTGTCGCTTCCCGCAGCAATGAGTAAACAGTTATTGCTAATAATAAAGTAGATAACCTAAACACGATTTAACACACACTTCTCTAGTCGATGTAACTGCCTTCTGACGCACTACCTATAGGGGATATTTTCAACGTCAAATTCACTTTAACAGCCCTTATTTATTAAACTAGACATTTTCGAGCTTCAAATAAACTTAAAGAAATGATTTTTTATATTTATATAAAGTTGTTGTATTTCAGTTGTTTGGGTTTTTATTTGTAATGCTTGTTAATATTGAGCAATAAATAAATCTAATTCTTAATGAGATTTATTCGCATTTGCATTTAGTTTTGTGTATGCTTAGCACATCAAATTTAGCTTCTCTTAATAATATAACTAAAGGTTTTACATGAAATCCGGAAAACAAGTCTCCCTAACCTTGATCGCAACAGCAATTTTATCTACTTTTTCTTCTGTTTCATTAGCTAATGAAGAAATGGAAACACTTTCTATTTTTGGTGATAGCAATACGGTAAATGATGTGCCAGGTAGTGCACATATGATTTCAAAACAAGAATTAGAAAAATTCGATTATTCAGACATTATGCGTACGTTAACTTCTATTCCAGGTGTTTACGTGCTTGAAGAAGATGGCTATGGCTTACGTCCAAATATTGGTATGCGTGGTACCGGACAAAACCGAAGTGAAAAAGTAACGATAATGGAAGATGGTGTATTAGCAGCACCAGCTCCTTATTCAGCACCATCAGCCTATTATTTCCCAACAGCTGGTCGTATGGAGCAAGTTGAAGTATTAAAAGGTACTTCTAGCGCTATGTACGGCCCACGTACAACGGGTGGTGTGGTTAACATGTTATCTCGCCAAATTCCTGATGCAGATATAGCTGGCCAAGTAAAATTACAAGCAGGTGAAGATGGTTACGGAAAAGTTCATGCTTATGTTGGTGGCAGTGGTGAGCGCGTTAGCTCAGTTTTTGAAGTTTATCGTTACCAAGCAGATGGTTTTAAGGATATTAATCATAGTGACTTAGATACTGGTTTTGTTAAAAATGATATTTTAGGTAAAGTTAAAGTCAACTCTGATGAAAGTGCAAAGTATTACCAAGAGCTTGAATTAAAAGTTAAATATTCTGATGAAGATTCAGATGAAACCTATGTGGGTATTACGGATGCTGACTTTGAAACTGATCCTTATGCACGTTATTCAGCGTCGCAATTAGACAATATGTCAACGGAACATCAGCAATTTCAACTAAACCACACGATTGATTTATCAAGCAGCCTAACTTTATCAACAACAGCTTATTACAATGATTTTCACCGTAATTGGTATAAAACAAGTAAAATTGATGGTAAAAGTTTAGGTTCAGGTGGCGTGGAAGCGGCTTCTGAATTTGACAAGAATCCAACAGCTGCAGGACTTAACGTTGATATAAAAGCGAATAATCGTGATTATTTATCAAAAGGAATTCAAACTTCATTGGCACTAGATTTATCCGATCATCAGATAAAAATTGGCGCACGATATCATGAAGACGAAATGGACCGTTTTCAATGGGTAGATAAATACCTAATAGATCAGTCATACAATATGACAAAAACTTCTAGTGGTGTACCAGGCAGTGATTCAAATCGTATCGATAGCGCTGAAGCTATTGCTTTGTTCGTTCATGATCAATTCAGCTTTGGTGATTGGATTATAAATGCGGGCCTACGCTTTGAAGATATGAAGATTATGCGTAATGATTGGGGTAAGTCTGATAGCGATCGTTTAAATACACCAAGCTATAAAGAGAATAACGTTGATGTATGGTTGCCTTCATTGGCTTTAACCTACAAATTATCTGATGATTTCCTTCTGATTGGTGGTGTTCAAAAGGGCTTCGCGCCTCCTGCACCAGGAAATACAAGTGCCGAAAGTGAAGAAAGCATTAATTATGAATTTGGTACGCGTTATAATTTAGACACACTTCAAATTGAAGCACTTGTTTTCTATTCAGACTATGAAAATATGCATGGTAATTGTACGGCTAGTCAAAGTTGTGATGATGACAATATTGGCAATCAATATAATGCAGGTGAAGTGAACGTTTCTGGTTTAGAACTGACAATAGGAAATGAATTTTCTGTAGCAAATTTGTCAGTGCCTGTTAATTTAACATATACGTTAACATCAACAGAGTTCTTAAATAGTTTTCAATCTCATCTAGACACTTGGGGCGACGTGGTTAAAGGTGACGAGTTACCTTATGTGCCTGAGAATCAATTACAAGTTAGTGCAGGTCTTGTTGGTGAAAAATGGAATGCTAACTTATTAATCCGCTATATGGGAGAAATGAGAACCGAAGCGGGTCAAGGTGAAAACTTAGACGGTATAGATAGTCGTGTGGTTGTAGATTTATCTGCTCATTATAAATTAAGCGAAGCGCAAAAATTGAGTTTGTATGTTGATAACTTACTTGATGAAACTTATGTATCAACTAAAACTAATGGTTCAATCATGGTGGGTAAGCCAAGAACCTTCATGTTAGGTTACAGCTATAGCTTTTAAATTTAAAAGCTAGACCCAATGATAAGCGAGTACATTATGTTACTCGCTTTTTTTTATTTAAAATTTAAATGATATTAATAAGCTGGGTTAGGTATACTTTCTTTATATATATATTTTTTATGAGGGCTTTCTCCCTATGCCAGAATTACCAGAAGTAGAAGTTTGCAGACAAGGTATAGAACCGCATATCTTAAATCAGTGTGTTAGCAATGTAATTGTGCGTAACGCGAATATGCGCTGGCCTATAACGCCTACTATTAGCGAAATTACCGGAGAGAAAATACGCTCTGTTACACGCAGAGCAAAGTATTTACTACTTGAAACCTCTAGAGGGGTGCTAATGCTACACCTTGGTATGTCAGGGGCAATTAGAGTTATCAGTAAAGACACCCCGGTAATCAAACATGATCATTTTGATTTAGTTTTTGATAATGGACTCGCGCTAAGGTTGAATGACCCACGTCGTTTTGGTTCAGTATTATGGGTAACCGATGATATTCAAGATCACCCTTTAATTAACAAGCTAGGCCCTGAGCCTTTATCTGCAGATTTCGAAGATGTATATTTATATGAAAAATCTCGAAATAAAACAGTAGCTATAAAAACCTTTCTAATGAATAACCATATTGTTGTTGGTGTCGGTAATATTTATGCTAATGAAAGTTTATTTAAAGCAGGAATTGACCCTAGAAAAGCGGCAGGCAAAGTATCTAAAAAACGCTATACCGCCTTAACAGCTTTTATTAAAGAAACTTTAGCGAACGCTATTAAGCAAGGCGGCACGACTTTAAAAGACTTTACCCAATCAGATGGTAAGCCAGGATATTTTGCACAAGAGTTATTGGTGTATGGTAGAGGTGGTTTAGATTGCTTTGTGTGTAAGAATAAACTGAAAGAAATTAAACAAGCAGGGAGAGCGACGGTATTTTGCCCTCACTGCCAAACGTAATATCAGTTAACTACTTTTTTCTAGTGCTTCTTTAACAATAGGGTGAACAAACTGACTTACATCACCTTTATGTAAAGCTACTTCTTTTACTAAAGTTGATGAAATAAATGAGTTACCCTCAGAAGGTGTTAAAAATACACTTTCAAGGTCGGGTGATAAACGACGGTTCATGTTGGCTAATTGAAATTCATATTCAAAGTCAGATACAGCGCGTAAGCCCCTAATAAGCACTTGAGCTTTATGATGCTTGGCAAAATCTACCAGTAAGCCACTAAAGCCTACCACGGTCACATTTTCAATATGAGAAGTGATTTGCTTAATCATATCGACACGTTGCTCTAACGTGAAACGAGGCTTTTTACTTGGACTAGAAGCGACACCTATAATGACTTCAGAAAATAAGTGGCTTGCACGATTTATTAGATCGACATGACCATTGGTAACGGGATCAAACGTACCAGGGTAAATTGCTTTTACGCCAACAGGATTTGTCATGTGTTGCTTATTCCACTTTAAATTTTAGAGTCAAAGGGTATATTGTAATAGCTGAAGTGAGTTTATGACAAGTAAGAGTTAACAATTCAGGCAAATATTCAAAATTTAGTGGCTTTTATCCGCATATCCTTCAGAAAATAAGCATCAAAATGAACTTTTGAGTGATAAACAGACAACATGTAAATAGTGGTGTTTTGATGTGATACCTACAAATTAGTGAGTATAAAATTATTAAAATAGGCCATTGAGTTATCATAAAGCGCCTGAAATAAAGTATTTACTCAAAAAAAATTTTTGTTATAGTTAATATGATAGTATCATTGTATTTGTGAATGACTGTGTCTATTTAGCACTTTCTTTCAGATGTCACCGTGTTATTTAATAAATAAAATAGATTGTTAATAGATAAGGTTAATATGAAGACAAGGGATAAGATAATTCAAGCAAGCATTGCACTGTTTAATGAAAATGGTGAGCGAAATGTTACTACTAATCATATTGCTGCTCATTTAAGTATTAGCCCTGGTAACTTGTATTATCACTTTAGAAATAAAGAAGATATTATCCTGTCAATTTATGAAGAGTATGCGCGCGATCTTTTACTTGATACTTTCCCGCAAGTTACTGACGAAAGTAAACCACTTGATACTATTATTCAATACATGGATGCGGTATTTCAAATGATGATGAAATTTCGCTTTTTCTACAGTAACCTCCCTGTTCTACTTGATAAAAACCCTAACCTTAGAGAAAAGTACGTTGAAGTTCAGCAATCTATTGCACAAAGAGTAAGTGAGTTACTTTTATCTTTAAGAACTGCCAATGTTATTGCTTTTAAAGATGAAGAGCTGGCGGATATTGTAAGTATTTTGCGTATTATCAATACATTCTGGTTAAGCTTTTATCAAACACAAAATATTGTGCACGAGATTAACGATGCTGTTTTTTATCAAGGTGTTTTAAAAATATTAGTTATTTTAAGACCTTATACAACAGAAGAAGCTTTGCCTGAACTTAACAAAGCGCGTGATATGTACCGTGAGCGTTGCAGAATTTCAAAGCAAGTTTAACAAGCAAGCAGTCACAGGCAAGCAGTAACAGGCACTAAGCTACCAAGTGATACACTATCCACTGCTAACTCAGTAGAAAAAGGGCTAGGCTTTCTATTTAAACCGAATTCAGGTTGTTTAGTCCTTCTTTTATGCATTATATCCTTGCATAAGTAAGTCCCAGTGCTTTAATTCCCATGCAAAATGTTCGAGTTTATCTTTTTCTTTCAAAAATGAACGCTTTAATCTATTCATGTTACTTTCTTGCCACTCAACAGAGGCAGGATTTCGAAACTCTCCTCGGTCAAAATCAATTAAAAAAACAGCCCCTTTGGTGTCTAATAAAATATTGTGTGCGTTAAGGTCATGGTGATAAATACCGTGAGCATGAAAGCGTTTAATTGTAGCGCCAATCTTTTTCCAATCTTCGTCACTAACTGGGCTTTGCAATACACTATGCGTATCACTTACTTCAAGCAAACCAACCAAATCTTTCGCATTTTCAATTCGGCTACTTAGCAAATCAGCTTGATAAACTAAGCCATGCTTTATAACACGATACGCAATGGGTTTAGGAGCAGGTAAATTTAACGATTGCATTTTTTTCAGTAATTCAAACTCAGATGCTGCACGGGTTTTGTTTTTATGGGTGAATATATAATGATCTTTGATGAGTTTGCCGATAAGCCCACCACGGTAGTAGTGCCTTAGTACCCATTGATGAGTGTGTTCTTTATGAGGATATTTTAAAAACCAAGTGGTTCCTCGACCTTGCGCTGTTCCTGTCACTAAATCTCTACTTTGCCAATAAGAAGGGCAAAGCATTTCATGGAAAAATTCATCGAAAACTTGGCTGTTATACTCTCCAAAGCAATTACCTTGTTGGTATTCTTTAAATAGGGCTATTTGCTTGTTAGCTTCTGGCTCGCTTGGTATTTGAGTACTCATTTAGTGCCTGTCCTGAACAAGTGAAGGGAGTAAGGATAATGCAGTATTTATGGTGTTTTGAGTGGCGCCTTGATTGTTTTTAACGACTTTTAATGCATTATCACCTAAGGTGCTTCGCTGCTCTGGCTCCTCAAGCAAATTAAGCAGTGTATCGGTAAGTAAAGCGTGATCACTTGCATTATTAAGATGGTTTATTTGAATCATGCCCTTTTCAGCTAATAGCTGCTCAGTAACTTCTCTAAAATTACTCATGTCATTACCCACAACTATCGGTTTTCTAAATAGTGCTGGTTCAAGCGGATTGTGACCGCCTATACTAGAAAAGCTGCCACCCATAATAACAATATCAACACAGGCTAGAGCAGGCATTAATTCCCCCAGCGTATCTAATAGCCAAATATTTTCTGTGGTAACGGGCGTATTAGCACTTCGTTTAGTTAGCGTTAGCCCCTTTTCAAGACATAAATTAGCGACAGATTCGAAACGCTCAGGGTGGCGAGGAACGATCACCAACAATACCTCTGGCTGAACATCTAAAATGTTCTTTAATGTTGAAATCATCATGGCTTCATCACCTTGATGACTACTGGCAAGAAGTAAAATAGGGCGGTTTTTCGGTAAAAGGCTTTGTAATTCTACTTGTTTATCACCTAAAGCAGCGTCTACTTTAATGTCGAATTTAAGGTTGCCCGATATGTTGCATTTCGCTTTATTAGCGCCTAGTTCGATAAAGTTATCAAAGTTCTCACTACTCTGGGTGAGTATAGAGTCAAAGGCTTTTAATGTTGGCTTAATCAATGAGCTTAGCTTTTTGTAGCTGCGTATTGATTTGTCAGATAATCGACCATTGATGAGAAGTAGCTTTATGTCTCTGCTACCGCATTGGCTAATAAGGTTTGGCCAAAGCTCAGTTTCCATAAAGATAACCATTTTAGGTTTCACACGATGTAAAAAAAGTGTGGTACAAGGCAATATATCTAGCGGTAAGTAACCTTGTTGAACACGATTACCGAAAATCTTTTTTACTTGTTCTGCACCTGTTGGCGTAAAAGTCGTTACGGTAATGGGTAAATGGCTATACTCAATCAATAGCTGTTCAATAAAGCCTTTTAAAGCGAGAACTTCGCCTACACTGGCAGCATGAACTACAATACCACCTGTAGCTACAGGTTTAGGGAATAAACCAAGACGTTGCTTTAAATTTTGACGATATGCGGGATTACTTCTAGAGCGGATTACCAGCAATAACATCACCACAGGGAAAAGTAATAACAATGTTATTCTGTAAAGAAAAAGGGCGATCATAGAGAGCTCTAAAATTTAGGTTATAATAAGAACATAAACGAAAGCGCCTACTCAGAGACGGTTTATTTTTCATTAGTTTGCATAATTATACCTTTTCTTTGTAAAGATGCTAGCGATGAAACAGAGCGCTTTAAAGCATGCTACTTATAGGGCTAGTGCTATTTAAAAATACTATAATCAGGTGTTAGTACACTTTATTTTACAAAATAACGATTTGAATAAGAAAAGCATCACACGGAAGCTATTCAAAATAAAATTAACGAGTACAATAGCGCCCATTAAAGGTTACAAGCAGTCTGTGGTACTAAGTTTATATAATGAAACTAGTATAATTTTTTTTAATAAAGCAGCCTTAACCTAACAAATTACGAATACTTTATAACAAACACTCTCAATAAATAATGCGAATTAAGAGGCGTCCATGTCAGAAAAATTTAATCAGTTTATCCAAGGTCAAATAGAACAAGTTAAAGCAGACGGTTTATATAAAGCAGAACGCGTTATTACTACTGCACAGCAAGCTAAAATCGCTGTATCGACAGGCGAGCAAGTTGTTAACTTTTGTGCCAATAACTATTTAGGTTTAGCAAATCACCCCGATTTAATCGCAGCAGCGAAAGCTGGCCTTGATGAACACGGTTTTGGTATGGCTTCGGTACGTTTTATTTGTGGAACGCAAGATATCCATAAAGAATTAGAACGAGGTATTAGCCAATTTTTAGGCATGGAAGATACCATTCTTTATTCTTCTTGTTTTGATGCCAACGCAGGTTTATTTGAAACACTATTAGGTCCTGAAGATGCCATTATTAGTGATGCACTAAACCATGCTTCTATTATTGATGGCGTACGTTTATGTAAAGCCAAACGTTACCGTTATGCCAATAATGACATGCAAGCGTTAGAGCAAAGTTTAAAAGATGCAGATGCTGCTGGCGCACGTTTTAAATTGATTGCCACCGATGGTGTTTTTTCAATGGATGGCGTAATCGCTAACTTAAAAGGTGTATGTGATTTAGCGGATAAATACAATGCCATGGTTATGGTTGATGACTCTCATGCTGTTGGTTTTGTTGGTGAAGAAGGTCGCGGTAGCCATGAGTATTGCGAGGTAATGGATAGAGTTGATATTATAACCGGCACGCTTGGTAAAGCTATGGGCGGGGCTTCAGGTGGTTACACGTCAGGTAAGAAAGAAGTGGTTGAGTGGTTAAGACAGCGTTCACGCCCTTACTTATTCTCAAACTCGTTAGCGCCTGCCATTGTAAACGCCTCTTTAAAAGTTTTAGAACTTCTTGCACAAGGTGGAGAGCTTCGCGCTACACTAAAAGACAACGCTTCGTATTTTAGACAAAACATGGAAGCAGCAGGGTTTACTTGTGCTGGCGCCGACCATGCCATTATTCCGGTAATGTTAGGAGACGCTAAAGTTGCAAGTGATATGGCTGATAAGCTTCTAGCAGAAGGTATTTATGTTATTGGTTTTTCATTCCCGGTAGTGCCAAAGAATCAAGCAAGAATTCGTACACAAATTTCAGCAGCGCATACTAAGGCGCAATTAGATAAAGCGATTGAGGCTTTTACCCGAATTGGTAAAGAATTAGGAGTAATCTAGTGAGCAACTTAATGAAGTCTTTAGTTAAATTAAAACCAGAGCCAGGCATTTGGATGTCTGACACTGAAAAGCCGGTTGTAGGCCATAATGACTTGTTAATTAAAATTAACAAAACAGCAATTTGTGGTACCGATATGCATATTTATCATTGGGATGAATGGTCGCAAAAAACCATTCCAGTGCCTATGGTTGTTGGCCATGAATATGCCGGCGAAGTAGTGGATATGGGGCAAGAAGTTAAAGGTTTCGCTGTTGGCGACCGGGTTTCTGGTGAAGGTCATATTACCTGTGGTTACTGTCGTAACTGTCGTGGTGGAAGAACGCACTTATGCCGCAATACAGTCGGTGTGGGTGTGAACCGTTCAGGCTCTTTTGCAGAGTATTTGGTTATTCCAGCTTACAATGCATTTAAATTACCCGATGAAATCTCTGATGATTTAGCGGCTATTTTTGACCCTTTTGGTAATGCAGTCCATACCGCTTTGTCGTTCGATCTTGTCGGTGAAGATGTCTTAATTACGGGTGCTGGCCCTATTGGTATTATGGCTGCTGCCGTAGCTAAGCACGTTGGTGCTCGCCATGTGGTTATTACCGATATTAACGAATACCGACTTGAATTAGCCCGTAAAATGGGTGCAACTCGCGCTGTCAATGTCAGTAAAGAAAACTTAAATGATGTTATGAAAGACTTAGGAATGAATGAAGGTTTTGACGTTGGCATGGAAATGTCTGGCGTACCTATGGCATTTACTAGTATGTTAGAAAGCATGAACAATGGCGGAAAAATTGCCATGCTAGGCATTCCGGGAAATAACATGGCGATAGATTGGAGCCAAGTTATTTTTAAAGGATTAACCATTAAGGGCATTTACGGTCGTGAAATGTTTGAAACCTGGTATAAAATGGCTAGCTTAATTCAATCAGGTCTTGACCTTAGCCCGATAATTACTCACCATTATAAAATTGATGACTTCCAACAAGGTTTCGATGCAATGCATTCAGGGCAGTCGGGTAAAGTTATTTTAGATTGGACTTAATGTTTACAATTTATTCGTCATTAAGTTAAGTGAAAAGCTGCTTTTTAAAGCAGTTTTTACGTTATAGGAAGCAATAAAAATGTCAGAGCAAAACCCAAATAGTACTTCGCACGAAGACAATACCTTTAAATTAATTTTCGCTAACCAATTAGAGCCTATGCTAGCTAATAACCCACCGGTTATCGTTGATACTAGAGATCAAGCTTCATTTGATCAAAGCCATATTAAGGGTGCTATTCGTTTAAGCAATGAAAGCTTGGCAGACTTTTTAAGAGAAACAGATCCAGATGACAGCGTTGTGGTTTGTTGTTATCACGGTATTTCAAGTCAGCAAGTTGCGGCCTATTTAATAAGCCAAGATTTTACAGATGTTTCGTCTCTTGAAGGTGGCTTTACTCACTGGCAAACACAGTACCCAGATCAAACTCAAAGCAGTTAGGTTTAATTATTATGCCCACTTCCATTTCAGCCGATAAATTACCTTTAGTTAAGCTTGAGCAACACGGTATCGCATTACTTTTTGCTAATTACCTGAAATCTTTAGGTGTAAGTGCAGAAGTGATTGCAGAAGAAGAAGGCTTTGTTGTTTGTTGTAATGAAGCCGACATTCCCCGTGCCCATCATGAATTTGAGGCTTTTATTAAACAGCCTCATCATCCTAAGTACCAGCAGGCAGCTTGGGACCAGGGAGAGTCGGTTGATGTATCAGCAGACGGTAATTCTTTGTTGAAAAGTTTTAAGCAAAATTTTTTATCGCATGCGGGCATTATCACCCTAACAATTTTCGCACTGTGTTGGCTTGTTTTTATCGCCAGTGAAATAGGCATGGCGAGAGCTATCTTTGATCAAATACATTTTTACACAGAATTTAATGCAGGTACTTTTGTTGAACAACCTTGGCGACTTCTTGGTCCAGCCTTTTTCCACTTCGGCTTATTACATATCGCATTTAATAGCATGTGGTGGTGGCAATTAGGTGGCAGTATAGAAAAGCTTTTAGGTAAAGGCATGCTTGTAACCATTTTGCTGTTATCGGCTATTGCTTCTAATGTTGCTCAGTTTTATGTTTCAGGACCTAACTTTGGCGGCTTGTCTGGTGTTGTATATGCACTAGTAGGCTTTGTTTGGTGGTTTGGTTATTTAGCACCACATAAAGGGTTGTCTTTGTCTAAACCCATTATTGGCTTTTTGTTATTTTGGTTACTGCTAGGCTTTGCCGACTTACTACCGGTAAATATTGCTAATACAGCGCATTTAGTTGGTTTGGTTATTGGTTGTTCATTGGCACTTATTGTTGCTAGAAAGCACAAATAAATTAAAGATTATATGCGCTACTAGTTATCTAGCCACTGGGTAAATAAAATCTTCCTTATTAAAGGTTGACCTGTTTCGGTAATTAATAGTGCTTTAACTTTTTCTTCGCATAATTTTTTTATTTCAGCGCGGCCTTTAATCGATTTAATTTTCTCTTCTGGTTGCTGGCCAATAATGTCGATAATTGCATCTCTTAATAAAGGCGCATGATGCTCAATAATTTCATAGGTATTGGCATCTTCAATCATCAACTCAACAGACAGGCGTACATAACCCATACGTTTCTTGGTAGTAATGAAATTGGTTACAATATCAGGCTCTAATCCTAAGTAAGCATAAGTAGATTCAGCTTTTGTAGGAGAAGAAAATAGCAAGCTCAAGCATAAAATACCAAGCGCTCTTTTTACTGTATTCACGATAAAAGTCCATCATAATTTTAATACGCTACCATTAAGCATAACGTGCTTTGAATATTTTGCTTATTGAATCCCAAAGATAATTGATTTTTAATTATATAGCTGATTTTTAAAGACTGTCGAACTTTCAACAGACCCTAGATGCATACGGCAAAAGATTGTAAGATAACATCACTTTAACAAAGCGCTATCGAATCAATGACAAAACCTACACATAATCGTTTCCCTATAACGCTTCCAGCCACTTGGCTAGCGCTTGCAGATTGCGACTTTAGTCCCATACTTAAAAGCTGGCTTACCGATAAAAACTCTTTAACAGCAAGGCTAAAAAAGAACTCGGCCTCATTTCATGTTGAGCTTTTAGGACAAAGCATAGAGCTATGTTCAAAAGAAGAAGCGAACAGTGCGATAACAGCTGGCGAAGAGGTTTTGGTACGAGAGGTTGTGTTGTATTGTGATAATGAACCACATGTTTTTGCACGCAGCTTAATTCCTTTATCAAGCTTAACCGGCGAGGAAGAAGCGTTAGCAAATTTAGGTACTCAACCTTTAGGGCAAGTACTTTTCAATAACCCTTCTTTAAGTCGAGAAAGTATAGAGTTCGCCTGCTTTAATGAAGTAAGCTCTGTAGGTAAGCTTTGTAGTAGTTTAGATTTAACGGTTGCCGGCGATTTATGGGGCAGGCGGTCTATTTTTAAATTAGAAAATAAACCATTAGTCGTTGCTGAAGTGTTTTTACCGTCAGCATTGGCCTATCTATAACAAGTCATTTTAAATCCTTACATATTAATAAAAGAATTAAGCAAGCTATGAACCCACAAGAGTCTCAACCCTATACCTTTCTAACCAAGTGGCGCGCCATAAAGCTTATCACCCGTATGGATAAACCCATTGGCACATATTTATTGCTATGGCCTACCTATTGGGCGCTGTGGATTGCCTGTGACGGTTGGCCTAACTTGCATTTATTGGTGGTTTTTAGTTTAGGTGTTTTTGTTATGCGCAGCGCAGGTTGTGTTATTAACGATTTTGCAGATAGAAAAATAGATGGCAGTGTCGAGCGTACTAAGAATAGGCCTTTAGTATCAGGCATGATGAGCAGTGAAGAAGCTATTTCTTTGTTTGGGGTGCTAATCGGTGTTGCATTAGCACTGGTGTTAACCTTAAGTTGGTTCACTATTAGTCTTTCGGTGGTAGCGCTAGCCCTAGCAGCCTCATACCCTTTTATGAAGCGCTACACACAACTCCCACAAGTGGTATTAGGTGCCGCTTTTAGTTGGGGGATGATTATGGCATTTGCAGAAACGCAGGCTCATATCCCGCTTATTGCTTGGATATTGTTTTTTGCTAACTTATGTTGGACAGTCGCTTACGATACCATGTATGCCATGGTTGACCGAGAAGACGATTTAAAAATAGGAGTGAAATCTACCGCGATTTTATTTGGCGAAAACGACAAGCGCATTATCGCTTTTTTACAGTTAATGATGTTAGCGAGTTTATATACCGTGGGCGAGTTATTAGCTTTTGGTTGGCCATATCACGTGAGTTTATTAATAGCAGCAGTACTGTTTATTTATCAACATGTATTAATTGTGAACCGCGAAAGACAAGGTTGCTTTGAGGCTTTTTTACATAACCATTGGGTTGGGTTAGTAATATTTATAGGCATTAGCATTGAATACCTGTAATCTAGGTTAAAGATAAAAAAGAAAAATAATAAGGATAAAAGCATGATAAACAATAATATTAATAAAAAACATTTTGCGAATAGCTTTACGTTTTTAAGCGCACTTTTGCTGGTCTCTCTTTTCTTTACAAGCATAGCAAATGCTGAAGAAAGACCGAAAGTTCGTTGGAAACTTGCCGAAACATGGGGGCCAAACTTTCCTATCTTTGGTGAGGCAACGAAAAATATGGCAGAGATGGTTAAGGAAATGTCGAATGGACGTTTTATTATCCGCATCGACTCGTCTAATCGCCATAAGTCACCTTTAGGTATTTTTGATTTCGTAAAATCGGGTCAATACCAAATGGGGCATTCAGGCTCTTACTATTGGAAAGGTAAAAACTTTAATACGTTGTTTTTCACAACTATTCCTTTTGGCATGACAGCACCAGAACAATACGCATGGTTCTATCATGGCGGCGGTATGGAGCTAATGGCTGAGGTTTATGGTCAGTACGGTATTATGTCTTTCCCAGGTGGTAACACAGGTAACCAAATGGGCGGCTGGTTTAAAAAAGAAATTAACTCAGTTGAAGATTTTAAAGGTCTTAAAATGCGTATTCCAGGCTTTGCAGGCGAAGTACTGGCAAGGTTAGGCGCTAAGCCTACCAATATTCCTGCAGGTGAGCTTTATACTGCCCTTGAGCGCAATACAATTGATGCCCTAGAGTGGGTTGGCCCTTCTTTAGATTTACGTATGGGTTTTCATAAAATTGCACCTTACTACTACACAGGTTGGCATGAGCCAGGTGCAGAGCTTCAATTTATGGTAAATGAAAAAGCCTTTAATAAACTACCAAAAGACTTTCAAAAAATCTTAACCGTTGCGATGAAAACGGCAGCTTACGATATGTATACCCAGTCTTATCATGAAAGTGCTGAAAACCTAGCAACGCTGAAAGAAGAGTATCCAAACGTGAAAATGCGCTCTTTCCCTAAAAGTGTGATGGATGCAATGCAAAAAACTAACACAGAATTACTACAAGAATTTGCAGCTAAAGACCCGATGACGGCGAAAATTCTAAAATCTATTTCAGACTATCAAGCCAAAGCAAGAGCTTGGACTAACTTGTCCGATAGAAGTTACTTAGATACCAGTGACCCGGTTAAATAGACTAAATTAACTACGTCTTGAATAGTAAACACTGATTTTAGTTATTCTGGATTAATTCAAAAATGGCTTTCAATATAATGCATATTGAAAGCCATTTTTTATAAACTTCTATAGGGTATTTGTTAATTCGATATAAGTATCTAGGTCATCCGGGTAATGTTCCTTTACATAATTCAGAATATTGTCGTTACCTTGGAGTTTTTTATTTGCCATGGCGAGCTTTGTTAAAACAGATTTCGTATTATTTTTCACTAATTGGGCATATCGTGCTTCAGCTAAAAACTCAATAGCGGTATAAGACATAACAACTGAATATGAGTTGATTAAGTTAGACATTGCAGTCTGAACCTGTATAGGATATTCGTTATTGGTGTATTCATCCTTACTGGGTAGTGGAGTATATTGCTTATATTCAGGTAAATAATATTTAATTTCGTTCTCTAGTTCTTCAATGGTAGTTACCAGGTTTACTGAGCTTATTGAAGATAAATTTAATTCAGGATTGTCTGTATATTGTGGATATGCACTTATATTATTCCTTAGTGCTTGGTTTAAATTCTTTCTACTATATTCCATCACATAATTAATTTCTTTAAGCGAGGGAAAACCTTGCTCTTTCAACATAGCGTATTCTTTCGCACTTGAAAATGCTAAAGCACCAAAAAAATACTCATTCAGCTTTATGTATTTTTCTTGGTCATGTGCAGGCATCTTCTTTAAAAACTTCTCAAAAGAGACTACTTCTTTGCCAATAACATTTTGAGTCAGTTTTTTTAAAGAGAGTGGGTATTTTAGATCACTAGTAGCCTTTACCGTGTTCTGTATCTTTAAACTATTTTGGTTTTTTAGGCCATTAGCACTCTTAGAAGAGAATAAAGTCATACCTAAATAGATCGTAGCACTAATGATAATGGCAGTAACAATTATAAAAAATATACTTCTTTTCATGTGTTATTCCTAATTTAAATTTTGAGTGGCTTTTATTTATATGAAAAGTAAAAGCCAAACAATTTCTTTAATGTTTATGTGCTACTAGTGTTACTACTAATGGCAGAAGAACAATTTTTTTCAAAATCTTCTTGATATTTTCTGCACTGATGGGTTAATAACGCCTCTTTATGTGCATCCTCACCATAAATCTCTACAGCACTACTGTATAATTTTGCGTATGAGTTACAGAGGCTATTTGAACCACATACATCATTCATTGATGAATAAAATCCAGAGTCGCATCCATTTTTATTAGTTGATGTGCTATAGCAAGCGTCGTGATTGTTACAAGACGCATAAAATGAGAAACCTTCAGCTGGTGCGTTTCGATCTCCACTGAAGTCAATTTCGTCGTCAATATCCATATATGTTGTTACAAGTGACTCGACAAAGCTACCTGTTCCACATCCGTTAGTTAATGGAGGAATAATCCAGGATGAACTTCCAGTGAGTTGGTAAGGGAATAGCCAGTTGTTGGTTATTGCAAAACTTGATTGACAATGAGCGGGCTCTTGATCTGTAAGTGCGCTACAAAATAATTGTTTCACTTCCTCTGCTTCTACATATTCCTGATTCATTCGTTGTAGAATGTCATCAATCATTGTCTGGGTTTGATCAGCTGCTGTTTTACAATCTGAACCTGTACAGCTTACACTCCAAGTACCAAAATTAGTTTTATGTGGCGGAGTTGTTGAAACCTCTATCGTTTCAGTTGATGAAACACTCTGAATTTGAAATAAAAACAGTACAATAGTGATAAATAATAATTTATATTTTAAACTTGTGACTTGTGACTTGTGACTTGTGACTTGTGACTTGTGACTTTCATTGTATATCCTTAATTTTGTTATTATTTGATATGCAACATTAAACGATTTTCGTCTACAGCGAATGTTAACACGAATGAGAATATCATATAAAGATTAAAAAACAACTAGATCAATTGTTTATAATCGCATAAATTGAACGCATAAACTGATTTTTAAAATAATAAGCTGGTTAAACAGCAAGAGAAGTATCATGAACAAAGTGGTAACCATCCTTGGACGATTGATTGATGGATTAGGGAATTTTTGTAGTGTGTTAATGCTACTTATGGTGGCGAATGTCTTTATTGACGTGATAATGCGTTACTTTTTTAATGATGTAAGCATTGCGATGCAAGAACTAGAGTGGCATTTGTTTGGTGCTATGTTTATGTTTGGTCTTGCCTATACCCTAAAAGAAGATGCGCATGTACGTGTTGATATCGTATACGACCGTATGTCTGCCGCTAAAAAAGCTTGGGTTAATATATTAGGCTCGCTGTTTTTAGCCCTACCAATAACTTTATTTATTCTCTATTTTAGTATTGATTATACTTTTGATGCTTTTGAAATGGGTGAGGGCAGTCCAGATCCTGGCGGCTTACCTTATCGTTGGGTAGTGCGCTCTGTTATTCCACTTTCTTGTATTTTCCTTACGCTGTCTATTGTTTACGTTATATTAAGCAATATTCAAACGCTTCGATTTGGTACGAATGAGAACAGCTCGAAAGAGAGCAGCGCTAATGAGAACCACGCTAAAGAGAACAGCAAGGAGCTAAGTTAATGACGGGTATTATTCTCTTTGCTGTTGCCTTATTTTGTTTGTTTTTAGGCTATTCCGTTGCTTTTACCTTTGCAGGTATTTCTCTTATTGTTGGCGTAGTGGTTTTAGGCGCAGATCTTTTTTCATTCATGCCTTATCGTATTATGAGCATAATGGAGAACACCATTTTAATGGCTGTACCCATGTTTATTTTTATGGGGATTGTGCTACAAAAAACGGGATTAGCTGAAAGGTTGTTAGAATCAGCCGCTAAGCTTTTTGGTGGTATACCCGGTGGTGTAGCATTTTCTACTGTTGTGGTTGGGGCGTTACTGGCGGCATCTACCGGTGTTGTAGGTGCAAGTGTAGTGGCTATGGGCGTTATTTCATTGCCTGTTATGTTAAAAAATAATTACCATCAACCAACCGCCACAGGAATTATTTGTGCTTCAGGTACGCTTGGGCAAATTGTGCCTCCTTCTATTATTCTGATTATCCTTGGCGATGTCATGGGAGTTCCGGTTGGTGATTTATTCCGAGCGGCAATCATCCCGAGTATGCTGCTAATTGTTGCTTATACCGCGTATATATTTATTTTAGGGCAAGTTAAACCGCATTATTGCCCGCCCATTGTTATTACTGAAAGTAAGCGCGAAATATTGTTAAGCGCCTTAAAGGATGTAGTACCTGCTTTAACGCTAATTGTTATTGTTTTAGGCTCTATTTTTGCAGGTATTGCAACGCCAACAGAATCATCAGCCATTGGCGCGGTTGGTGCCGTGGTTTTAGCCATGTTTTATGGAAAGTTCTCTTTTAAATCATTACATGGCATCTCTAAAGAAACTGTTAAAGTAACCTCTATGGTATTTGCTGTGCTAATTGGCGCAACTGCTTTTTCCATGGTGTTTAGTTACTCTGGTAGTGAGTACCTCATTGAAGACTTCTTCTTGGAATTGCCTGGTGAAAAGTGGACTTTTATTATTATTGCGATGATTGCGATTTTAGTTTTAGGCTTCTTTATCGACTTTATTGAAATCGCCTTTTTAGTGGTACCTATTTTATTACCCGTCGCTATAGCCTTAGACATTAATCTTATTTGGTTTGCGATTTTAATTTCAATGAACTTACAAACCTCCTTCTTAACGCCACCCTTTGGCTTTAGCCTTTTTTACTTGAAAGGGGTCGCGCCAAAATGGCTTAAAACCTCCACCATTTATAAAGGGGTTATCCCTTTTGTGTTGATACAAATAACCGTGCTTATATTGGTGCTGCTATTTCCTGAACATCTGATTCTTGAATAAGGGGTCAGAGTAAAAAGAGATTGCGGCTAAAGCACGCCCCTACAAAAGTGATTGTTCCGTTGCTTATTGAACCTGTGGGACTGAATTTATTCGGGAAGCTCTTGGGGTAAAATCAAGTTAAAGCCCGTTTTTACCACCGAGCTCACCGAGGCGCTGCGCTACACAGAGGAAGATCGATAGAATGTTTCTTCTTTTCTCGGTGGCCTCTGTGGTGACAGGTGACAGGTGACAGGTGACAGGTGACAGGTGACAGGTGACTAAGGCTTACGACACAAAAGATCGCGGCTAAAGCACGCTCCTACAAAAGTGATTGCTCCATTGCTTATTGAACCTGTAGGATCTAATTTATTCGGGAAGCGCTTGTTTTGTGTCTTACTCTAAAAATCTCTAGAGTCTTATCCGTTCTTATCTGCGTAATCTGCGGGCAAAACGGGCTTCTCACTTGTTCTTACCCTAAAGTATCTAGTCTCTGTCCCTTCTCAAAAAAGCTCTAATTCGTCAAATCTGTGTAATTCGATGAGATCGCTAGTCCCTAACTTTTTTTCAGTTTTATTCCACTAAAAACTCTCTTAATTACCAAGTATTAGTTAAAAGCTATTCATGCTAAGTGTATTTTGGCGGGAGACTTTGGGCATGTAGGCTATGTGTAGTCTATACTTTAGCTGTTCAGAGAAAATATTTTATTGTTACATAGCCTTTTATATGAATAAAAATAATGAAATAAAACGGTGAATAATTGGTGTTTAAGTTTTTATGTTTATGGTGTTTTTAAGGAAAAAATCATAATGCGTTTGAAGACTTAATTATTATCTTCATTAGTTACGGAAGTCGAACACATGAAACTATTTACTTACGTGCTTACCTTAGGGGTAAGTTGTTTAGTGTCTTATTCTTCAATTGTTTTTGCTGATGCAAACGAAAATGCAGCACAAAAGCCTCAGCTTACTAACACCCAAAATCAAACACCTTTCGATGTGCTTAAAAACACTGGTGACAATCTATTCTCGAGAATAGCATCTAGTCAAGAGTTGCTGAAAAACGATCCGTCTTATATGCAAACGATTGTCGAAGAAGAGTTAATGCCTGCTGTTGACTATCAGTATGCAGCCTACAAAATATTAGGAAAGCATTTAAAGAAAACAACTAAGCTGCAGCGTACGCAGTTTGTTGCGTCCATGCGAAACGACTTAGTCAAAACCTATGCACTAGCATTGAAACAATATAAATCACAACAAGTTGTTTACGAAGAGTCGCAGTTGCCTAAAGGTAAGCGAATAGTTGCTATTAAAACCAAAATTGTTGATGTTAATGCGCCCCCCATCGATGTTGTTTTTAAATTGCGATTAAACAAAAAAACAGGCAAGTGGAAAGCTTATGACATTGTCGTTGAAGGAATATCGTTAATAAGCAGCAAACAAGCAGAAGTGGCTAAACTAATTAGTACCAAAGGATTGGATAATGTTTTACTTGGCCCATGTTCGGAAAAATCGGTCGGTTGTGTCAATACACAAAGACAAGCTACGGCAATGTAGTGCAGTACTAGGATAGGTCTTTTTTTAACAAAAAAAGCACGTTCTAGATGAACGTGCTTTTTCGTAACGAGTTCTCTAACTAATCTGAACTCGGTTTAAGTAAACCTCTTACTTGGCAATACTTTGTAATACTTCAATAGCGACTAAGTTATTTACTATCGCTTTAATGTCGGCCATTTTTTCCGTGGTCACGACTAAGCCATCTTCATTTAAACGTGTATAGCCTTGCTCTTTCATACTATTAATTAAAATTGCCTGCGCTTTCTTGTCGATAAATTCAGGCGCATTAATGTTATTTAATACAGAAAGTCGTTTAGCAATAGATACAACACTTTCTTCTAAATCCCGCTTACTAACGGGTGCTAGTCTTGTTGTAAGTGAGGTTATAATCGCTAATCGTTGTAAGCTCTCATCAATGTACTCACCTAACAAATGAATGTGGGTTAATAAGGTTGGCTCTTCTGTTAGCGACCAGTATCCTGCCTTACTATGTTTTACCATGTGTTGTTCAGATAAGAACGCAAGCACACCCTCTATTTGTGTTGCTACTTGTTCAGGTGATTGATATAAAAACAAGTCTTCAACAAGTAATGCCAGCAACATTTGAGTTTGTTCAATAAGTTGCTCGCTACTTATTTTTTTGTTGCTCATTAAGATTCTACTAACTAATGCAGGCAATATGAAAGTATGAATAATATTATTGCGATAGTAGCTCATTTCTAAAGCAGCATTTTGCTCTAGCGAAATAATCGTCCCAAGGCTGTCTTTAGTTTCTACAACCTTATTTAAAGAGACTACATGAGCTAAAAGATCTTCACCTGACTCTTCTGGTATGGTCATGTTTTTACTGTATGGTGTATGTCTTTGTATGTCTAAGCAAAAATCTAAAGCTTTTTCTAAGTCTCTTTTAGAGAGCGCTTTGTTTTCACTAGCCAGTAAAATCAGAGCCGTTAAAGACACTGGGTTTAAGGCAACACTTTGGTTTATCTCTTTCATTACCTTGTTGGCAAGTGTGTTGACGGTTGGGGTTAACCACGTTGGTTTTTGCGGCTCAATGGGATTTATAGCCTCTTTCCAATTAGGAACTTCTTCATTTAAAAAACTATTAATTGTGATAGGCGTGCCAAAGTTTACATAGCCATTACCATAATTTCTTAGGTTTTTAATGGCTTTAACAACACCAAAAATAGACTCACTTTTTTTCTGACTACCACTAAGCTCTTTATGATATGTACCGACTTCCATAACATGCTCGTAACCCAAATAAACAGGCACTAGCGACAGTGGCCTATCTATGCCGCGAAGCATACTTTGAATGGTCATCGCGATCATGCCCGTTTTCGGTTGAAGTAACCTTCCGGTTCGGCTTCGACCACCTTCAGTGTAATATTTAACAGAATAACCTCGCTCAAAAAGTAGACCTAAGTACTCCCTAAATATGGTTGAGTACAAACGATTACCTGCAAAACTTCGGCGTAGGAAAAATGCACCAGCTTTTCTGAAAATGTTACCCGCAGGCCAAAAATTTAAATTTATACCAGCCGCAATACGAGGTGTTACCATTCCTTCATGTAAAATGATGTAGGTAAGTAATAAGTAATCCATATGGCTTCTGTGACAAGGTACATAAATTATTTCATGGCCATCTTGACCAAGCTGTCTTATCACTTCAGCATTGTTTACTTTAATGTCTTTATAAAGTCTTCCCCATAACCAACGTAATACGCGTTCGCCAACATTTATTAAAGAAACGCTATAGTCACCCGCAATTTCTTTCATAATGCTGCGCGCTTGCTTTTTCACTTTATCTTCGTCGATTTTTTTAGCTTCAGATTCTTCTTTGATAATTTGTTTAATAGCAGGGCTAGCAAATAACGCCGTGAACATTTGTTCTCTGTGCATTAAGCGTGGGCCTTTCGCTGCAATGCTTTGGCGATGAAAGTGAAAACGCGCTACACGAAGCAGTTTATGCGCGGTGTCTTCATCGTTTCCGTGACTGTCTGACATCGTTCTTATAGATAAAGGTGTACTAAGACGTAATAGTGCATCTCGTCCTGAAAAAAGCACGATTAAGAACTTTCTAAACCAATTAGGTGATTGTTGTTCAGCTAACAAGCTACCTACATTAGCGTTATTATTTTCTTTGGTTGGAGCACGTCCCCAAATAATATTTGCAGGGATCAAAAGTGCATCAAGATCTTTATCATCATTATGTGCGTTTAATAAATCTAAACCTTGTTGCAGTGCTTTTGTTTCGCTGCTTTTGCGCCAAGGAAGTAAAGCCGTTGGTTTAGCAAGGCACAGGGTACGTAAATAACGTTTTCCTTTGATTTCAACATCGCTAAGCGGGTCGGGTAAGTTGTGATCCTTACATGCTTTTTGTAAAGAGAGTATGTCGCTTGCTGACTGATGGCGAACAATATAAAAAATTGGTTGGCTTTTATCATCATTGTTAATGGGCTTATCGAGCACTGTTTTACAGCGAACCAATAAGCGGACCGGGAATTTTAAAAGCAAATAACAAAATGAACGTAAAGCTGACATGAAAGTTTTGGCCTCGCATTTTCTGATTAAAAATGCTTTTTAAATAATAAATTGGTGCGCAAGTTTATCACTATAGGAAAATAACATCAAAAATCTGGTGTTTTAACACTTAGTAATAAGGTAGGCTTGTTTAATTCGTAATGTTTTTAATTTTTAAAAGGTTGAATAGTGAAGAAAATAGCCGTATTTGTCGATGTACAAAATATTTATTACACAACACGTGATACCTATAAAAAACAATTTAATTATAGACTATTATGGCAAGAACTTGCTTCCCAAGGTGAACTTGTCTTGGCTAATGCTTATGCTATTGCGAGAAGTGATGATCAGCAACATAAATTTCAAAAAATGCTAAAACATCTTGGCTTTACAGTGAAATTAAAACCTTTTATTCAACGTAAAGATGGCTCTGCTAAAGGAGATTGGGATGTTGGCATAACCATTGATATGCTTGAAGCTGCACCTTTAGTCGATGAAGTCGTGTTGCTTTCAGGTGATGGCGATTTTGATAGGCTATTGACGCATGTAAGGGATAAGTACGGAATAAAAACCGCCGTTTATGGTGTTCCAAATCTGACGGCTAATTCATTAATCAATGCAACAGATCGCTTTTACCGTATTGAAAACAGCTTATTACTCTAGTCACTTTGTTGAATTAATTGGTTTAGTCAATTAATTACCTGTAAATCAAAAACACAAAAACATAAAAACATAGAAGCATTAAAAAAAGGCATAAATATAAATGGAACAACTTGAGATAATAACTGGGCAAATCGTAGGTTTTATGTGGGGTTTGCCATTGGTAATCTTACTTGTTGGTGGTGGGCTGTTTTTTGTCTTTCATTCAGCTGCCATGCCATATAAGCATTTAAAACTTGCACTTGATATTACCTCAGGTAAGCATGACGACCACAAACAGAAAAAAGCCGGTGACCTTAGTCACTTTCAAGCTTTAATGGTGGCCTTGTCAGGTACTTTAGGCTTAGGAAATATCGCAGGTGTCGCTGTTGCTATCACATTAGGAGGAGCAGGCGCTGTCTTTTGGATGTGGATAACAGCGATTGTTGGTATTGCCACAAAATTTTATACGGCCACCCTTGCCGTAAAATACAGAGGTCTTGATAGAAGTGGCAATCTTCAAGGTGGACCCATGTATGTTATTCGTGAAGGACTAGGTAAAAAGTGGATGCCTCTGGCTTGGCTATTTTGTATTGGTGGCATGTTTGGCGCTTTACCTATTTTTCAAATTAATCAATTGGTTCAGGTGCTTAGAGATATAGTGGCCATACCTCAAGGTTTTGCTTCAGCAAATGACCATTTTGGCTTTGATCTGTTTGCAGGTATTTCGCTTTGTTTACTTATCACTTACATTGTTATGGGTAAATTAACGCGTATTGCTCGTGTTACAAGCCTCGTCGTGCCGATGATGGTTATTGGTTACTTCATTTTAACGATGGGCGTTTTATTGATGAATGCGCAGGCAATTCCTGGAGCCTTTATGTCAATTTTCCATGGCGCTTTTGTAAGTGACTCGGTTGCTGGTGGTTTTATAGGCTCAGTTATAATGATTGGCGTTCAGCGCGGGGCATTTTCAAACGAAGCTGGCATAGGTACGGAGTCGATGGCACATGGCGCGGTAAATACAAGTGAACCAACGAAAGAAGGCCTAGTGGCAACCTTAGGGCCTATCGTTGATACTTTAATAGTTTGTACCTGTACAGCGCTGGCTATTTTGGTGACCGATTTAGGAGGCACTGCACTGTCAGGAGTAAGTTTAACAGCACAGGTATTTGAGCAAGCTTTTCCAAGTTTTGGTGGCTACTTTTTAATGGTCATTGTGTTCTTTTTAAGTACCAGCACGGTGTTAACTTTTTGGTATTACGGCAGTAAATGTGCTGAATTTTTATTGGGTAAACGATTCGAACAAGCCTATGTTTGGTTCTATTTAGGCTTAATTTTAATTGGTGCCATATCTTCACTGACTTTAGTGATTAACTTAATTGATATTATGTATGCTGTGATGGCAATACCCACCATGATTTCAACGGTACTGCTGGCACCAAAAGTAAAAGAAGAAGCCAAAAAGTATTTTCATAAATTGTTATAGGACCTTTTTCTCATGGTATTTTAGAGAGTAGTTTTCTGTTTGATAAAAGCTATAATACTTAAAAGAAGCAAAGAACAGCGTCTATAACAGAAACGTTTTGGGCTGATACTGTAGCTGAGTTATAAGCTTTGAAGATAACACTTGTAAAACAATCAATATAACAAGGAGTAAGTCCATGAAAAAATTGATCAGGGTGAGCGCATTATTATCGTTAATGCTTTCAAGTACATTACTAGCAAATGAACAGGTATCGGGTGATGCCACTATTCAACAGCCTTCATCCAAAGGCCTTTATGTAGGGGGAGGTTATGGTACCTTTGATGCCTTTGCCGGTAACGATTGGGATAATAGTTATAGGTATGGCCGATTAGTAGAAAAAATTTCAGGTAATACTAGCAAATTATATATCGGTTATTCGTTTAATCGCATTATAAGTGTTGAAGCCAGCTATTCCGATTACGGTGAAACACTTGGGTTTGTGTATTCATTAATTGGTAGGCAAAGTGTTTATCAAGAACCTACCTCTTTTTCTGTAGCGGCTAATGCAGGTTATTCATTTGATAATGGCTGGCGTGCTTTTGGTATCTTGGGGTTATCGTCGGTTGAATTAAATTCAAGTTTTGACTATTTAGAGACTGACAATCCAGTTGCCATCAAATGGGGCTTTGGAGGAGAATACACTCCTGCAGGTTTGAAAGGCTTACAGTTTAGAATAGCGTTTGAAGCTGATACCTACTTTGCGGAGTCTGAAAACTACTTTAACTCAGATAGTGATTTGTACGCTTTTTCTTTAACTTCAGCTTATATTGGTGCATCTTATAAGTTTTAATTGAATAATAAAGTGAGCTAGTTCACTGTAGTAAAAATAGATGTAATAGCTATTTGTTATTCTTTTCAAATTTGTTAAGCCTAATAAATAGCGGATAAAATAATAAAAAATAAAGGGATATAAATGAAAAAGTTAGCCATATTTGTTTTTTCACTGCTTATGTTAAGCGCATGCCAATCGAAAGCTATTTACAATGTGCCAAGTGCATCTGTGCCAGAAGGGGTGACTGCTAAACAAGTAGAGAAAAGCATTCGAAAAGCTTTAGTACAAAAAGGGTGGAACGTAAAAAACAAATCTGAAGGTACCATTGTTGCAGATATTTTAGTAAGAGATCATTCAGCAGAAATTTTAATTAAATACAGTAGCTTAAGTTACTCTATTGAATACGTCAAAAGTACTAATTTAAAGTATAACGATTCAAAGAAAACGATACATCGTAATTATAATAACTGGATTGTTCATGTTAATCGTTTAATTCAAGCGTCATTAATTGATTATTCAACGGACTAATGTTTTATTATTTTGGTGCTCTTATATGAGTTATTGGCTACAAGCAATGCTACAACTATAAGCTTTAGTCATTAACTTTTGTGTATTGTATCTTTGCTCTATAGTTTGACCCGATACTGATAACATATCGAAAACAGAGGTGTTCGTTAACTTAGCGACCGCCTCTTTTGTTGTCCATAAACTAAAGAAGTCTTGTTGTAGTTGTAGGCTTTGGCTTAGCAACTGAATATCATCTTGACTAAAAAATTCTTCAGCAATCTTTAAGAAGTCTCTTGGTTTAATCACTTCTATATCTAAACCAACGGGTTGTTCTTTTGAATAAAACATAAAGGCCACATAAGCGCCACTATGACTTAAAGAAAGCCGTTGAATAATCTCTTCGTTGTTATCAACTTCTTTGTTGTCACCGCTTTGAGTATCACTTTTACCATTGTTCATAAGAGTAAAAATACCAACACATTGATGCTCTTCACTATACTTTACGGTGTATTGCTTAAAGTCTTCTAAGGGTATGTCAGCCATTTTTTTGATTAGATAACGGCTGCATATAAATTCTGTTCTTTTTTTTAGGTTCGCCTTTGCACTTAAAATTCGTAGCTCTTCTTCACTTAAGTAGAAATTACTTATGGTGAGCTCGCTTAAACCTGATTTAGAGACTTGAAAAGAGTCACTTACGATATTGTCAGAGGAGGCTAAATTGGAGTCGATAAATTGGGTGGAGTATTGAGCTATATATAAAGGCGAGCACTTGGCAATACCACTTATTTTCTGTGTTTGTAGATGATAATAAACGCTTTCTGGCATGGGATGCTTGAGCTGCCTGAGTTTATTATCTTGCACTGGCTTACTTTTTATAAAATCACTCATCTTGCCAGCGTTTGAAAATCAAAGAGGTATTAATACCACCAAAAGCGAAGTTATTAGTCATGATGTAGTTGGTATCGATAGCTCTGCCTTCTCCTTTAATGTAATCTAAATTACCACACGCACTATCCACATCGTTTAAGTTAAGTGTTGGAGCAAACCACTTATCTTGCATCATATTAATGCTTGCCCAAGCTTCAATACTACCGCATGCTCCAAGCGTATGACCTAAATAACTTTTAAGTGAGCTGATAGGTACATGGCCAAAAACACTTGCTGTAGCTGTAGTTTCTGCAATATCGCCTTTTTCTGTTGCCGTACCATGAGCATTAACATAGCCAATGTCACTTGCTTGTAGATTGGCATCTTCAAGTGATAGTTGCATTGCCATTTGCATTGTTTCAGCGCTAGGATCTGTTACATGCTGACCGTCAGAGTTGCAACCAAAACCGACTAACTCAGCTAAAATATTAGCGCCACGCGCTTTGGCATGTTCTAACTCTTCTAAAATTAAGGTACATGCTCCTTCACCAATAACGAGGCCATCTCGGCTGCTATCGAAAGGAGAGGGGGTTAAGTCAGGTGTATCATTTTTAATGCTCGTAGCATACAGCGTATCGAATACTGCTGCTTCAGTGACACAAAGCTCTTCTGCGCCACCAGCAACCATGATTTTTTGCTTACCAAATTTTATCGCTTCATAAGCATAACCAATACCTTGAGAGCCCGAAGTACAAGCCGAGCTAGTCGTGATAACACGACCCTTTAAGCCAAAATATACGCCTACATTTACCGGTGCCGTATGAGACATCATTTTGATATAACTAGTTGCGGTTATGCCTTTCATATCATTGTTTTCTAGCATGTTACCAAAAGCAATAAGAGGCTCTGTAGAGCCTGTCGATGAACCATAAGAAATACCTGTTGAACCATCGGTTAGAGCAGGGTGTGAAAGTAGGTTTGCTTGCTCTAATGCGTTTTCAGTAGCGCTGGTAGCTAATAATGAAACTCGGCCCATAGAACGTATTTTTTTTCGTTTGAAATGTGCTGGCTTGGTAAAATGATTAATAGGCGCCCCCAGTTGAGTGTTCAGCCCATCCATTTCTTGCCAAGGAGTCATTACCTGAGTTGCATTTTTACCTTGCGCTAAAGCGCTTTTAAAAGTGCTCCATTCATCACCCAGTGCGGTGATTGCACCCATTCCAGTAATAACCACTCTGTTCATATTTCTTACTCTGATTTACTTTTTATGTTAAAAATTACGCTTGTAGCCGTGTATTCTTTTAGCGTTTAATTTGCTTTGTAGATAGCTAGTTAAGTTTGCTTTAGGCAATGCCACCATTAACTGAAATAACTTGTCTGGTAATATAAGATGCACCGTCAGACATTAAAAAACTTACCGCATGTGCGACTTCGTTAGGGTTGCCCGCTCTTTGCATCGGGATCATTTTTTTCATGTTTTTAATGTCTAATTCTTCAGTCATTCCAGTGTCTATAAAACCTGGCGCAACACAGTTGACGGTTATCTTTCTTTTAGCAAGCTCTAAAGACAGTGCTTTTGTTGCGCCTATAATACCTGATTTCGAAGCACTGTAGTTTACCTGTCCTCTATTGCCTATTACCCCAGATACAGAAGCTAAGGTAACAATTCGGCCACCTTCTCTATTTTGTACCATAGGCATTACTAAAGGTTTAAGTACGTTATAAAAGCTGTCTAAATTGGTGTGAATAACATCGTCCCACTCATTATCTGTCATGGCAGGAAAAGCGGTATCTGCTGTAATGCCAGCATTACAAACAACCCCATAAAAAGCGCCGTGCTGTTTTACAAAAGCCTCTAGTGTTTCACTCGTTTGCTGCCTGTTACTTACATCAAATTGAATGAAGTTTGCTTGTCCACCCCTAAGCTTAATCTCTTCAATAACAGCATTAGCTTCACTAACACCCGAGCGACAATGTACCGTAATACTAAAACCATCTTGCGCCAACTTTAATGCGATTGATTTGCCGATACCCTTGCTAGCACCTGTTACTAATACGCGCTTAATCATACTGTTTATCCTTTAGAGCTATGTTTTTTTGTTTTTGTTATTGCCATATTATTTAAAGCTTATTGCTGAGCGAGGAATTCCTCAGGATTCTCAGGTAAATAAATATTAATTTTACCGCTCGCTACTAATTCATCACCGTTATACGCTGAGCAGTCGAAAGTCGCTAAGCCTTGGCTCTCATGATAAATTTGATCAATATGAATATCTAATGTTACGCCAAGTTTGAACTCACCAGTAAAAAGTTTGAGTTTTCGACTACTAACTAAAAAGCCAATATCAACCCCATAGCCTAGATCTTTTTCTTTGGCGTTCGAGAGTGCAGCAATAGCCTGTGCCATATATTCTATAACAATATAATTTGGCACACTTTTACTATCTTGACGATAAAAATTGCTTCGTTCAGTAATAGTTACCTGACAATGTGCTTGGGTTTGCGTATATGAGACAAGTTTATCTATTAAAATCATTGGATGATCATGCGGCAAAATGTCTTCAATAGCGTAGATATTGCGTTTACTATTTTTCATAAATTCTGTATTCATTTTACTCTTAACTCACTTTATTTCCCGATAATAACACTAACGTTATTTCCACCAAACGCGAATGAGTTAGACAAACACGTGTTTATTGGATTGCTTATATTATCATTTTTAGCGACGAGTTTTATTTGCGGTATTGTAGCATCAATTTCACCATCAAAAATATGAGGAGGGTAACAGTCTTCTTTTGATGTGTTAGATAATAATAACCAAGTTAAACCGACTTCTGTAGCGCCTGCTGCTCCAAGGGTATGACCCGTTAGGCTTTTGGTGGAGCTACATGGGATATTGCTACCGAAAAGTGAATGAATAGCTGTTGCTTCCATTTCGTCATTTTTTGGTGTTGCCGTGCCATGTAAATTGATATAGTCGATATCAGTTGCTTCTAAATTTGCTTCATTTAAGGCAGCTTGCATGGCACTTATTGCTCCTTCACCTTCAGGTTGGGGTGCTGACATATGATATGCATCACTGGACTCTCCCACAGCAAGTAACTTTACATCGCTCTTTTCTTTAGTAATTAAAGCAAGCGCAGCGGCCTCGCCAATATTAATACCATCTCTATTAATACTCGAAGGCTGGCAATTTCCTTTAGCGGTTGAATTTAATGAGTAAAAACCATTAATGGTCATTTCACAAAGCGTATCAACGCCACCAACAATAGCAGCATCTGCTATTCCTGAGTCGATCATTTCACTAGCCGTTTTAAAAGCCTTCGCGCTGGAAGAACATGCGGTAGAAATTGTTAAGCATACCCCCGTAGTACCTAATACTTCACTGATAAACTCTGCCGTATTAAAAAGTTCTTGCTGGTGATAATCATAATGAAGTGGAAGCTGACCGTCGCGCTGTAAAATTTTCATCGCACTTTCGCCTTCACTGATACCTGAAGTACTTGTTCCTATGATAACGGCAACACGATTTTGGCCAAATTTGTTAATAATATTATTGGTTGCTTCACGCATGTTATTTAAGGCAAGTAAAGCAAGCTGATTATTTCTACTCTGTAGGTGGACAGGATAATTATTTACACAAGGAAGCTCACCTTGTACAGCACCTACAGTTATTTCATCATCAAATAATAAATTATCAACACGCACTAAGCCTTCGTTATTACCAAGTAATAAGTTCTTTTTGATGGTTTCGTTATCACGTCCTAAAGCGTTTATTAACGAAAAGTCACTAATATAAAGGGGAGTTTTCATGAAGTCTCTTTGTTTGTTTTTATTTTATATTTTTTATTTTCGTTTTTATTGCAATCAATATAGCAGGCTTTAATGAGCCACTAATTGCTCATCAGATAAGCGTTCTATTTCTAAAGAATACCCTGCTTTATGATGAACAAAGTGCGTTATGCCTGCATTATAATTGATGGAAATCACAAGTTCTTTATTTTCTTCGCTTAAAGTTTCATTATTATTGGCGCGCACAAGATAGTAAGAACGAGAAATAAGCAGACTTTCACCATCATGATTATTTTGTTGTTGCGTTACTTCTTTCACTTGGAAACCAGCAAACAGAGCGTTGCGTATTTTTTCTATCGGCCAATTGGTAAGTTCAAGATCATGAATAACTTGTTTAGCATTAAAACTACGATCAACACTATGCTGCGTTTCAACCTGTTGTTGACCAACTTTCCATCGAGCTTGCGCTAAAGGAATTCCTGCAAAACTCATAGCGGCAATATTAACATGCTGTGCTGTTAATTCTGTTTGTAATAGCATGGATTGCTTATGTGTTTTTTCAATATTGGTCATTGAAAAATTAAATTTCTCTAACCATACCTTATTTTGTAAATGTTCAGGTATAGCTAGCAAAGGCATAATCATTAAGTTCGAAGCAGCATTATTTGTCGAACTATCTAGTGACTCTTGTTCTTGTATTAAAAGACTTGTGCAAGAAAATAAACTCATGCTTAAAGCTATAGTTATAAGCATTCTAATACTAATGCGCTTTGTATGTAATAAGTGACTGTGTAGACTAAATTGCATGATCATTTTCTTCTTGGCAAATTTCTGCAAGTGTCGCTAGTCGTCTTTTTGTTTTAGTTGCATAAGGGTTAGACTCATCCCACGCATAACCTGCTAAAATTGAGCAAATCATCGCTTTTACTTCAGAATCATTGTCGGTAAAAAATATAATGTTTTGCAATACCGTGTCATACCAGGCCATTACAAAATGTTTAAAGGTTTCTACCCCACTTGCCAAGGGAATAGCAAATTCGTCTTCCCAACTTACCTGTTCATCAGAAAGGTCTTTGTGTAGCGTATTGGCCGCTAACAAAGCTGAATGAAAAGCGATGGTTACTCCTGAAGAAAAAACAGGATCAAGAAATTCGCCGGAATTACCTAAAAGCGCATAGCGTTTTCCGTATAACGAGGTGACATTTGCACTATAACCACCAATCTTTCTAACAGGAGCGATTACCTCTGCGTTCGTTAATAATTCCGACAGGTTGGCGTCTTCGTTAAGATAACCTCTAAGCGTATTATTCAATGCTTGTTCGGTCTCAGGATTATCAAAGTAACTATTTTCACCAACAACACCAACACTAGCAGTGCCGTCGCTAAAAGGAATAAGCCAATACCATACATCGGGTTTCGTTGGATGCACGGTAATTAATATTTTATCCCTATCGAATTGCTTACCTTTTTCTGTTGAGGGTAAATTATCTTTAATATGGGTAAATATTGCTGTTCTACTCAGTAATTCACTGTCTTTTTCTAAATTTAATAAGCGTGGTAAAACGCGACCAAAACCACTCGCATCTAAAGTGAATTTTGCTTGAAGCTGATAATCACCTGTTGGGGATGTTACTGATAATGTGGTGCCAGTGTCGGTTGAGTCGAAGGCGGTAACACTGTGTTGATAGCGAATGGTAACACCTTGCTTTTCAACTTCATCAGCTAGAAGTTTATCAAAGTTTGCGCGCTTTACTTGAAAAGTCGTACCTGGGCCTTTACTGAATTTTTTTGTAAAATCAAAACTGCAATCGACGCCATCTCGATGAAACATAGCACCATTTTTAAATTGAAAGCCAAGCGTTTTTTGATTTTTAACCACAGCGTCGAGTAAATTGGCTTCTTCCAATATTTCTGTGCAATGGGGAAGTAAGCTCTCGCCAATAGAGAAACGAGGAAAAAGCTCTCGTTCTAATATACAAACAGACCAACCTTTTTGCTGTAATAAACTTGCCGCAACAACCCCCGCAGGACCAGCGCCAATTATCGTTACATCAAATTGATTTTCTTTATTCATTAGCACTTCCTTTTATTATGTGTTTTCTAATGGCGTATCAGTTTAATTAGGTTCTGTTGACTTATTATGGTGCTATTAATTGCTTTTAGCTAAAGTGACTATAGGCGCAAAAAGAAAAGTAACGCCTACACCAATAAAAACACTAAGCCCAAAGCTTGCAATAACGGGCATACTACTCAGTATTAAAATAGCAAATACAAAGATGGAACTAAGCGCAGACATTAGCGTGGTTAATGTTACTTTTGGGCTAAAACCGTGTTCAGTATAAAAAATCGAGTAATCAAGCCCTAACGCAATAACAAGTATACTGGCGACTAAGTTAAAAATATTTAAGTGACCTTGAATACAAAAACTTATAAGCAATGATATAAGTACAGCAAACATTGGTGCTAAAACGGCTAAACAAGCCACTTTCTTACCATACTTTATGCTAAAAACCCCTAGTGCTACAAACAAAATAGCGATTAGTGTTAAAACCAGATGCTCAGAGAACAAGGTAAGTTGAGCGGTTATTTCCCCCGCTTGGTCAATAAAGTAAAGCTTAGCCTGTGGGGAGTTTACAAGGGAGGAATTCGTCGCTAGCTCTAATAAAGCTTGTTTATCAGTAATCCCTGCTAATTTGACAACGGAATAAAAGAATTCGTTATCGGTTAGCCATTGAGCTTGATGCATTTTACCTAAGGGGGAAGCAAACCAGTAACTGGGTGTTAAGGGGTTAATGCTTGATTCAAACTGCCAATTGGCTGTAGCCAAAATTTGTTGCATCAGCTTATATTGGTCAGCGGTTTGGGCTGCAATAATCGCTTGTTTATTTTGTTGTTGTTGCTTTAAAGAAGGCAACCAGTGGCTAATGGCTGAAAAATCTTTTATGGCGCCATTGCTGACTAAACTGCGTAATGCCGGGGTTAACATTTCTTCTTGCTCTAATAAGTCTTGTTGGCTAGTTGCTTGTAATAAAAGATATTGTGAATCCCACTGGTTATTGAGTATGGATTTAATCGCAACTTCATTGGCTTTTAACTTCGCTTCGGGTTGGTAATAGCGTTTTATATCATCGTCAAACTTTAATACTGAAGTAGATAGTACGCAGGCAACAATAACTAAAAGGGCTATTTGTTTATGGTTGTGAATCATTTTAACGAGGTATTGTTGAGCCCTGTTTAGTTTTAAAGCAAAGCGAGGTGGCTTAGCGTAAATGTCTGAGCTAGTTGTATTTTTAGAGTTAAACGAAGAGCTAGACGATGAGGTAGATGATGAATTAGAAAAGCGAGTGAACAAAGGCAAAAATAAAGGGTATAAACAAAGAACTGTAATTAGCGCACCAAATAAACCTGCTAGGGTAAAGACAGCTATTTGTTGGAATAAAACAAAAGGTGTCAGTAGCAATATCGCATAGCCTGCACCTGTAGTAATGTAGCTCATGGTTAAAGAGGAGTGAATGTTTTTTAGTGGACTCTTTCGATTAAAACTTGCTTCAGTCGAGGAATACTTTAATTGTGTTAGCGCGTGAAAACTATAATCTGAGGCAATACCGATGAGTGTTACAGAAAAAACTAAGGTGATGACGTTTACTTCAATATAAATCATGCTTAACGCCGCATAACCATAGCAAAAGCTGATGGCTATTAGGCTAAATGTCATGAGTAATGCGCTTATACGTCTGTAAACAAGCGCGATAAGTAGTAGGGTTGCGATGAGAGAAATAGAGCCATAAAGTAGCATTTCAAACTGACTTGATTCACTGGCACTTGCAGTATAAAAAAGAGCGCCAGTATATAAGTATTCAATGGCTTTATTTTGGTTCAGCTTGTTGTTGCTGTTGCTGTTGCTGTTGTTGTTGCTGTTGACGTTGTGCTCTGCATCAACTTGGTTAATTATTTGCTGAAATTGTGCTTGAAGTTGCTGCGCCTCATTAACATTCATCGCTTGGTTTTTAGATGCGAATGTAACTAAAACATAATACTTATCGTTGTATTGGGCAATAAGGTGATTATCAGTAGCTTTTAGAGAAGAGTTGACTTTAATGGGCTGAGATAAGAAGTCAGCTAAAGATAAGCTGGGATCTTGCTCTACTGTTTTCGCGACAGCTTGGTTACCTATTTGATTAAGCAGTGCAAATTGATAATTAAACACTCTTTGTGCAGAGACTGTTTCTGAAGGCGATTCATTATATAACGTTTCATCAGACAGCACCTTACGCATTTTATGGCTGATTACTTGCTGTTTAAAAGGCAAATACTGGGCGATAATGTCATCTAAATTAGGGGTGTCATCAAAACGGGTTTTAGCATAACCAATAAGAGGTAATTTAGATAACTGACTCGTTAATTTGATTGCGCTGTTGATTGCTGTTTCTTTATGGGAACTGCCGACTAAAACAACATGAGTATTATTAGTAGTAGCCGATATTTTTTGGGTAATAGTTTGAATGTTTTGTGGTTTTTGGCTACTTTTTTGGCTAAACAACGAAGTTAAATCGGCATTTAAGCGCAATGCTTGTGTTGTATTGCTCTGGGCAATTGTGGCAGTCGTTGGGGAATTAAAAACTTGGGTCAGTAATAGCCATGCGACAACAGCTATAAATTGAACGGACCATAAAGCGGCCTTTTGCTTAATACTTAGTGCGAACAATTTTTTTAACATGCACTAACCTTTGTTTACCGCTGTGGTATTGTTACTTTTATTTAAGCTACTTTCATTCAAACGATTTTCGCTAAGCGCATTCAACTCTTTTTCATTTAGGCTTTCTTGCGATAAGGTCATCACTATAACGGTTTTATTGTTTTGCTGATCGAATAGGGTTATTTCTCTGTTGTTTAGTTGTTGTTTGTGACCATCTCCGACTAGTTTGTTTTCTATTAAACAAAGACTCACAATATTAAATAGTTGCTTTATTTGGCTGCTTTTTGGCTCTAATTGTAAACACTTACTGTTTGAAGTGATCTGCCAATCTTCACTGTTAATGTTACCTGTAAAGACAGTACCAAGTACCTTAGTGAATTCGGTGTTGTTAGTTAGCAAGGTATAGTTTTGCTCTAACTGCTGGCGTTGCTTAATTTCGTTAGCACTTAGTAAAAGCTGTGAGAAAACAGGTGCATTCGTTTGCCATAGTGCGTGTGAATCAGACACTATAAAAATACCAGAAGATTTTATCGGTACAGCTAAGAAACTAAAATATTTTTGCTGAATAAATTGCCCTTTGCCTTCATTAATCATTAATTTTGCAAGTAACTCGTTTGTTGATTCCGATTGAGCTAAATTTTCTAAAGGTGCGTCTTGATTACCAGCAAGAGAGGAAGGGCTTTTTTGTGTGAATTCTGCATCAGAATGGGCATGAGAAGGCAATATTAAACCGAGGGAGAAAAGGCATATCAAAGACATCAATTTAATCGGCTTTGGTCGCTTAAATAGTTTTAGTCGCCTTGCTGTTAACATGTCACTCCCTCACGAATTAAAACGATTATTTCGCTGCTTCGCTATTTATATTGTTATTGGTATTGGTATTTTTTATCGGTTGTCGATTTTTTGTTTAATCTCAAAAACTTTATTGGCTAAGACCTTTTAAGCAATTTTCTACCTTCTCAATAAAGACTTTCGGACTGTCGTGCAACATTTCTTCACTTTCTGAGCAAATCGCTACCTGTACAGTATGTGCCCTTGTTAATATTGTTTTACTGTTTAAATCGTAAATCTCATATTCAATTTTTAAACGTGTTTCATATTCAACCAAATGAGCGAAAACGCGTATGTTATTTTGAAACTTAGCTGAGGCTACATACTTTAAACGCATATCAACAATAGGCCACAAGTAACCAGAAGAGTCCATATCAAGATAGTTGTACGCTATTTTATCAAGTAATACACAGCGGGCATCTTCAATATATTTTACATACTTACCATGCCAAACAATACGCATCATATCAACATCATAAAACGGAATTTCTATATCGATATGTGCACTTATCACAGCTTTTTTGGCCACTTTACTTTTCAAAAAACTGGTTTCATGATGGTTGGTGTTTTTATTCGTCATAAAGAGTCCAACGTTTTTCTTGGATGTACAGTACAGTTTGCCTTAATAATGAATCGGTGGGGCGATCTTCTTCCAACAAATCAAAGAAGCTACTGATGTCCTCTAGCATATTAGCAATAGCAGGAGTTAAAGCTTCTTGAGCTATCTCACGTTTTAGAATGCGAATTCTTACACCTTGAATAGCAGCAAGTAGGGTGGCCGCTAACACTTGCTCAGTAAGCTCTAAAACGCGTAAACAATCACGAGCAGCTATTGTGCCCATACTTACCTTATCTTGGTTATGACACTCTGTTGAGCGAGAGAAAACACTGGCTGGCATTGTTAATTTTAACGCTTCAGCAGTCCAAGCCGAACAACCTATTTGAATAGCTTTAAAACCATGATTAATATAGCGTCGATCGTTTGTCGCAGCACTTAAATTTGAAGGTAAGCCATTATTTATTTTCACATCAACAAGCGATGCAATTTGTCTGTCGGCTAAATCGGCTAAATTAGCAATACAATTTTTCATGGAGTCCATTGCCATCGCTATATGACCACCATAAAAATGACCGCCATGTAGAACGTGCTCACCTATGCCGTCGATAATTGGGTTATCATTAGCACTATTAAGCTCATTTTCTATCATGTTACGTAGCCAAGGTAAGGTATCTTCTAAAACGCCGATAACATGCGGTGCACAACGAATAGAATATCTGTCTTGTAGTCGATGAGAGTTTCTTGGGTGTTCATGATGGTTTAAATCATGTTGAATTCTTTTCGCGATGTTAATTTGCCCAGGGTGTGGCTTAACACTAAATAAGATGTCGTCAAAGTGGTGGCTGTTCCCTTGTAAAGCCAAACTAGATAAAGCGGTAATACGTGTCATTAATTTATTGGCGTATTGTGCGCGATCAAAGGCTTGGCATGCGAGTGCGGTCATCACAGCAGTGCCGTTCATAATCGCTAAACCTTCTTTAGGCTTTAAGGTGATAGCGCTCAAACCTTCATTTTTAAAAGCTTCGCTTGCGTTGACAATATCACCATTATAGTAAGTGTCTCGTTCGCCAAGTAGGGTGCCTGCTACATAAGACAAGGGGGTTAAATCGCCACTTGCGCCAACAGAGCCTTCTTCAGGTATAACAGGGATAATGTTTTTGTTCAGTAAAGCAACCAATAAGTTAAGTAGCTCCCAACCTACACCCGAATAGCCCTGTGTTAAAGAAGCTAAGCGTGTTGCTAGAATCATTCGACCTTGTGCTGGGGTAAAGAACTTACCTAAACCACAGCCATGAAATCGTGTTAAATGCATCGGTAATTCATTCACCAAGTGCATAGGAACTTCAACAGTACATGAGTCACCATAACCGGTTGTTACACCATAAATATGACCTTCTTCTTTTAATAATTTTTCTAAGAAAGCCACACCTTTATTTATTTTTTCATGGAAAAACTCATCATCACTTAGGCTTATGTTTATATCAATATCAACGACATTAATAATGTCTTCAATAGTTAAGCGCTTGTTTCCAAAAATTAGAGGCGAAGTTATTGTTTGGTGTTCTTGTTCGTTCACTTAACATGTCCTTGAAGTGTAATGTGCTGTTTAGAGCTAAAGTCTGATTACTGGCTTTTTAAAAATAAAATCTACTTTTTAGAAGAGTCTTGATCTTTTTGCCAAAAATCAAAAAAATTATACCATTGATATGGTGCCATTTTGACATATTTTTCTAATTGTAGCGAAAAGCGCTCAGTTAGTTTTATGAAGTAGGCGTTTCTATCTTTTCTAGCAACCTTTACTGTGTCAGAAAGCTTCTCTATATAGGCTTTATAACGACCTTTTTCCTTTAGGCAGAAAATCGTAAAGATTGGACATTCCATCACACTTGCTAAGGCAAAAGGACCAATAGGGAAGGCAGCATCTTTACCTAAAAAGGGTACATAATTAGCACTGTTTGGATTATTTACAGAAATTCTATCGGCAAAGATGACAATCAGTTCGCCGTTTTCAACTTTTTGTTTTAGCCTGATGGAATCATCAGGACCAAATTGATCAATGTGTATAAAATTAACGTAGGAGTCAGGGTCTAAGCTTTTTAATATTTTATTGAAGGATTTTGCGTGATCGATATAGGTAATAATATTTAAAGGGCGTTTATGCTTTTCTTGGCTGAAAACTGCACGACAAACCTCCATATTACCGAGATGACCACTTAAGATAATACCGCCTTTTCCAGAAGACAGCTCTTTATAATGTTCATCAGAAATCAGGTCAATATCTTCAAATTTAACTTTTCCCAACCAAGCATCAAACTTATCAACAATGGCTAAGCCAAATGAAAAAAAGAGTTTAAAGCCTGCAACGAATTTAGCAAAGAAGGTTTTTTTAGGTAAATTTTGGTGAGCATCTAAATTGTCAAAAAACTGCCAGATTGCTTGCCTAGCACTTCGACCTGTTAAATAAAAATAAACCATGACAGGGGTCAAAACAATGTTAAAGACCAGCTTGCCAAAAACTGTATATAAAAAAAGAAGAAATTGGATACCATAAACAGAGCCTCGCTCTTTTTTACTCGCCCAATGTGATTTAGGAGCCATTATGCGGCACGCCTTTTTTCATTTTAAATTTATTAAGTAAAATTTTAGGGATTCTTATTATCATGCCAAAAAAGAGTTTGGTGTGCATCCATGAGATGAGCAAGTTGTCATTAAACATTTGAAAATGGGATATACCGCTTTCTGGGTAGTTAACTTTAGTCGGGATAAAAATGACCTCGACTCCCTGCCAATACAACTTAACCATAACCTCGGTATCAAAATCCATTTTATTGCCTAAACGCATTTGTTCAGTTAACTGTTTGTATTGGAGTAATGGGTAAACTCTAAAACCACACATAGAGTCTTTTATATCAGTTGATAATGTTTCGATATACACCCAAAAATGAGTGATAAACCGACCATAATAACGTCCCTTAGGGATGTTTTCATCGTATATAGGTTGCCCACTTATTAAAGCGCTAGGTGATTGTTTTGACGTTTCAATAAATAGCTCTATATCATTTAAGTTATGTTGACCATCGGCATCAATTTGTATTGCGTGAGACCAGTTTTCTTCTATCGCTCTTTTTAACCCAGTTTGAACTGCACTACCTTTTCCTTGGTTTTCATTGTGTCTTATTAACGTTATGTTGCTCTGCTTTTGAGCAATGTCTTCAAGCACTTCTTTGGTGTGCTGATCACTACCATCATCGACTAAAATAATAGGCAATTGAAATTCACTTAAAGCGTTTATGGTGCTTTCAATTTCAACAGGATGATTGTAATTGGGTACAATAAAGCCATAGTTACTATGCTGTTTGAGCTGATTAGCTGTCATGAAATACAGCCTTGCCACTTGAGTCTGATGAATTATTTACAGAAAACTCAAAGGTATATTTTGTGCTACTTAGTTTATTCAGCGTTAAAATGGTTTCAGTGTCAGGACGAATAATACGTTTAAATTTAAGCGCATCAACACTTGCTAGCTTCGTTGGATTTATTGAAAAGTATTGCTTCAAATAATGCATAACCCAATCTAGCTGAACCACGCCAGGCAGCAATGGGATTTCAGTAAAGTGCCCTTGAAAATAATATAAATTCTCAGGAATATTTAGGCATAAACTTACCGTAGTGTCAGATTGCTCAAGTAATTTACAGTGCGGTAAGTAGACAAAATCAGTCAAAAAGGCGCTCCATATCGTTCAATGATAATTTATTTTGGTTATTATAAGGAAAGCGGTCAATATAACGAAATTTTTTAGGAACAACAATCGCTTCCATAAACTGTTTTAAGTGTTCTCTTAATGAATTATTTACTTTTAATTTACCACTGTCTTTTAAGGCAAGCTCTCCTTGTGTTGTTAAAACAACTACGGCAGCCAAGCTTCGGCGTTTATTTTTGGCTTGTAGTACTAATACATAACAATCTTTTACCCAATGATGCTCATTCAATTGAAGGGTTATTTGATCAAGAGAACAGCGCTTCTCTTCTATCTTAACCACACGATCAATTCGGCCTAATAACTTAAAATTTTGTTGTGAAAGTAATTTAACCTTATCGTCGGTTGCAAACCATTGGGAATTGCTTAAATAAGGGGAAAGTATACTTAATCTTTGCGTGTCTTTATCGGCAGTTATTTCAATGCCATTAAACACTTGCCAAGTATCATCAGTAGCAAGCTTCCTTTGACGCCAAGCAATACCCCCTGTTTCTGTACTGCCAAATACCTCAGTTGGCGCTGTGCCTAGGCAGTTTTTCAGCTTTATGGCGACATCACCATGAAGAGGGCCACCAGATGAAAACAATATGGAAAGGTTATCTTTAATATCGACTAAAACATTATCCTCAACCAACCGATTAAAATATGCAGGGCTAGAAATTAGGACGATATTTTGTGTTTTACTTTGGCTAGCCTGTAATGTTTTGATTTTTTGAGCGAGGTGTTCTGGATAAGAAAATACGTTCAAATAAACATTATGCCCAGACCAAATGGGCCATAGCACTTTAAATAGCAAACCATATATATGTTGATGCGAAACCGTCGACATAAAAAAACGATTTTGTGCTGCTTGATCTGCATATTGCGTTTGAGTTACAGAAGATTTTAAAAAGGTTTCATCAAGTACTAATGTTTCTTTAATAAGTTGTTCAAAAGTTTTTGTGATCGCTTTAGGTGTGCCACTTGACCCAGAAGTAAAAAAGACAATTTCAGACTCCCCCTGAAAAGACAAATCTTCCAGACTGGAATGATATAAATCAGATTTGTTTAACAGTGTAGTCGTTGGTTGATCACCTTCTGAAGGAGTTTTTATCGAAGAACTCTTGATAACATCATCGAGGACAAACGGGTCTACAACACTTCGCTGAGCATTGTAATGTTCTGTTAAATCGGTGACTAGCACGTCAGCATGCATCATGCATTGTTCTATTTGAGTCACTTGCCCACTAGGAGGTAAAACAACCTGCTTTCTTGCTGCAACCAGGGCAAAAAAACATAAAGCAAACTGATAACTGTCTTGGCAAAAAAGCACGTAACGGGTGGCTTCTTCAGCGGCAAAACGCTTTTTTAAATTGAGTAACTGACTTTGCCAAGTCTTGAAGTCAGTTTCTTGTTCTAAAAAGTATGTTGTGTTGCATGGGAATTTCATACCGCTGTCCATTTATTTTGTTCACTCGCTTTTTTAGTGAGCTTTGCTCTTTGTTTTGGCACGCTTTACAAAATAACGCACAGTAAATTCTGCTGCCATTAATAGCCCCATTAAAAGGTATGAAACCAACCCATTATATAGAAGCCATAAAGATTCATCTGGATGAAACACCGTTAAAGAGGAAATAAATGCGTTGCAGATAAAAAAGCAACACCAAACTAAGGTCACTTTTCGAGTATAAAGTACGCCTTCGCTATCAATATCTTCATGTAGTCGTGCAATCATCTCTACAACAGAAGGGGGCTTATAAAGAGAATAAGCAAAAACACCTAAAAAGCATAACGACACGATGACAGGATAAAATTTTAAGGCCATTGCCGAATTGGCGATAGCACTATAAATGAGCAGCGTTAAAACAACACCAAGAATGATATTAAGATGAGGTAAACTAAATTTAGAATGCTTTTGGTTTAGGTAACGCACAATGAAAAACACGGCAAAAACACCTGCCATTACCGCTGGTTCAATATAAGCTAGGCCATAATAAATGATAAATGGGTAAGCAATAGCAATAATGGCAAGTATGATGTTTTTCATAGAGGGCTAATTTTTGACAAAAACCAGTTTTATGGCGCACAAGGTGAGTTAATTAACCCCGTGCAGGGGGTAATTAGTGAACTACTTTTTAAACGTTAATCCAGAAGCTTGGCAAGCGCGACAACAACATCGTCAACCGTTCTTACTTTCTTGAAATCGTCCGGTTCTATTTTTTTACCTGTTTCCTCTCTTAGTTTTACAGCTAAATCAACAGCGTCTATGCTATCTAGATCTAGGTCGTCATATAAATGCGCATCAAGCGATATATCTTCAGCTTCTATTTCAAAATCTTCAATTAAAATAGTGGTTAATAATGCGAGTACTTTGCTTTTTACTTCTCTGTTATCTGTCATGTTTAATGCTCCATTAACTACGGCTACTTTCTATAAAGTCGCTTAATGTTTTTACAGAATAAAAATGTTTCTTGCTGTCTTGTGCATTGTTATCAATTTTAATGTTATATGTTTTTTTAATTGCAACGCCAAGTTCAAGCGCATCTATTGAATCTAATCCTAAGCCGTCAATGAATAAAGCATCGTCGGTGTCTATTTCTGCAGGGGAAATATCTTCTAATTCAAGCGTATCAATAATCAGTTGCTTGATTTCTAAATGTAAATCGCTCATTAAAGCGCTATTCCTTTTGTTAAATGCCAAATATGCCTTTTACTGCTTATTTGCGTAGATGAAGTATTTTGGTGATAAAACTTTAAAAAATCTAACACCTGTAATTGTTTGTTCTCATGTTCTGTTTTTGTAGAAGCGCTATGAGAGTTCATGTTTAATGTGAAATTATTAGCTGAATTTTCTTTTAACGCACATGCTTCTATTTCGCTTTGTTCTAGAATAAGTGCACAAGCTATGGATATATTGTCTTGTACAATATACGGCTGATATATCTCAGGAGCAACAGATTCAGAGTATACAAACATAATTTGTTTATAATTATTGCTTGCTAACTTGCACAATGCATCTAACAATCCTGTAAAAAAAGTATCCTCACCGGCCGTAATAGCTGTCAAAGGTGCTTTATTTTTGGTAAAAAGACTAAACAATCCTCCAATACCGTTATGTACAGAGAGGCCAAAGTTTGTCGGTGAAAGAGGTTCTTTTTCGCATACATTTTGAATCAGCTTAGTTGTTTTTACTAAGTCACCATGTCGAGATGCAAATACACTTGCAATAGAGCCTTTAGCCTCTTTTGATGCCGTTAAGGCGCAGTGTAAAGTGACTTTAGCGAAAGGGCTTAGTCTTCTACGTTGCATAGCGGGTATTTCAGAAAGCAATGGTAACTCTTGTGTAGAGCTAAGCTGAATTTCACCTTTTGAAAAGGCTTGCCAGTCTTGTTGAGATGACAAACCACCGCCCCAAGCGACGCATTCTTTAATAACAAATTTCAAAGACATTCCCTTAAACCAATTTCAGCTAGTCAATTGCTTTCACTTATGACCATTAACGAAAAAGGCATTAAAACTAATATTTTTTTATACAACTTACGAATGATAGCATAGCCAATAAAAGAGAATAAACTTATTTATTTAAGTTTACGGGTGCTAATAATGAGGTAAAGAATCGGTTCAAGGTTTGGTTAAAAGTACGTACCTCTTTACTGGTATTTTCTGTATCGACTTGAGGGATAATAAATTTATTATCAACTACCTTTGCGCTAAAGGTGACTTTGCGTTCAGGGACTTTATACCAGATGTCAGATTTAGTGAGTGTTGTTGGGGTTACATCAAGTATTACCGTGGTTATAAAGTTGTTTTGAATACTGTGATTTGGGGGTAAACAGCGTAAAGCAATGTTGGCAGCCCCTCGTTGGAATTTTAAGGGCTCTCCCGGTTGGCTGCGCGTCCCTTCTGGAAATATGATTAAGTTATTACCCTCTTTAAGTGTTTGCGCACAATCTTTAAGTAAACCTTCGGGGTCTGAGTTACTAATATAACCAATGCTTTTTACTACACCTCTTAAAAAAGGGTTTTTAAATAGGTGCGCTTTTACAACACAGTCAGCATTGGGAATCATAGATATAAGAACTGCAACATCTATAAGTGATGGGTGATTTGCAAGTACTAACTGACTTTTTATGTTGGCTAATTCTGTAGCTTGCTCAAGCTTAAAAGTAAAAATGCGGGTAAACGACATTAGGCCAATAAAAAACTTGAAAGTGTAATGTACGGTTAACCGCGCTAATTTTTTTCGTTTTTTGTCTTGGTGAACGACTAATGCCTGTATTGGAAAAACCAGCAAACTTAAAAAAAGTGCGCCTACACCAAAAATTGTAAAACATAAGCCTGTAGCTATAACACGCCAGATGTAGTTAACTTTATGCAGAATAACCTTAAGGGTCATATTTTTATGAAGCTCTGTTGTTCGAAGTATATTTATATAGCGGATTAATGAAATATATTCACTTATTAATCCTATGCATCGGGAAGGCTTTTATCTAAGGTTTTTAACGATCGTAAAAACAAGCCTAAGCCGCCAATAGCTAAAACTAAAATAACAATTAAATCGAAAGAAGTCATCGTTCTAAAGCTAAAACGAATAGAAGAAATTACACCAAAAATTAGTGCAACAATTGAGCCTATAGATAAAATCCAGCCCAAGATGTTTTTGCCATTATAAAAGATTAAGCCTACACCAAACATGAAAGGAATCATGATCATGCCACTGGTAATATTAACCATGCCGCCCATCGCTGAAAACCCATAAAGACGCATGCCCATACCAAAACTTGAGGTAACGTGTATGGCGTTAAGTAGCATGTAAAAACCACCACACATCATAACTAACCCTAAAAAAAAGTGTCCTAAACCACCTGAAGTTCCGCCAGCACCTTTCATATGAATTTCCTTTTTGTTTCAATAGACTAATTACGCATGAGTAAGGAGGATAAGTTAACATGGTAAAGAAGAAATGCCAAACGAGTAAGATTAAGCCTTTTCTCTTATGAGAATATTTTATATTTATTTTTAAAAATACAAAATAGCTCATGGGTAGGCGTAATAAATGCCGAAGTAAGTTCACCCCATTTGCATGTTCAGCAAACTTGAAAGCCTTAAAATAAACCAACTACGAAGTGCATTGGTTACCACACTGATAATGGCAATAAGGCCAAAACCAAGCGCTAAAACGGTGAGTAATGATTTGTCAAAACTAACCAGTACTTCATCAACCACCCATTGCATATAATAATGGCTCATTAAAGCAAATAATTGCAACACTAATGACAAGCCTATTAATTTAATAAGCCCTGCTTTTAAGCCCGACATTGAACTCCACAATTGAGTAAACTTCATTCGAGCTTGTTCTTGTTTCTTTTCAAATTTAGTAGTGGACGTTAACTCCAAATAAATGCCCGTGAAGTGTTCGCTAAATTCATCAACAGTTAATGTCCGTTTACCTACAGCGGGATCATTAATTGAAAATTTTGCTTTTTCCCTTGGCCTGTAACCTTTGTTAATACAACAAAATGATTTAAATCCTAATGTAAAATACAAGGAGTTGCTAATGTATGTACCTCATCAATAGGGCATTGTAATGCGCGACTCGCTAATCCTAGACTGTAGCCCAACTCAATCAGTTGTTAAGATTCATGCCTTTCAAGTTGGCAGAAAAACGCTTACGCATAGCTGACATATCAAGTTGATGACCATGAAAACTGGCAACCATAGCAATTGAGGCTAAGCCACATTCAGCAACTTCTGTTTGTAAAATTAAAGGGACTGGCTTCGTCAATTGAAACTTTAATTTTTTTTGAGATGATTTTTTTGCATAATAAATTATTATCGATGGTCTGAATGGATAAACTTAGTACGTTCAATTACTTTAATAGTGCTTTTTAAGTGACCATAATTATTAAGAGTTAATAAAGTGTTTAACTCCATCAATTCATCTTGAACTTTATAACCTTGAAAAAAAAGTAATAATTTTGGTGGATACAAAAAATAACCATTATGTTTTACTACTCGTTTTTTTAATATCAAATATGTCCTAAGAGAAACCATAGCTCCCCACGCAAAACATGGAGAAAGCAATAGACTAACATTCCCTGCATAGATGAAAAAAAAGGTGAAAACTACAAAGCACAACATAGATAAAATTTTATGTATAGAACAACCTGGGTAACTATGTATCCGATAAGAATCAAATTTATCTATATAATTCACTTCAACTTAGCCCAACATGACGTACCTAAACTCCATAAACATTCTATTTCTTTTCTTTTAAATATTTTATGAAACAACAGCAAGTCACCTAAACATGAGGTTAAGTGAATAAATAATAAATAATAAGAAATCAGCCCTTCATAAATAGTTACTCCTGCTATGAAGATAGGAGTTAAAATAAGGAATGGACCCAATAGCACCACCATAAATCTATTCCTACCAATATTATTATTATAAATAAAGCAAGGGCTTATACCTATAAATGCTATGATGGTTGAATTACTTAGTCCTTGTTCAGGTAACAGAATTAAATGGCATAATTCATGAGCTAAAACTAAAACAACAATACTAATTAAAATACCTATTATGATATTTAATAAATCATATTTAGCATTAAGGTACGCTATATCTGAAAAGAAACTCTCTTTTAATAAAGAAAATAGAACAGCATTCATTAGAACAAATAAAATTACTGTTAAATAGGAAATAAATCGAGCTTCATTTATTGAAACACCCAACTTAATTTCTTTCCAACCTAAGTTGTGGGGAGGTAAAGAAAATTCATTTTTTGATATTTTATTTAATTTCATAATTTTTATCGTTAAGTAAAAGGCGAATAAGCATTCGCCTTGCTCTAGAAGATTCTTCTTAGTCCATAGCTATCGAAGCAATAATCAATGTTTCTGCTGATAGTGTTGCGGCAATAGCCCAGTATGGAACTACCATAAATAAGATACCACCATTTACTTCTTCAATTTCATTTACGTTTAATTCACGCATTATGTTATACTCCGTTTATCCGATATGAATTTATCGGATAGTTAATTTGCCAACCTTAAGTTGACGGTTAATTAGGCTGTCTTTAGTTTCTCTCGCTAAAGTTTGATTAAAGTCAGCCACTTTATTTTCCAACAAGGTTTTTCATATTTATAAAAAACCTCATCAGGAAATATTTACAATATTAACTAGCCATATCTGAACAAGGCTCATTAATATTTAATAGTTTACCTTTTTCTAGCAAAAACACTTGTTCTGCTTTTTCAATAGTTTCTTGGCGATGAGCTATCATGATCCGCGTAATAGGAAGATGCTCAATTTGCTCACTTATCTTAGCTTCATTGTCTTTATCTAAATGACTCGTTGCTTCATCCATAAACAATACACACGGCGATTGATAAAGTGCGCGAGCAAGTAATAACCTTTGTATTTGACCACCTGATAGATTTGACCCCATATCACCAACAAGCGCGTTATAACCCATAGTCATTTTGTTAATGTCTTCGTTAATAGCGGCAAAATGAGCGCACTGTTCTATTTTTGGGTAATTAGGTTGAGGGTCAAAAAAGCTGATATTATCGGCAATAGAACCAGCGAGTAATGTGTCATCTTGCATAACGGCTGCAATATGTTTTCGGTAGTTCTTTAAACCAAGCTGAGCAATATCTTTACCATCTAGCAATACCCTTCCTGAAGTCGGCTGTAATAGTCCAAGCATAATTTTCATCAAAGTTGTTTTTCCACAACCAGAAGGGCCCGTTATAGCTATTGAGTCTTTAGCGTTTAAGGATAAATTAACATTATCTAAAATAAGTACTTCATCATCGCTATATCGAAAACAGATGTTCTCTAAGGTCAATTCGCCTTTAGGCTCGTCTAAAGTAGCTTCCCCTTCACGATTTAGCTCTTGCTCAGTTAAAGCAATATCAGCAATACGGTCTAGATGTAAACGCATCATTTTAAATTGAATAATTTGTTCAATTAAATTACCAAACCTTTGGGTTAACTGGCCTTTGTATGCAATAAAAGCTAACACCATACCAACTGACAAACTATTAGCCATAACCATAAGGGCAGCGAAATAAATTACTAAGACATTTTCTAAACCAAATAACAGTTTATTAAAGGAATCAAAACTAATATTCAACCGTCCTAAACGTATTTCACTATTAATGACTTCTGCATAGCGATTTTGCCAAATACCTTGACGTTGTGATTCATTACCAAATAGTTTAATCGTTTGCACACCACGTATATTTTCTAAAAAGTTTGATTGCTCTTTCGCAGAGCTTTGAATCATTTCTTCGGTAGCTTGATGAAGTGGGCGATATAACGCTAAGCGAACTATGGCATATAAAGCAATCGCCCCTAGCACAACAGCAGTTAGTTTTAAGGAATATAGCGCCATCATTATTAAAACGGTAATAGCCATCACACCATCGACCAGTGTTTCAACAAAGCCTGTGGTAATACGTTCACGTATTTGTGCAAGAGAACCAAAACGAGAAATAATATCGCCAACATGTCTTGATTCAAAATAGCTCATGGGTAGGCGTAATAAATGCCGAAGTAAGTTCACCCCCATTTGCATGTTCAGCAGACTCGAAAGTCTTAAAATAAGCCAACTACGAACTGCATTGGTTACCACACTGATAATGGCAATAAGGCCAAAACCAAGCGCTAAAACGGTGAGTAATGATTTGTCAAAACTAACCAGTACTTCATCAACCACCCATTGCATATAATAATGGCTCATTAAAGCAAATAATTGCAACACTAATGACAAGCCTATTAATTTAATAAGCCCTGCTTTTAGACCCGACATTGAACTCCACAACTGCGTGAACTTCATTCGAGCTTGTTCTTGTTTCTTTTCAAATTTAGTAGTGGGCGTTAACTCTAAACAAATGCCCGTGAAGTGTTTGCTAAATTCATCAACAGTTAATGTGCGTTTACCTACAGCGGGATCATTAATTGAAAATTTTGCATTTTTCCCTTTGCCTGTAACCTTTGTTAATGCAACAAAATGATTTAAATCCCAATGTAAAATGCAAGGTGTTGCTAATTTATGTACTTCATCAATAGGGCATTGTAAAGCACGACTAGCTAGCCCTAAACTATCACCTAACTCAATGAGTTGTTGGAGATTCATTCCATTTTTGGCTGTAAAAAGCTCCTTCCTCATCGTCTGAATAGAGATGTTACAGCCATAGTAATTAGCTATCATAGCGATTGAAGCCAAGCCACACTCAGCAATCTCTGTCTGCAATACTAAAGGAACTGATTTTGTTCGGCTAAATCTTAAGAGACTTGTAGCAATTGAAGAGTTTTTCATATTAATTTACCAGAGGGGCCGTTTTAGAGGGAATTGTGCTTTACTCAAAAATATATTACGTATACTTTCTTATCATAATAAACGAAAAAGCTAGAGAAAAAGTAAGGCTCCCAAAAAACAATAACCATATATTTATATGGCTTAAATATAAGTTGAGAGATGCTATTGTAGCTAAAGAAAATGTACTTACTATAAACATAGACAGAAGCGATCTATCGGTCTGCTCTGTAATTATTTTTTTATCTCTTAATAAAAAGGCAAGCACTCTTAAAAAAGGAAATTTTGAATTACCATTATTTAGTTTAGTTCCACCTTCAAATCTATATAACCTTGCAGATACTAATATCGCTAGTAAAGCGAATAAAACTGAAACTGTCATAGACTCCTGACTCGCAGAAATATAGGAAAGATTTATGGAAAAGGCTATGTACAAATAAACATTCAATTTTGTCATTTTATTTATCCCAAGAAATGGCTCTTTAATTTATTAAAGAGCCAGAATGAATTAAGATTGGTCAGATTCGATCTGATCCATAACACTGTCAATACCGCCAACAACAGCACCGATTACTCCGCCAATTATTCCGCCAGCTAACGTACCTGCACCGGGAGCAACCATTGAGCCAATAGCTGCACCTACGGCTGCACCTTCAAGCGCACCTGTACCAGCTTGTTGCAAAGTGTCTCCACTATCAACGCCACCAGAAACTTCCAAAATTTCATTTGAACTTAATACTTTCATTTTATTTCCTCCTTGATTATTCACTAAAATACTCTATCGCAGCACCAATTAAAGCACCAGCAGCCATTGCGCCTAGAGTTATAGGGTTTGAAGCTGAAACCACAAAGGCAATCGTAGCACCTGCGGCTGCACCACCTATTGCACCTTCAACGGCATCAACAGCATCGGCACCGCCATTTACTTGCTCTAATTCTTTTACATTTAATTCACGCATAATGTTATACTCCAGTAATCCGATATTTGATTATCGAGTTGTTAATGCTAACTCAATCATTTGAATTAGCGGTTAATAAGGCTGACTTTAATTGTTCTCGCTAAAGTTTGACTAAAGTCAGCCGTTCTATTTCCCAACGAGGTGATTGCTACTAAACAAACACCTCATCTGAAAAATTTTTTAATTTATTTACTCCCCACTTAGCTAACTCTACCTTTTAAGCTATAAATGGGCTCAAGCAGCCATTCAATTAACGTACGTTTTTCTAACATGATATCCGCCTCAAACAACATACCGCTTTTTAGGTCAAACTCTTTCCCAAATGCTTTCATTTGTTGCTGGGTTAGTTTAGCTCGCAAACGGTAGACAGGCTCTTGAAATGAGATAGGAAGCAAGACTTCATTGGGTGAAATCAATGTTTGGTCAATACGTATTATCTTGCTAGTGACAAAACCAAAACGTTGATAAGGAAAAGCATCAAAACGTAATCTGGTTTTATTGCCAATACCTATAAAGCCCGCAGAGCGTGTTGGTAATAATAATTCAGCAACCAAGTCAGAACCCTCAGGGATTATATGTAAAAGCGGTTTAGATTGAGCTTTTGATTGAGATAAAGTTTCACCTTCGACCACTTGAACACCGGTAACTAGCCCATCATTACTAGCAGTAATGGTGTACTGATAATTACTGGTTACTTGGGCTAATTGACGCTGAAGTTCTGATTGTTGACGCTTAAGATTGTTAATCTTTAAAGTGTATTGTTGCGGTACATTTTCCCGATTAAAAGCAAGTTGACTTAATTGGTTTTTATGCTGAAGCAAAAGTCTCGCTATGTTTTGTTTCTCTTGTTAAGCTTCAAGAAGAGCTTGTTGCTGACGTTCTTTTTCTAAATTAGATAAATAACCACTTTTATTGAGCTGATTAAAGTCTACTTGCTGCCCATTAAGCAACACTAACTTCTCTTCCGCTAACGACAATTGACTTTCAAGCGCCCGTTGCTCATTTTCTAATGCACTTTGCTGAGTGTGTAAATTAAGTATTTCTTGTGTTTTCAATGCTTGGTGCTGTGCTATTTCATCAATGAGTAGATTTTTTTGTGCGTGTAGTTGTTCGATAAGTTGGCTACTTAAAGCAACGCCGTTGTTATTATTTTGATGGACGATGATAGTAGCAAGAGGCTCCCCTTTACTAACAATATCTCCTTCTTTTACCCAAAGTTTTTCAATTGTACCTGCCTGGTTAGCAAAACTTTTAATAACGCCTTTATTTGGCATTAAAAAACCGCGCACGGTTTCTTTACGCGAATATTCGGCACTGAAAAGGAAGGTGACTATAGCGATAGCAACTGCGGTCAAAGTTAGCACAGTTAGCTTGATAGACAATGGTTGAGCTAGGGAAATGGCGCCTGTTAAACGCTCACTTTGGTGTGATACAGCTTCCTTTCTAAATAATGACATACCAACCTCCTGTATTCACTTAAATAATTATTTTAAAATTTGTAACGTCTATTTGTCATCCTGCCTTTTAATATAATTGACTGCACTCTAACAATGAGAAATCGAATAACTAAAAGCAATAGATCAATTAAGCCAGACAAGTTAAATAATTACACATATTATTAATATATTTTTTTTATAATTAAATATATCTCATTGAAAACAATGTGATGTGTTTTTTTTGTGAGGCGTCACCTTATGTTTCTTTAACTTTTTATAGGCTTTTTGTGCTATCTTATTCTGTAGTGCAAGAGCTTTTTGTTAACACTAAATGGATTACAAATGAATACCACAGAGCTGACATATCAAATTGGGGACTTTCAATTTAAAGTAAATCGGAATTTACTTATATTGAATGGTATAGAGCAAAAAATAGAGCAAATGCAATCTGATATTCTGATGGTATTTATAAATAAGCAAAGTACGATTATTTCAAGAGAAAATCTAGAAAAAGAGATTTGGGGAGATAGGATTGTTACGGAACAATCAATTAATAATAAAATTTCAGAGCTTAGAAAACTGTTTAACGACGATTATAGAAATCCTAAATACTTTAAAACACATCATAAGCTTGGTTATGAATTAATTGCTACTTGCGACATTGTTTCGAAGCCTTCCCAAGAACTTGAAAAATTAGAAGAGCCTACCACTAACATAGATGAAGAAGCTCCCCCCCAATTAAGAACAAAGTTTTTGTGGTTATTGTTATTTGCATTAATAACAAGCGTAGCTTTGGCTAGTTTTTTGTCAATTTTTATTCAACAGAGCTATCTTTCACAACCAGCTACTACGGCTTATGACTTTAAACCAGTCACCTCAGATAAAGGTCAGGAGTGGGCTCCAAGCATATCGAAAGATGGAAAATATATAGTTTATTCACATAGATATAATGAAAAGAGCTATTGGCAACTTCACCTTAAAAATTATCATACAGATGAAGTAATTAAGTTAACCTTTGACGACTCTGATAAGTACTCTCCTGTGTGGTCGCCAAAAACAGATACGATTTATTTCATTAAAAACATACAAAATAAATGCACTTTGTGGGAAATGAGCGACATTTTAACCAAACCTGTCAGCAAGCAGTTGTTAGTATGTGGTGACATATCAAGTATGAGCCCTATTTCAATTGATCCCAAAGGGCAGTGGCTTTATTTTTCGGATCTCGATGCACAGCCTAAATTTAGAGTAGCTAGGTTTAATGTTATTAGCAAAGTTGTTGAAATTATCACTGCACCACCTAATACTGGTTTAGGGGATTACAGTTTATCTTTATCTCCAGATGGTAAAAATATAGCTTTCTTAAGAGCTGTAACTTACCTAAGCTCTAAGCTGATGGTTATTAATTTGGATACCAGAGAGTCTAAAGTTTTAGAGAGCTTTAACCATACATTATTTAAGATCGACTGGAACACTAATGAAGATATTCTGTATATAGATGAAAGCAATAATTTATCCCAACTAAATATATATACCAAAAATAAAACACTTATTAAAACGTTCCAAGGTAATGTATTAGCCCCGTATAAGGTAGCAAGTGATCGTATTTTTATTGTAGATGGTTACTTTTCCGATACAGATATTTTTTCAATAAAATTAAATGGAATTAAGCATGAAAAAAAATTGCCACTGGTAACATCAAGCTTTCAGGATTACGAGCCCATTATTGCTCATACAGAAAATAAATTAAGCTTCACATCTAATCGCACAGGTGTAGAGCAAATTTGGATTAAATATAACGATCAATATAAAAAGATGACTAGTTTTACAACGCCTTATAACATCACTAATAAACAGTTTTCTAAAGATGACAAAAAAATATTATTTTTACGTGACAATGAACTGTACCTAGTCGACGTAAAAAGCACAGTTGTTTTCGGTTCATTAGCACCATTTAAACTAATTGATAACCCTATTTGGAGTTGTGATGATAAACATGCTCTGTATATAGCTAAAGACAACGGTATATGGAGCTTGTATCAAACCAACATTAAAAGTGGTGCTGTTGATATATTAATACCTAATATAGCTACTATTAAGAGTGATTGTGATAATGATGAGTATTATGCTTTTTTACAAAACGAAGAGAAGCTTGTTAAATTTGACTCGACTTTTTCTATAAAAGAAGAATATTCGCTATCATATTACACAAACAATGGCAGAGATTGGCAAATAGCGAATGGTCACCTGTATATCCATATTGATGATTCATTAAAAAAAATCAACTTAGAAACGAAGAAATCGGAGGAGATATTACAATTGACTTATATTAATGGGTTTTATGTAAAACAAAACATACTTTATTTTACAGAACGTACTTTTAAAGAAACTCATATAAAACAACTTATTAAAAAATAGTATGAAAACACTATGAAAAGCATGTAATAAGAGGATATGAATAGTTAAGAATTTGAATACATTCGTTGTACATTAAATTTAGTCATAAAGGCATTAAACGAATGACAACACTAAAGCAATACAAAACTATATTATTCAGCATGATCTTCTTTATATTTGGTTATATAAGCATATCATTTATAAATAACCCAATTCTTACTGTAGCTTCATACGTAGAAAAAAACAGAGTTGAGATAAATCAAAATCTAGGCAACATATGTCCCAATTACCCCCTTTGTAAAATAAAGAGTTAATTGAGTTGGTATAAGCATTGGGAGGTTGTATTAATATAATGCTCAACGCTTGTCTTAATTTAACCTGTCCCATTTTAAATATATTACTGTCAGTAAAATAATCCAATCTAGGAAACAAAGCCTATTAAAACGGTGGCTAGATCAGGTAAGTGGTTGTTACAGTCTGTATAATGAAATATTGATGAATAATGCGTTTTTTTGCAGTTTTAGGGATTGTAATCATAAAAATTAAGTGAAACAATGTTAGCTCACCTCATCGCTATTTATATTCATATTTATCGATTTTTAGACTAAATTATTTTGATTGTTTTTCCCTTTCTCTTTAGTGAAGAAGTACCTTGTTATTTAGCACAATTTTTCAATTACTTAGGATTTATTATGACTGATTTTCGACAGCAAGCCCTTGATTACCATGCCTTCCCTTCTCCAGGTAAAATTAGCGTTGCCCTTACCACTCCAGCTGAAACCAGTCATGATCTTTCTTTAGCTTATAGCCCTGGAGTTGCAGAGCCTGTTCGTGCAATTGCTGAAAACCCTGAAGATGTATACAAATACACAGCTAAAGGTAATACGGTTGCGGTTATTAGTAATGGTACCGCTATTTTAGGATTAGGTAATTTAGGTCCTATGGCTTCAAAGCCTGTAATGGAAGGTAAATCGTTACTCTTTAAGCGTTTTGCGAATATCGATTCATTCGACATCGAAGTCAAACACAAAACAGTAGATGAGTTTGTAAACACAGTTGCAAATATAGCAGACAGTTTTGGTGGAATTAACCTAGAAGATATAAAAGCACCAGAATGTTTTGCCATTGAAAAAGCACTACAAGCGCGTTGTAAGGTTCCTGTATTTCATGACGATCAGCACGGCACTGCCATCGTAACGGCAGCAGGAATGATTAACGCTTTAGATATTCAAGGTAAAGACATTTATCGAGCGAGCATTGTTTGTTTAGGAGCTGGCGCTGCTGCAGTCGCTTGTATGGAGTTATTGATAAAATGTGGTGCTCAGCGTGAAAATATTTATATGCTAGACAGGAAAGGTGTTATTCACACCAGACGTGATGACTTAAACGAATATAAAAAGCTTTTTGCCAATAATACCGATAAGCGTACATTAGAAGATGTTATTCAAGGTGCTGATGTTTTTGTAGGGGTATCAGGACCAAACTTACTATCGGCAGAGCATGTTAAGTTAATGGCAGACAAGCCGGTTATTTTCGCTTGTTCTAACCCTGATCCAGAAATAAAGCCAGAGTTAGCGTTAGCAACCCGTTCAGATGCTATCATTGCAACAGGGCGTTCAGACTACCCTAATCAAGTGAATAATGTTTTATGTTTCCCATTTATTTTTAGAGGGGCATTGGATGTTCGTGCTCGTAGTATTAATGATGAAATGAAAATAGCTGCAGTACATGCGATTCGAAATATTGCCAAAGAGCCGGTTCCTAAAGAAGTTCTCATTGCAAGTGGTGTTGAGTCACTTACTTTCGGACAAGACTATATTATTCCAAAGCCGATGGATTCTCGCTTGTGTGCAAACGTTGCTAGAGCGGTTGCACAAGCTGCCGTTGATTCAGGCGTAGCAGCGTTGCCTATGCCTGAGAACTATATGTTATAAAGCATAAACTTCTCTAGCTTTAATTAAGTAAAGTTTATAGATGTACTTTAAAAAGGATATTGTAAAGTGATGTAATTTCACTGAGCATTATCCTTTTTTTCTATCTAGAGGTATTATACCAGTCACATATTAAGTGGTATAAGCCCGCCATTTATATCAGGAGACACTATGTCATTAACATATCGTATATCATTGAAGAGCTTAGTTGTTATATTTTTAAGTTTGTTTTCATTGGCTTGTATAAGTGAACAAAATCCAGATAGAACCTCGGAGAAGGAAATGCTACAACCAAAGAGTAGTTGGGTTTCTGTTAAAGTCATTTTTTTAGAGTCTGAGGGTGGCTTTTACGGCATAGTAACAAATACAGGTGAAAAGTTACTACCAATGAATCTAGCCACTGAATACAAAGTCGTTGGTACTAAACTCAAAATACAGGGTAAAAAAATCGAGGATATGATGACCATTCAACAATGGGGAACACCTTTTGAAATATATCAAGTAGAGCTTATTTCAAAAGGCGAAAATAAAAACAAAGCGAATCACCAATAGCGTTAACTAATTTTTTTTTACTGACAAGTTAAAGGTTGTTTTAAAGCCGTTAAATAGGTGTAGCCATCAATATATTGAATTTGATAAAGATCTTGATAATCACTTTCAGTCATATCAGCAACTACAATACCTGTTAGCACTTCAATTAACTGTGGCGTCGTGTTGCTGTGGCCAACGACTAGCGTATTTTTCTCATCTTCTCTGAGCTTTAGCGCTAAAGTCATCAAGTTATCTGGCAAATAATTTTCAATCACTAATTTTTGTTCGCTAGCAATCGGGTTTGCCGTTGCCATACTGCGTAATGTAGAAGTGCTATAAACTTTTTCAATCTTAGCTTCTTCGAGGATTGTTGCTAATTGCTGGGCTCGAACTTGACCGCACCGAGTTAGTGATGGGTTAGATTGATTTGCTTCTTTTTCGGCATGGCGAACTAAGTAAACGGTATGTGTCTGAGCGGCATATGCCGACGTGGAAAAATAAAGTGCGCAAGCACATATTATTAGTAAAATTCGTGTCATAATCCTTCCTCCCTTAAAGTATGTTACATCAATACCATAACAGAATTTAAGGAAGGTACAACTGAAAATTTATCACTTATTTATGCAAATTTAGCCGTCATTAATTGCCAATTTTTTTGTTGTGCTATTAAATTTTTCTTTATTTCTAAATATTGACTATGTAATTCTGAACGTTCTACTTCTTGCATTACTTGTTCGCTTTTAGCGTGCAATAAAGCTTTCTTGATTTGATAGAAGTCATTAATCTTTTTGACCAATAAGTCATATTCTTGTTGTAAGATGATGATGGTATTTTCCGTATTAGGTTGTGACACTAATTTTTCTTTTGCACGCTTTAACGTCATGGCCAATTTAGCTTTTTCAATTTTATCCTGTGGTACTTTCCTAAGCTTTTTAGCTAAGCCTAAATAATAGCACGACTTAATTAGCCATTTTGTAGGATCGAAGTCCCACCACTTAATACCGTTACGGTAATCATTTTCAAAAATATGGTGATAATTATGATAACCCTCACCAAATGTTAGTAACGCTAGAATACCATTATCGCGTGCTGTGTTTTTATCTGTATAAGTTTGTTTACCCCAAATATGAGCTAAAGAATTGATAAAGAATGTAGTATGTTGGCTTAGTACTAGCCTTAAGAAACCAGCTAATAATAAGCTATTAATGATATCACCATGCCATAGACCAAATAAAATAGGCACACCTAAATTCATCGTGAATGCTAATAAAGTGTAGTATTTATGTTGCCACATAACGATAGGGTCTTTTTGTAAATCCCTTACGTTTTTATAATCGTGATATGCATGTGCATGATAATCTCTGCACATCCAGCCTATATGGGAATACCAAAAACCCATTTTCGCTGAGTAGGGGTCTTTATCGTTTTTATCGACATGTTTATGGTGAATTCTATGATCAGAAGACCAATGTAAAATACTATTTTGAAAAGAAAAAGCGCCACCTAAAGCATAAATAAATCGGATACTCCAATGGGCCTCATAGGCTTTATGTGACCACAGGCGATGATATCCGGCTGTTATCGACATGCCACAATAACAAAAACAGGCTAGTGCAAATAATATCTCGGCCATATCAAAGCCAGTAGTAAACGCCCTGTATGGAACTGCAATTGCGGCAACCATGAATGTAAATATAAAAAAGAAGACGTTAAGTTTAAGTATAGGGGGTTTTGTCATGCGAATATCATCTATAAATAATGGAAAATTTTTAGTGTACACGTGTACACTATAATTAGTTTACCTAACTGTCCATACCAGTCAAGTAATCTTTAACTTTCATAGGTAAAATTATTACAAACACTTTACGAAAACTGACATTATAATTTGAATCAAGTATGATATTTAACGTCATAGTTAATTTTGAAAGGTAAAATATGGTTGGTGTAAGAGCACAACAAAAAGAAAAAACAAGGCGACTATTAATTGATGCAGCACTTAATCAGCTAAGCTCTGAACGAAGCTTTTCAAATTTAAGTTTACGTGAAGTGGCCAAAGAAGCAGGACTAGCGCCTACTTCTTTCTACAGACACTTTCGTGATATGGATGAATTAGGTTTAACATTAGTTGATGAAGCGGGTTTAACCCTAAGGCAATTAATGCGTCAAGCGAGACAACGTATTGCCAAAGGTGGCTCGGTGATTCATATTTCTGTACAAACGTTCATGGAACTTATAGAAAGCAATGGCAATGTTTTCCAGTTATTACTTAGAGAGCGTTCTGGCACATCGGCTGCATTTAGAGCCGCGGTAGCACGAGAAATACGTTATTTCACGATGGAATTAAGAGATTACTTAGAAAAAGAAAATAACTTGGTTCCAGAAGTGGCTTATTTACAAGCACATGCTGCTGTAACCGTAGTATTTAGTGCAGGGTCAGATGCATTAGATATAAAAAATAAGGCGGAGCTTAACGTTTTATCTGAGCAAACAGTGCAGCAACTACGATTTATTGCCCGAGGTGCTGCTGATTTCAATGAACGTTATTTACCCAAAAAAAAGTAACTTAAATATACAATTATTGGTAAAGCTTACAACTTTAATTACTTTTTACGTTTAAGGAAAACACCTGTTTCTATGTGGTGTGTGTAAGGAAACTGATCAAATAAAGCGAACCTTTCAATGGTGTGTGTTTCGACCAGGGTTGCTAAATTATCTTTTAGTGTCTCAGGATTACAAGAAATATATATAATCGTCTCAAAGCGACTAACTAACTCTACACTGTCAGTATCTAAACCGGCTCTTGGCGGATCAACTAACACTGTATCGTAGCTGTATTTGGTTAGATCAAATCCTTCAAGCCGTCTAAACTCTCGTTCACCATTCATGGCTTGGCTAAAGTCTTCACTCGACATTCGCACTATATCTAAATTTTTAATGTCGTTAGCTTCTATGTTTATTTGTGCAGACTTAACTGAGGTTTTAGATATTTCGGTAGCTAAAACACGATCGAAATTTTGTGCTAAGGCAATACTAAAATTGCCATTACCGCAATAAAGCTCTATTAAGTCGCCTTTAGCGCCTTCTGTTATTTGCTGAGCCCACAACAACATTTTTTGGTTCACACCACCGTTTGGTTGGGTGAAGCTGTTTTCAACTTGTTGATAAGTATATGATTTGTTGCCTACAGTTAGGCTTTCCATAACATAATCTTTATCAATAATAACTTTTTGCTTTTTCGCTCTACCAATAATGTCGGTCGGTACCGTTTGTGACAGTCGCTCTTTAAGTGCTTTGGCTTCAACTTCCCACTCTTCATCAAGAGGCTTATGATAAAGGAGGCTAATTAATAGTTCTCCTTTTAGAGTAGAAAGAAAGTCAACTTGAAACAATTTATAGCGTAATGGTTTGATGTGCTTTATTTCTCTTAATAAAGCTTTCATTGCATCGTTGATAATATCGCTTGCTACAGGGAAGTCCTCTACACGAAACTTTTCTTTAGTTTCCTGATTAAACATTATGTAGTAAAGATCATCGCCCTCATGCCAAACACGAAACTCGGCACGTAAACGATAATTAAGAGGAGCAGAGGTGAATACGTCATACTTAGGCAACGAAAAGTCTTCAAACAACTTACTTATGAACACTTCCTTATCAGAAAGTTGTTTTGTGTAGTTGCTCGGATGGATATGGCTAAACATGGTATTGCCTCAAATAATGATGTTAAGAATAATGAATAGCCGCTAATACAAAAGTGCTTTACGTTTAGGCACAAGAATTAAAACGAATAGAGGCTTATACCAATTTCACAAGTGAAAAGAAATGGTATGACAGTAATTGGCGCTGATTCTAACGTCAGTTATTACTTTGTCTAGTAAAAGTCTCATTTTAGTTAATTGTTTTAGGAATTACCAATATCAACAATTAACAAAAGTGATGTGCATACAATAAAAAAGGCATGATATCTGAGGTAAAAGATAACATGCCTTATAAATATGTAGCGCTTGAAGTAAGCGAACACCTATAGAGATCAGATAGTCATAATTTCTATTCAGCTTTGGCTGGGCGTTCTTTCGCTTCTCTTACCTTTAAAGTACGTTGCTGAAATTCAGAATCGTTTAATGTAGCGATGGTCTCTTCCATAGCACTAGCTGAAATCTCAACAAATCCAAATCCTCTGCGCTTACCTGTATGCTTGTCTTTCATTAAACGCACAGAGTGTACTTTAGCATGCTCAGAAAAAAGCGTTTTTATATCAGACTCATTTGCTTTATAAGGTAAATTACCAACATAAAGCGTTTTAACTTTTGCAGAGGAAGCGATAGCACTTGACAATAATTCACCTAATAAAGGGGAAACAGCAACGGTAATAAAGACAGCTATGGCTACGTGAACAGAGGATATAGTAATAGTGTTAAAAATAAAAAAAGTTATCAGCGCTAATACCAACGCAATGATAAGTGTTGAACCTTGTGGAAATTTCATTATGAATACCTAATTGTTTTTGAAAATTATTTTATAATTGAGACGATATAGATAAAGCAAAATACATATCGTTACTCTATGTTACCCTCCTTTTATTAATGTGCAACCTGAAAATAACAAATAGAACAGAGTATTAAACAATAATAGTTATTAATTAACCTCAAATAAGAAAGTTCACATAAAACTCTCGTAAATCGAAAGAAATATAGCCACTAAGTTTAAAAAACTAGCAGTTAACATAAAACTTTAAAATATCCCTTGCGCCTATTTAATAAATCTATACAATGCGCATCCAGTTCTAAAGGGTTCAGGCAAAAACCTAACTCAGTGGAGTGTTTTGATAAGTTATCTTTCCTAT
>JBMYWR010000002.1:0-79118 GCA_049607625.1 Colwellia sp.
AAGAACAGCGTTTTCGCCTTCTAAAACTTGAACCATTACTGGACCAGAAGTCATAAATTCAACTAAAGCACCAAAGAAAGGACGTTCGCTATGTTCTGCGTAGAAACCTTCAGCTTTTTCTTGGCTTAAGTGAACCATTTTAGAAGCAACAATTTTTAAACCAGCTGTTTCAAAGCGGTTGTAGATTTGACCGATAAGGTTTTTTGCAACTGCGTCTGGTTTTACGATAGAAAAAGTACGTTCGATAGCCATGATAAGCCCTCATAATATAATTAAAAAAGATGATTCCCGATGAGCAAGACCTATTACCTAAGGTTATAGCTGTTCTGTCGGTGTCTAAAAATTGGCGCGATTATAGACGAAAATCACGCAATAACCAAGTAGTAAATGAAGCATTAATTAGTTTTACAGGTAAGCCTTTGATTAAGGGTGTTTTGTGGGGAGTGTAGCGTTTATTTCGTTAAGTAAGCTGACTCGACTAGAAAGATAACTAATTCGTTGCAGTTTATTGCAACTAGGTAATATAGCTTTATTGCTATATTACCTAGCGATTACGCTAATTACTTACTCTTCTATAATCTCGATATTGAGCTTTCCAAAAGCTCTCTTCTATTTTTGAAGTTAACTTCTCGTCTGTCATTTTAAGTGCAAGTTTTTCCTTAAAGGCCACTTTCGCAATAGCAAAAGCAATCTCTTTACTTAATTGAGCTATGTCAGTTAATGGTGGCAGTAATGAACCACTACCTGTATTTGCTAATGGTGATGCGTTAGCAAGCGTTTCACTTGCCACCTGTAACATTTCATCGGTAATACGTGAAATGTTTGCCGCAACCACCCCTAAACCGATACCTGGGAAGATATAACTATTATTACATTGTGCAATATCAAATGTTTTTCCATTATATTCAACTGGCTTAAATGGGCTACCCGTTGCAATAACAACATTACCTTTTGTCCATTTAATCACATCTTCAGGTCTTGCTTCGACTTGTTTAGAAGGATTACTCAATGGGAAGATAATTGGCGTATCGCAATGTGATTGCATCGCTGTAACCACTTCTTCAGTGAATAATCCTTTTTGACCTGAAACACCTATAAGCACATCTGGTTTAGCGCCATGCATTACTTCTACTAATGAAGCATAATCACCTTTAATGTCCCAGTTTTCTAAATTAGACTGGCTTTGAGTTAATACTTCTTGGAAGTCTCTTAAGCCCGTCATTCCTTCAGTAAGCAGGCCATATCTGTCAATCATATAAACGTTCGCACGGGCTTTTTCAGGTGAAAGGCCTTCACTGATCATTTGACTAATAATTTGTTCAGCAATACCACAACCTGCCGAACCAGCACCAACAAAGGCAACTTTAAGCTCTGAAAGTTTAACATTTTTACTGCGACAAGCGGCAAGTAAAGTCCCTACAGTCACCGAAGCAGTGCCTTGAATATCATCGTTGAAACAACAAATTTCATCACGATATTTTTTCAATAAAGGCATGGCATTAGGTTGAGCAAAATCTTCAAACTGAAGTAGCACTTTAGGCCATCTACGTTTAACTGCACCAATAAATAAATCTACAAATTCATTATATTGCTCTTGCGCTATACGGCGACTTCTTGTGCCCATATACATTGGGTCATCAAGTAATTTTTGATTATTGGTACCCATATCTAACATTACAGGTAAAGTATATGCTGGGCTAATACCGCCACAAGCGGTATACAAAGACAACTTACCAATTGGAATACCCATTCCACCTATACCTTGGTCACCTAAACCTAGGATACGTTCACCATCAGTAACAACAATGATTTTTACTTTATTCTTCGTTGCATTTCGTAAAATGTCATCAATGTTGTGTCTGTCTTCGTAAGAAATAAATAAACCACGAGAGCTACGATAAATATCTGAGAATTGCTCACATGCATCACCAACGGTAGGCGTGTAGATAATAGGCATCATTTCAGCAAGGTTTTCTTGTACAAGACGGAAGAATAACGTTTCGTTATTATCGTGTATCGCACGCAAATAAATATGTTTATTTAAGTCTGTTTTAAAGCTTTTATATTGTTGTAAAGCTCTACTCACCTGTTCATCAATACTTTCATAGCGAGGAGGCAATAAGCCCGATAAATTAAAGTTAGAGCGCTCTTCTTGGGTAAATGCACTGCCTTTATTTAATAATGGCGTTTCTAGCAAAGCGGGGCCAGCATAGGAAATATATAGTGGTTTTTTAAGATCTTTCATGAATGGTTTCTTTGTATTGTTAGGAAAATAAAACAGCTAAAAATTTTATGATTTAGCTAAACACCGGTAACTCAAAATATGTAAAGACGGAGTATAACTAAAACACATAATAAATATAAGCATTATTAATATTAGGCTGAGTATAATTTAATTAACGCTTAGTGTTAAACGCTATTCCTCTAAAACAATAATTGAAAAATGAAATAATCGGCAACACACATCATTATGAGCCAACAAATGATTAAACGAAATTGCTGACAAAAATCACATGGACATTTCAACTTTCCTTTAATCATTACCCACCTGTTTTAAACTTTAAACTTTAAACTTTAAACTTTAAATTTTAACCTTTAATGACTTCCTTATATTTTATAGCCTATTAATGCGCTTTATTCCTCTATTCCTTTATAAATCCGATCGAATACCAATTCCTTCAAACAAAAAAAAGAGCTTATTCATAGAATAAACTCTTTTGGAGTTGGTTAATGTGTTTAGTAGACTATTCACTAAACCTTATATAATAAAAAGTTCATCTGTTTCACTTTTTAAAATAATTCATCTTCAATATCAAATAAGCAATCACTACCTGCTTTAGCGCTCGCGATAAGTGACAGGCGTCTTGGCAATAACTTTGTAAAGAAATAACGAGCGGTATGTAATTTACTTTGGTAGAACGATTCGCTTTGTTGTTCCTCACCACTTTGCTCGCCTTTAGCTAACTGTGCTAAAGCAACTTTCGCCATTCTTGCCCAAATATATGCCATCGCGGTATAACCAAATACATGTAGGTAATCATTTGCTGCTGTGCCCAAGTCATTGAGATTTGATTGCGATTTAAGTAGTAAATCATCAGTTAAATCTGTTAAGTCATGATTTGCGCGATTTAACGGGGTAATAAACTCTGCCATTTCTGGTTGTTCACTACATTCGTCTATAAAGTTCTGAACTTCTGCAGTGAATACTGACAACATAGCCCCTTTAGTGCTTGCAACTTTTCTCACTAAAAGATCCATTGCTTGTATGCCATTTGTTCCTTCATAAATTTGGGTAATACGTGCATCTCTTACAAGTTGCTCTTGTCCCCACTCACGAATGAAACCATGACCGCCAAGTACTTGTTGGCCTGCAACTGTGCTTTCAAAGCCTAAATCTGTAAAAAACGCTTTGGCTACAGGCGTCATTAATGCAGCGAGTGTTTCTCCTTTTTCTTGGAGCTCTCCTTCTGCGAAAGTAGCATAATCTAACTGCATTGCTATATAACTTGATAGCGCTCTTGAGCCTTCATTTAAAGCTTTCATGTTAAGTAGCATTCGGCGAACATCACCGTGTACCATAATAGAATCAGCCACTTTTTCTGGGCTTTTCTTACCTGTTAATGCTCTGCCCTGTAAACGATCTTTGGCGTATTCTAATGCATTTTGGTATGAACGAACGGCTGCAGAGAACCCTTGAATTCCTACGCCAATACGTTCAAAGTTCATCATGGTAAACATGCATGCAAGGCCTTTGTTAACCTCGCCTATTAAATAGCCTTTTGCACTATCAAAATTCATGACACATGTTGCTGAAGCGTGGATGCCCATTTTATGCTCGATTGAACCACAACTAACACCGTTTCTTTCGCCCAGTGTTTCATCTTCATTCACATGGAATTTAGGCACTAAAAATAAAGAAATTCCTCTAGGTCCTGCTGGTGCGTCAGGTAATTTAGCTAATACTAGGTGTACTATATTTTCAGTTAAGTCGTGCTCTCCACCAGTAATAAATATTTTACTGCCCGTAACGTTATAGCTACCATCTTCCTGAGGTATCGCCTTAGTTCGAATAATGCCTAAATCTGTACCTGAATGTGCTTCTGTTAAACACATTGAAGCTGACCATTCACCACTATACATACGTGTTAAATAGCGCTCTTTTAATTCTTCACTACCGTGTTTTGCTAAAGACAAGCCTGCACCTGCTGTTAGCACTGGGTATAGAGCAAATGAAATATCTGCACTACAAAGCATTTCTTCATGCATTGCGGTGATCATTTTAGGCATGCCCATGCCGCCATAATTCACATCACCACCTAATCCTGACCAACCACCTTCAGCATAAGTTTGAAACGCAGCTTTATAGCCTGGTGCTGTTGTTACAACTCCCTCATTAAAGCTAACACCTGTTTCATCACCTTCACGGGCTATTGGCGAAATTGCTTGTTCAGCTATTTTTGCACACTCTTGTAAGATTGCTTGCGCTGTATCTTTATCTACTTGTTCCGATAACGTTGGTATTTGTTGCCACATTTGGTCTGCCTGGAAGACTTCATATAACAAAAAACTCATATCTTCTAATGGAACTTTATAGTCAGCCACGTTATTTTCCTTCTATGCATAAAATATTAATAAATTTATTTCGTTTGTATCGATATAGCTTATTTGTAGGATGCGCTTTTTTGTCATTGCATATCCATCTCAAAATCAAACTACCGATTAAAACACTTGTTTGAATATACGCTATTTTCAATTTTTGTAAAGAGGCCCATCGATTAATCATCCTGATTTGGGTGTTTTCGGTGCATGGTCTAAAATAAAGTGTAGTAATAAACTTTTCTTTTGCTAAAAAATAAAGGTGCTTTAAAACGTTTTAGTTATTACTAATACCAGTTCTATTAAGTTTGTGATCTTGTTGTAGACAGGAAAAATGAATCAGGGCAAGGCTCTCGATTGAGTAATAGCTGGCTATTGGGATTGAGAGGAACGCAACCATGACTCATTTTAACAAGTAAAAGTGAGCAAAAACTTAATTGAATTGGTATAAGCTTTATCTGTCTCTAGAACATCGCATAACTACTGCTTAGTTAAACCTTTAACAAGGTAATCAAATGAAGTTTCGGACTCTATATAATTCAGCATATTTATTGGCGTGCTTAGTATTTTGCTTTGTTGGCATGCTTGTCGCCTCGGATGTCGCTTTAGCAAAGCAGTCAAAATATAGTAGGAAGCTTAATGGTGAGCACTATCAATTTAGCTATCAGTGGCTTGATCACAGAAAACAGACCCAATCGCTGTCTTTCAATGTTTCAGCGGAGCAACTTTCTAATAGTTTTAGAAGCTTCAAAACTTACAAACCCACCATAGCGAACAAAGTCATCACCCGAAATGTTCACAAAAAGTTATCGCAGGAAGACCTTGTTGATGTACAAGTTCATTATCCTTCCATGGTACAGCCCTTTGATTCAACGATAAAAATTACCGGTTCTGATGAATTAAAAGTGCAGAAAGCTTACAAAAAGTTAGCGAAGATTCAGCAACAAGAAGTTAATCGTTACTATCTCAAACATTTTTACCGCCCTCACAAAGATCACTTTAATAATTCGGGTATAAAAGTTGATCACGCGAGAGTTGCTAAAGCCACAATTAAAAATGTTAAGCCTGTTTCGAAGTTAATTTTAGAGAAAGTTCAGATAAAGGACGTTCGATTGGTTACAAATTACATTCTTGGTTTTATGCAAAGCATTCCTTACGACACACTCGAGTCTACAAGTAATTCTTCGGGAACCGGCTTTAATCCACCGATGAGGTTGTTATACGAAAACCAAGGCGACTGTGATAGTAAAATGGTGCTAACCGTGGCTTTATTAAAAGCAGCAATGCCGGGGATAAAAGTGGTGTTAATCTATATTGAACAACATGTTTTTATTGGTATTAACGCAATTAAAATGGCGGGGGATAAAACCGTAAAACATAATAATGATTTATATGTATTAGCAGATCCTACAGGTCCAAATGTTTTACCGTTAGGTAATATCCCTACTGATTTAGAAATAGCGATAGACCAGTCTGCTTATGTAATAGAAGCCTATCGCGACTAATCAAATTAATCTAAAAGTTTGTCAATGATAGCGGTGTTCGCTTCAGGGAAGTCTAACTCTTTAAGCGCATCTAAACTGTACCAACCATCAATTAACCCTTCTTGAGACGCTGGTTCACCTTCAAAGTTATCTACTAAAAATACACTTAAACAAACTGATTTATCAGAATAGTTATGGTTAATTTCAATTAATGGCTGGCAAGATAAAATTTCAATACCCACCTCTTCTTTCAACTCTCTAAATAACGCTTCGGCAACAGTTTCTTCAGCCTCAACTTTACCACCTGGAAATTCCCACTTCCCACCTTGATGCGCATGCTCTAAGCGCTTCGTTAAAAAGTACTGTGTCTTACCTGATGCATCCATTGAGGTGATAACGCCAACGGCGACATTTACTCGTTTAGTCATTTAACTGCCCTATTCTTTCTGTGAAAAAAAGTCAAAAAAAAGCAGAGTTCATCCACTCTGCTTTTACTTAATCTAATGTGATGGTTACTTACTGTCGCATGGTAAATTAACTTAATTTACCATGACATTGCTTGTATTTTTTACCTGAGCCACAAGGACACGGGTCATTGCGGCCTACTCTAGGCATTTGCGGTTTGTCGTCTATACCAGCAGCACTTTCGTGCTGGAAAGCTTTAGGCGCTTCAGCTTGTCTGTGTTGCTCTTCTACCGCTTCAACGTCTGATTCAGCTTTAATTTGAACTTTAGATAAAATACCTACAACATCAAATTTCAAGTTGTCTAACATATCAGTAAATAGCTCGAATGATTCACGCTTAAATTCTTGTTTAGGGTTTTTCTGTGCATGAGCACGTAATCCAATACCCTGACGTAAGTGATCCATCGCTGATAAATGATCTTTCCAGTGCGAATCTAAGCTTTGTAACATAACGGCTTTTTCGAATTGGCGTAGTACGTCAGCACCAACCATCTCTTCTTTGTCTTTATAAGTTTTGTCAAACTCAGACATAATTTTTTCACGTAATGTTTCTTCGTGTAAGTTAACGTCTTCTTCAAGCCACTTACTTACCGGTAAATTAGTATTAAACTCACCTTTTAGTTGTTCTTCAAGGGCAGTAACGTCCCACATTTCAATTAATGATTGTGGCGGAATATGTTGGTCAATAACGCTAGTAATTACATCACTTCTTATGGCGCTTACAACTTCAGTGATATCTGCTTCATCAAGTAATTCGTTACGTTGTTCGTAAATAACACCACGTTGATCGTTAGCAACATCATCGTATTCAAGTAACTGCTTACGCATATCGAAGTTTCTGCCTTCAACTTTACGTTGTGCATTCTCAATACTACGAGTAACCCAAGGATGTTCTATAGCTTCACCGTGTTCCATACCAAGCTTACGCATCATGTTTGAAATACGTTCAGAAGCAAAGATTCGCATTAAAGAATCTTCCATTGAAAGATAGAAACGTGTTGAACCAGCATCACCCTGACGTCCAGCACGACCACGTAACTGGTTATCAATACGACGAGACTCGTGTCTTTCTGTCGCTAAAATATGTAAACCGCCAATCTCAAGTACACGCTCGTGATCTGCTTTCCACTTTTCTTTTACCGCTTCAATTTGAGCTTCGGTAGGGGTGCCTTTTAGCTTAGCAATCGCCGCATCTAAGTTACCACCTAATACAATATCAGTACCACGACCTGCCATGTTAGTTGCAATCGTTACAGCACCTTCTTTACCCGCGTCGGCAACAATTTCAGCTTCTTGTTCATGGAATTTCGCATTCAGTACTTTATGCTTAATTTTCTCTTTCTTTAATAAGTTAGAAATAAACTCAGAAGTTTCGATACTAATAGTACCAACAAGCACAGGTTGTCCACGTTTTACACAATCTTTGATATCTTCAAGAATCGCTTCAAACTTTTCTTCTGTCGTTAGGTAAATTAAGTCAGCACGGTCATCACGAATCATAGGTTGATTAGTTGGAATAATTACCGTTTCTAAACCATAGATATGTGAAAATTCAAAAGCTTCAGTATCAGCTGTACCTGTCATACCTGAAAGTTTTTCATAAATTCTGAAGTAATTTTGGAAAGTAATAGAAGCTAATGTTTGGTTTTCATTTTGAATGTTAACATTTTCTTTTGCTTCAATAGCTTGATGTAAACCTTCAGACCAACGACGGCCTTCCATTGTGCGACCCGTGTGTTCATCAACGATAACAATTTCATTATCTTTTACAATGTAATCTACATCTTTAATAAATAATTTATGTGCTCTCAAAGCGGCCATTACATGGTGCAACAAAGTGATATTTGCCGCAGAGAATAACGTCGCGCCATCTTGTAGAAGACCTTTTTCACGCATAATCTCTTCAATGCGTAATTGACCACGTTCTGTTAAGTAAATTTGTTTCGCTTTTTCATCGATAGTAAAGTCGCCTTCAACAAAATCAGCTGACTGACCTGTATCTTCGTCTTTATCTTCTTCACTTTGAACTTCAAGGTTTGGCACAATAGTATTAATGCTTTTATAAAGCTCTGAGCTATCTTCTGCTTGGCCAGAAATAATTAAAGGTGTACGTGCTTCATCGATTAAAATTGAGTCAACTTCATCGATAATGGCAAAGTTTAATTTCTTTTGAGCACGTTCTTCAGGGCTGAAAACCATGTTGTCACGAAGGTAATCAAAACCGAACTCATTATTGGTACCGTAAGTGATATCAGCTTGATATGCTGCTTGCTTATCTTGTGGTGCCATATTAGCGATGTTACAGCCAACGGTTAAACCTAAGAAAGTAAATAAAGGTCTACTCCAATCCGCATCACGTGTTGCTAAGTAGTCATTCACGGTAATAACATGAACGCCCTTACCTGTTAAAGCATTTAGGTATGAAGGTAAAGTAGCGGTTAATGTTTTACCTTCACCAGTACGCATTTCTGCAATTTTACCGTCGTTTAATACCATGCCACCAATCATTTGCACGTCGAAATGGCGCATACCAAAAACACGTTTACTCGCTTCACGCACAACAGCAAATGCTTCAGGCAATACAGCTTCAAGAGTTTCACCTTGAGCAATACGCTCTTTAAACTCAGCTGTTTTAGCTTTTAATTCTTCATCACTTAATGCTTCAAGTGTCGGTTCAAGTGCATTTATTTTTTTAACTTCTTTACCCATTTGCTTGAGTAATCTATCGTTTCTACTGCCGAACATTTTTGTTAATAATTTTACAAACATCTTATTTAAACCATTCTTGAAAAGTTATCTGATAATTACGTGACTATCAGGTTATTAATATAATTTTTATTACTTAGGTCAGTTCTCTTTTTATGTATTACTTTGATTTTCTGTAAACATATTTCAAAGGATCTATTTGCCTATCATTTTTAAGTATTTCGTAATGTACGTGTGGGCCTGTTGAACGTCCTGTACTGCCCATTTTCGCAATAACTTGCCCTTTGCTAACAACGTCACCAACTTTAACTGTAATTAATTTATTATGGCCGTAACGTGTTTTCAAACCATTACCATGGTTTATCTCTACTAATTCACCATAACCGTAACGATTACTTGCCCAGCTTACTACTCCAGAACCCGTTGCAACAACACCTGTTCCTTCTTTACCAGCAAAGTCTATCCCTTTATGCATAGAGGGCTTGCCGTTAAAAGGGTCTTTACGGATACCATAGTAAGATGATAACCAACCTTTCGATATAGGTCGACCAGATAAGTAGCTGTTGTTTTGTATATGGAGTCCTAAAGTTAAAGTTTCAAGCATGGATAGCTGTTTTTCTTTATGATTTAAGGTGTTTTCTAATGCTGTGGCTTCTTCTAGCAGTTCGGCGAAGTTCTTTTTTGCTATAACGCTAGGAATAGTTGCAGACGGACCACCGCTTACAGGGTCTTCTTGGAAATTAAATTCTGTTTTAGGGATTTCTGCATCGTCAGCTAAGCGCTCACCTAATGCATTTATGCGTAGAATCTGTCCTTGTAACTCAGCAATTTTAAGCGTTAAAGCCATTAATTGTTGTGCTTCTGTTTTTGCATGTTCAACTGATGGATGCTCAACATCATTTAGGCCAAACTGCTCTTTATTGGGCAATTCGGTGCGTGGCATCATTAAATGCACAATGCCACCAGAGATAATTGCAAAAAGGAGAACAGCCGAAAGCCAATGCATTTTTTTTAGCTGCATTGAAAATCTAACGTTCTTTCCTCGGTATAGTAGTGTTAAACTCATTATAAAGTACTTCTGTATTTTTCAGTTTATTCGTCGTTTTATACCAATGTTAAAATTATTTGGTATTACATAGTTGGCATTATTTAAGGTTATTTACATGGCAAGAAAACCTACCACCCCTATTAATATGTTGTCACTATTAAAATCTTCGAGTGGCACTTTGGCACACATTCAAGAAAAAACCAACTCATTGACAATATTAGCCGACATTGTACGACAAATATGCCCCGACCTGCCAGAAGATGCGTTCAAAATAGCCAATTTTCATGAAAATATTTTAATTATTGAGGTTAAATCGCCTATTTGGGGGCAAAGACTTCAATTTGAACGCAATAATATTACCAAAAAATTAGTTGCAGACACACAAGGGCAATTCCAGACGATTCAAATTAAAATAAACCCACATGCACATACCAGCCACTTAAAGTTTAACCAGGTTGAAAACCTTAAACAAAGTAAAGAAGTGGCTTCTATTAAAGCCACAGCAAACCAACATACGGCACAACAAAACCAAGAAAAACAACTAGCTACCAAGACAGCAAAAGCCCTATTAAGTGTTGCAGATAAAGCACCTGAAGGACTTAAAAAGAAATTAGAAAAATTAGCGTTAGTGGCTGGTAAACATAAATATTAGCTAACTTCTAGTTTTCAGCTTTCAGTTAATATTAATCTTTCTCTTCAAGTATCGCTCTAATTTCTTGCGCTGTTTTTAAGGTACGTAGTCTTTGAAACAACTCATCAGCTTGTGGGTATTGTATTTTTAAATATCTTAACCATTGTTTTATACGGTTAGGATAATACCGACTTTTGTCTCCATACACCTCGAACTGCGTATATTTAAACAATAAAGCTTGTACTTCATCCCAAGGCATTACACCTGTTTCTTGTTTTAACACTTGCGCAAAATTAGGTAATGCTAACGCACCTCGACCCACCATAATATCTTGGCAACCCGTTACTTCTCTACATTTATTTGCATCATCCAATGTCCATATTTCACCATTGGCAATAATGGGAATGTTTACATGCTCTTTAATTTTAGCAATCCACTCCCAATGAGCTGGTGGTTTATAACCTTCAAGTTTTGTTCTGGCATGCACAGTAAGTTCATTAGTGTTGGCTGACTCTATCGCTTGAGCGTTCTCTATTGCCAGGGTTTTATCTTCATAGCCTAAACGAATTTTTGCACTTACAATGGTATCTTTCGGAACAGCTGCTTTTACCGCTTTCATTATTCTATAAAGGTTTTCAGGGTCTTTTAATAAAACAGCGCCACCTCTGTTTTTATTTACCGTTTTTGCTGGGCAACCAAAGTTTATATCGATACCACTTGAGCCAAGCTCTACCGCTTTTATTGCGTTTTCTGCCATGTAGTTTTCATCTTGCCCTAAAAGCTGAACGCGAACAGGCGTCCCAGAAGACGTGACACTGCCATAAGGGCCTGCATCAATTAATTCAGGACATGAACGAAAGTAAACACGGTCGGGAAGCACTTGATCAACTATACGAATAAACTCTGTAACACATAAATCGTATTGGCCAACTTGCGTTAACAAGCTTCGTAATTGATGATCAAGTACACCTTCCATCGGCGCTAAAACGACACGCATTATTTATTCTCTTCTCTTGAAGGTATATCAGATGAAGCTGTATTGGGTTTTGCTGACTGCTTCAACTCTGCTTGCTTGAGCGCTGACTGTTTAATGGTTTTAACAAAGTCCTTCGCTAAAGCATTGGGCATAGGGATAGATAAACTATATTGTGCAATTTTCCAACCCGAACCATCTTTGACTAACACTCCTGTACCACGACAAGTTCCATAGCTTTCACTGTGAAGTATTTCATCAAAAAATGCGGTTTCCAGCCCCTTATTTAAACCTTCTAGTTCTGTTAGCAAGTTAATATTCTGCTCAACAGGTGTATATAACCAACCTCTACCTTTGCTAAAGTAAGGTTTAACAAAGGATGCAAATTCTTGCTTTGTCCATCGCTCGGTTGCATCTGTACCAATAAAAACAGCGTTATCAGTTAGCAATTGAAAGTACTTATCTGTATTCGCATTTGCAGCAGCTTGATGAAACTGATTAAGTGTTTCTTTAATTGCTTGCACTTCTGCCTGTTCTTTATTTAGCTTTTCTTTGTTTTCTGAAGTCGCTATTTTAATATCTGTATTTTGTTCTGCTACCACACTAAAAGAAAATATTAACGTAGCCATGGTGAACAGAAAGGAAATAAGCGTATTAAATCTGGATAATTGCATAAAGAGTCCGTGTGGAAATTAGTTTTAGGCTTATACTGTTATATAATACCAAGAACATTTAATATGTGATCATTTCTACTTGTTAAAACCACCAACTACTTCGTTATTTCTTTAATAATTAGAACAACTAGTTACTTAAAAAAATGCCTTGTATTTGATGATTTTCTCTACGTATAAAGTAGATCACATATTTAATGCCATTGGTATAAGATATTTATTAAGTTCGCATTATAGCAGTTCCATTTATTGGCTGTCCTTTTTTAATCTTCTCCATTAAATATTAAACCAATAAAAGCAATAGACACCTTAATACCAAGCCCATTACGAAGTTAATAAACTTAAAAAGTTGATACATTTAAAAAAGTAGCAACCTTGCAAAGTGAACAACCATGAAACTAAAGCAATATGAAATTAAATAAGCACATTTGCCAAGGACAGCTGCTTCACCGTGGTATTAGTCGTGCTGGATTGTCGGAAAGCGAAATAACGGTGAGTGAAAATAACTACTTCCGTTGGATGGCATTTGACGATGTCGTGCAAAGTGTAATGAACAAACGTAAGCCTTGGCTACTCACATTACCTCATCAAAATGTAATGCTCTTTCCTTTGTTATTTTTTAAACCAAGTCATATCCTAGAACTGGGGTTAGGTGGAGGGAATATAAGACGCTTCATTGAGCATTTATCACCTAATATTCAAATCGACAGTGTTGAGCATAGTGCAGAAGTAATTGACTGCTTTAATGAATATTTTTCCCCTGACTTGGCAGAACATTCAAAGCACCATTCAAACAAAACTGATGCTAACCAAGACTCAAACCATACTTCATACTATAAGAGAACAAACATACAGTTATTTTATCAAGACAGTAACACCTGGTTACTATCAAAAAAAAGTAAGCAATACGACTGGTATATTTGTGATATTTATCAGCAAAATTTAGCCAGTTACGAAACCACCCTAAAACACCTTTCATCGCTTATGGAACACATAACCAATGAAACCTGTTTAACAATTAACGTGCCCGATGCAACTGATAACGAAATAGCCCTGTGCTTAATGCTATTAAAAGAACAGTCTGCAGCACACGAGGTTATTTACTTCAACATCCCTAATTACCTTAACGTGGTAATTCTCCTTATCCCGAACCACTGGCAACTGCATCAACGCTTAAGAAAAAACAGTAACAGTTATTTAGCTAAGCCTTTATTTTCTCGCTGGAAAAAGTTTTGGGAACTCGGGAATACCTATTCATCTGAGTAAAAAACTAAACGCTTCTCCTAAGAAAATGAATAACTAACAGTACATGTGTGAGGTGTTTATAACTATCCCACCAGATGACATCACAACGTTATATCGCTATAGTGTTATTCTTCAATCAGCGGAGCTATTATCGTGAGTAAGTTAACTAAGTGTTCAACTGTTTATTTCGAGCCAGACATTCATCAAGCTTTAAAAATGCGTGCAGCATCATCGCATCTATCAGTTTCTGAGTTAGTCGATGAAGCTGTAAGATTATTAATACGTGAAGATGAAGAGGATTTAGCTGCGGTATCAGAACGAGTTAACGAGCCAGAGATATCTTGTGAAGCTTTTCTAAATGACTTGAAATCATATGGCAAAATATAAATTCACCTTTTAAACGTCTGTAGCTAAAGATTTACGAACCATACCAGAAACGATGCACATAAGATTTTAAGCTAATTCTTCGCTACACTGTTAATGTAAAAGTAACCGGTCCATCGTTAAGAAGTTGTACTTTCATATCCGCGCCAAACTCCCCTGTTGGCACTTTAAAGCCAAGACCTCTTAACTGGGTGTTGAAAAACTCATACATGGTATTACTAAATTCTGGCTTTGCGGCGGTCGTAAAGCTTGGGCGCATACCACTGTTAGTATTGGCCGCTAGGGTAAATTGCGACACCACTAACACTTCTCCGTTAATTTGCTTAACGTTTAAATTCATCTTACCATTTGCGTCATTAAATACGCGATAACCTGCTACACGTTGTGCCATGCGCTTTGCTTTTTCTTCGGTATCTTCCGGTTCAATGGCTAATAGAACCAATAAGCCTTGGTCTATTTCACCTATAATTTTTTCATCTACTGTAACGCTTGCATGCGTTACGCGCTGAATTAACGCGATCATACTTCTAAATATCCTTTATTTTGTGTTTTCTTCTGAGTTTATACTCACAGTATTGTCAAACTCACTTTCATGTTCTTTGTCATAGCCATCGTCATCATGCTCTGTTTCTTCGACTCTTTTTTCATGGTTCATATAAGTATACTCTTGCAAAGACACCACAATTAAAGCGCCAACCAGTACAATAAACCAAGAAAGATAGACCCATAAGAACAGAATAGGTACAACCGCAAGTGCCCCGTATATGGCTTCATATGAAGGGAACGCAGTTAAATAGCGGGCAAAACCTTCTTTAGCTATTTCAAATAGAATAGCCGCGATAAAGGCACCAATTGCAGCGTATTTAAAGGGCACCGTTTTATTAGGTACCACCATATAAAGCAAAACAAAAGCAACAAACGAGGCAAACACCGGCATCATATTTAAAAACCAACTGCCCGAACCAGAATTATCAACCAAATCAACAGACACAAGTGATGCTAAATAAGAGGTAAAAGCGATACTACCGCCAACAAAAATAGGACCTAAAGTAAGTACCATCCAGTACATAGAAAGCGTCGTTACTTTCCGCCTTTTTTGTGTAACACGCCAGATGCGATTAAAGGTTTTATCAATTGAAGAAATAAGCAAAAAGGCCACGATAAATAAAAAGAAAACAGCGACAGCTGACATTTTTGAAGCATTATCAACAAAGCCAATTAATTGTTGCTGAACAATATCACTCGCTGAAGGCATAAAGTGTGTGTAGATAAAGCTTTCTAGACCACTTTGTATATCTGAAAAAATAGGGAAAGCGGTCATTATCGATAAAATCACCACCAATAGCGGTACTAATGACATCAGCGATACATAAGATAAGTACCCAGAGACTACTTCAAGTTGTTCTTTTAAAGTTCTTTCTTTTAAAAAACGTAGAAAATTAGGTGTTGCTTTAAAAAAGAAGTCACGCCAATAGCTGAGTTTTTTTATATCTTGTCTAAGCGACATGATGGTTTCCTTGCTCTTTTATTTATTCAAAGGTTTTATGTTAAAAGGCCTAAAAGGGCTTTTTTATTATATATGAGCATAGTTTAATCTTAAAAACAGTACTTTAAAAGTTTCACTAAGATAATAACCTTGTTAATTTACTTCTAATCTCGTGATAACGTTGTTTTTCACAACTAGCAAAGCCCGATAATTGCCTTACTTTATTTCTACCAAATAATGGCACCGTCATACCAGCAAAAAACCGACAAAAGCTTTCAATAGACAATGGTTGGTTAATCTTTCCAGATAAATGCGTCTTTAAATTTTCTGCATCTTTAAGTAAACACTCGTCGCTTGGCCAAGCAGTTTCTTCTGAGTAGGTTAGTGTAGCGACTTCACCTCGACACACACTACAATGACCACATACTGTAAGTGGCTCAATTCCTGTAAGCGGATCATCAAAGTATTTACCTAAATTAAAACTTAAACAGCTATCAAGCTGGAAGAATGCAATAAGATGGGCAATTCTTTTAATTTCTTTTTCTTCTTTATCAATGAAGTAATCGTAAAGTATTTGGCTTAATTGCTCATTGGCAATAGCATCGATGTTTACTTTAAAAACCTCAGTCATTTTAGTAGTTTCAAGCACAATATGTTGTTGTGCTTGCAAGTATTCTAATGCGGCAATAACACGCTGACGGTCTATAGATTTGTCATGCAGCAAATCATTAAAATTTAAACTTCCCCAAATTTTTTTAAAAGTGGTCGCTTTAAAGATTTGCTTTAAAAAGTCCTGCCTTTGCTCATTAAATATCGGCAAAATTTCATTAATTGGCGTTAGAAGCTTAATTTTAAAGTCAGCAAAATAAGCGTATTGCGGCTCTATTACGCAGTGCAACTCTAACTGAACAAGCAAAGTTTTAAGAGGTAATTGTTTAATGTTACTTTCATTGGAAAGCTGTAATAAGAGTAACTCCCACCTTTGCAGCTCTGTGTTCGATTTAATCGTTTCAATAACTTGTTGTATGTTTAAAAACTCAGGCGTGTCACCATAAACAAAGTTTTCTACCGTATTCAAACCATCTAAATTAGCCAGGGTAATACAATGAGATAATTGCCCATCTCGCCCTGCTCTGCCTATTTCCTGTGAGTAGTTTTCTATCGATTTAGGTAAGTCATAATGAAAGACAAAACGAATATCACTTTTATCTATGCCCATACCAAAAGCGATGGTAGCGACAATAACTTGTACCTCGCCCTGCATAAAGGCTTGTTGTACCTCGCTACGCACTTCACTACTAAAACCGGCATGATAAGGTTTTGCATTAATACCCGCTTTAACAAGGTAAGCACTTATCATTTCAGCAGTATGTTGCAAGGTAACATAGACAATGCCTGAGCCAGAGAAGCTTTTAATTTTCTGCGCTAATAAAGAGGCTTTTTCTGCGCTACTTACCGGGATAACACTTAAGTCTAAATTTTTACGATAGAAGCCCGTTTGCACAATATGCTTTTCTGTAATGGCAAATTTGTTTGCCATATCTAATTTAACTTCTCTTGTCGCCGTTGCCGTTAAAAGTAACGTTAATGGAATACTTAAAGCCAGTCTGTAAGCGGGTAACTTTAAATAATCGGGTCTGAAGTTATGTCCCCATTCAGAAATACAGTGCGCTTCATCGACTACCAACATAGAGACTTGCACCGACTCTATAAATTGTCTAAAACGTTCATTCTTAAAGCGTTCAACCGACACCATTAAAATCTTAATTTCGCCTTGTCGAACCTTTTCCATTACTTCTTGTACTTCGTTTGCCTTTAGGCTTGAGTCGATACTTGCTGCAGGTATACCTTTTCGCTTTAGAAAGTCTAATTGATCTTTCATTAAAGCTAATAAGGGTGACACCACCAATGTTAAATGCGGAAGGTGTAAGGCGGTGAGTTGATAACAAAGTGATTTTCCAGATCCCGTAGGGAAAATGGATAAGGTAGACTCACCTCTTAAAAGTTGAGTAATGGTTTGTTCTTGCCCTTGACGAAAATCATCAAAACCAAATGTTTCTTTTAGTGATTGCTTTAATGTGTTCATAAACTTCCTTGTTTATTTAGAATTAAATATATGACTGAATGTATAACTTGAAATGCTGTTCAATGTTTTCTTCACTATCGTTTTTTATAAAGCATAGCAGTTACACTAGCCTAATAGCAATTTAGCGACCTTACTCGAAAAAAATTAAATTAAGTTAAATGAAAATAAACTAAATAAAAATAATCTCAGCAGAAATACTATACAAAAAGTGCTATAACTTCGCCTATAAACCTTTAACTTTGTATAGAGTCACATGAGCATTAAAAATAAACTTTTCAACTTACTCGGTTTTCCAGATCCTATTACACTCGAAAGAGTGACTAGAGACGAATTGCCATCGGTATTTGTTCTTCCTTTAGCTGACAAAACCAATGAAGTGATTCTAACTTCTTTAACTAACTTAAACCTAAATTTAAACTTGAACCTACTAGAAAACACTCAATCAATTGAAGATAAATCAATTAAGTCAATGGTGGTTGATGCAACACAGTATCAAAATGAAGACTCCTTCTATGGTTTATACACTTCATTGCAACATGTTATAAAGAAGTTAAGCCAAAATGCCCGTGTTGTTTTTATCTCAAATACAACATGTAATAAACAGACTCATCAAGAAAGTGCCTTTATTGAAGGGCTTAAAGGGTTCGTTAAAAGTTTAGCAAAAGAGCTAGGCAGAAAAGGGATCACGGTAAACTTATTACAAATACCTTCTGATGTAAGCAAAACGCTTGAAAGCCCACTTGGTTTCTTCTTAAGCCCTGAATCAGCTTTTATTAGTGGGCAAGCTTTAACAATAAAGGCACTAGCGACGAATAAAATAGCAGATGAAGAAGTAACGATTGAAACTCAAAAGCAGCCAAACGAGCCAAAGCTGGCATTAGTAACAGGAGCGTCACAAGGTATTGGCGCAGCAATAGCTAATAACCTTGCCCATAAAGGATTTAAAGTCGTTGGTGTTGATATTAATAGCGCACAAGAAAAGCTAGCGCAATTAATGCAAGACATTAACGGTGAAGCACTTTGCTTAGATGTTAGTGATAAAAGTGCGGGTAAAATATTGATAGATTATTTGCAAGGCTCTAACAGTGATAAGCCTGTTAAAGGCTTTGACGTTATTGTACATAATGCCGGTATAACGCGAGATAAAACCTTTGCTAAAATGCCAGAACAATGGTGGCAAAGTACCCTTGATATCAACTTATTATCGGTTATGAATATCAACGATTATTTAATAGCCCACCAAGGATTAGCGCCAAATGCTCGTATTGTTTGTATGTCATCAATGAATGGTATAGCGGGGCAAGTTGGACAAACCAATTATGCGACCTCAAAGGCAGGTTTAATTGGCTATGTAAAAGCGATATCTACCGATTTAGTTGAGCATGGAATCACGATAAATGCGGTAGCCCCTGGTTTTATTGAAACCAAAATGACAGAGCAAATGCCCTTTATCACCCGAGAGCTAGGAAGAAAAATGAATGCTTTAGCACAAGGAGGACAACCTGTAGATGTGGCTGAAGCGGTCGCTTTTTTTGCTGATTCTGAAAACGGCGGAGTTACAGGACAAACACTTCGCGTATGTGGTCTAAACTTTATTGGTGCTTAGTACGTAATATTAACTGACATTAGTATAAGCCCTCCCCTAGATTGATTAATTTAAAGAGACATATGAACCACAGTAGCAACGAAAGCGACAAAATGATTAACGATGTAAGCATTAGCGAGGCAAATATAAAAGAAATCAACATAAACGAGATAAGCATAACTTGTGACGACCAAACCCAACTTGCCGCCACAAAGTTTAGCCCTTCAAAAGAGATTATCGGCGCTGTAATGATTGCGCCAGCTACCGGCATAAAAAGGCAGTTTTATGCTCCTTTTGCATCATATCTAGCCGAGCATGGCTATGGCGTAATATCTTTTGACAATAGAGGTATAGCTGAATCACTTAAGGGGAACATCAAAGTAAGTACTGCAAGTGTTCAATGCTGGGGCGAGCAAGACTCACCTGCGACACTCTCTGCATTGCAGAAGTACTTTCCTAATCAAAACTATCATTTAATTGGACACAGTGCAGGAGGCCAATTGATAGGGCTTATGCCTAATGCCAACGAGTTAAGCTCTATTTTTAATATTGCTTGCTCTACAGGTAGTTTACGAAATATGCCTTTTGCCTATCGATTACGTGCTCATTTTTTCATGAATTTTTATATCCCCTTAAGCAACTTAGTTTTTGGTCATACTAAGTCTCAGTGGGTGGGTATGGGTGAGCCTTTACCAAAAGAAGTCGCTAAGCAATGGCAATTATGGTGTAACGATAAAGGCTATGTAAAATCAGCCTTCGGAAAAACAGTTCATCAGCATTATTATGACGATTTAACGGTTCCTTCCATGTGGATTAATGCCATAGATGATCCTATTGCTAACAATAAAAATGTAGAAGAAATGGCATCTGTATTCACTCGCCTTAATCCCATTACTTTAACATTATCCCCTAAAGATCACGGTTTAGATGAAATAGGCCACATGAAATTTTTCAGTCGTCGTTCAAAAGTACTTTGGCAATACGCTCTTGATTGGCTCTCTAAACACTAAGAATTAGCAAAAAACATACTCGGACTTAATAACAACACGACTTAGAAAGCTTAGTACACCTGGCTTTAGGGTATTAAATTAGCGCCAATAAAATTTATTTTAAAAACGATGTAATAAATTCAAACCTCTCACCACTAACTAAGAAACGCTAACTAAGTACCAGCAATAAGGTACATATAATCAAACAGGAACAATATTGACATGGGAAGTGATTTTTACCAGTTATCGATACTGCCCTTTGCCGGCATTATTATAAAAATCTGTCGAGCCTACACCAATAGCCAAGAGGACTTTGAAGATTATTATCAAGAAGTTTGCCTGCAAATTTGGCGTAGCAAAGGTAACTTTAATCAGCAAAGCGAGTGGTCAACATGGATATACCGTATTTCACTTAATGTGTGTTTGACCTACTTAAAAAAGAGTAAAAACGGTAAGCAAGAGATAGTTTCTAATCCATTACCAGAAGAGGCGATAGATGATAGCAAAGCATTTGCACAGGATGAAATCAATGAGCTGTACAGCGCTATCAAACATTTATCTGAAACTGACAGGGCTGTTATTTTACTTTATCTTGAAGAAAAATCTTACGATGAAATTGCCGACATTATTGGCACAAATACCAACAATATTGGTGTTCGTATTAAGCGTATAAAAGACAAACTTACAAAATCAATGAACAACGGAGACATGTATGAGTAAATCAATAGAAAGGATGTGGAAAGACAGTTTTCTGAAAGAGGGAAGCTTAACGGCTCCACAAGTGGATGATTTATATAACCGTGAATCACAAAATATTGTCGATAAACTACAAAAAATGTTTACGATTAACATAAAGGCCATCTTTATAGGTTGTGCCATTATGATGTTAATGATGACACTTATCGGCGCCCCCTTCTTAGGTATATATATATGTTTTTTAATAACTCCTTTGATAGTCATCGGTAAAAAAGAAATAAAAAAATCAGCTAATTTATCTAAAGATCAAAGTAGCTACGATTATATTATGAGTTTTGATCGTTGGTTAAAAAGTTCAACTCAGGTAATTGCAAATTATTATAAAATATTTTACCCCATGTTTTTTCTTGGGATGGCAATTCAAGGAGTTTTAAGCGAAACAGGTGGAAAGTTAATTACAAAGCTTATGGGTGTTCTGCCAACAGACATTATAATGTTTGGCTTACCATACTATTTGGTTTTAGTTATAGCAGCAATAACACTTGTTTGTGCAAGATATGCTGAGCCTCTTTATCGCTTGGATATAAATATAGTTTACGGAACACAGTTTAAAAAACTTGAAGAATTAATAGCTGATATGAAAGCTTTGAGAAATGAAGTTTAATTGCCAGCTAGATGATATGTTAAATCAAGCAAGTCCAACAATCCCAACAAGCCAAGCCTGAAGTATTCAAGCTTGGCTTACAAATTATGGAGTGGTTAAGGTATTAGGAGTTTATTTGATACTAATACGCCCCAGCTGCATAGGTTAATTCATAACTATGGCTATAAATTTCTAGGATATTTCCAAACGGGTCTTCCATATAGATCATACGGTAAGGCTTTTCACCTGGGTAATAGTAACGAGGTTCTGCCATACGTTTTTTACCACCCGCTGCAACAATAGCTTCGACCAGTTCTTCCAAGTTAGGATCTTGGACACAAAAATGAAATACACCCGTTTTCCAATATTCAAAATTGTCTTCTGGGTTCTGCTGATTTTTAAATTCAAACAGTTCTACACCAATGCGGTCACCTGTAGACATATGAGCAATTTTAAATTTACCCCAGTTTGCACCAAACACATCGGTACACATTTCGCCTATTGGGCTATCGTCTTCTTCTATTTCAGTTGGCTCCATAATTAAGTACCAGCCCAGTACTTCTGTATAAAATTTTACAGCCTCTTCAACACTAGGGACTGAAATACCAATATGTGAAAATGTTCTTGGGTATGCTTTGCTCATCTTTTATTCCTTAATCATTTATTGTAGATAATACCAATCTCATTAATTAAGTGACCATTTCTACTTGCTAAAACCAGCAACTACTGCGTTATTTATTTAATAATTAGAACAACTAGTTACTTAAACAAATGCCTTGTATTTGCCGATTTTCTCTACGTATAAAATAGCTCTCTTAATTAATGAAACTGGTATAAAGTGTAGACCTTATGTTAGATTATGGAAAATTATTATTTTTTATTATATTGAGTACATATTGTAATGATAAATCCTGTTTGGCTAAAAACTTTCTGCACACTCGCTGATGTTGGTCATTTCACGCAGACGGCTAACTTATTATTCATGACCCAATCTGGGGTAAGTCAGCATATCCAAAAACTAGAGCAACAGCTTGGTACAGCCTTACTTATTAGAGAGGGTAAATCTTTTTTATTAACTGAATCTGGTGAAAGGTTATATCAAAAAGGTCGCCTGTTACTAAACAACTTAATCGAGCTTGAAACCGCAGTTAAAACAGATGAGGCTTTTTCTGGCACGGTTAAAATAGCTTCACCTGGTAGTATTGGCCTTAAGCTTTATCCGCATTTATTAGACATTCAAACTCAGCATAAAGATTTAGTCATCGATTATAGTTTTGCGCCAAACATTGATATTGAAACAAAGATTGCTGAACGGAAAATTGACTTTGGATTACTGACAGAGCGCAGTAAAAACAAACAAATAACATGCGATAAAATTGCAGTTGAGCCGCTCGTATTAGTAACCTCGAGCGACATAAAAAAAGTAACATGGCAAAACTTGCTTAAATTAGGCTTTATTAACCACCCCGATGCTTCTCATCATGCTAATTTATTACTTAGTGAGAATTTCTCCGAATTTGAGCATATTGAACAGTTCGCCAGCAAAGGCTTTTCAAATCAAATAAGTTTGATTTTAGAACCTGTAGCTCGCGGGTTAGGCTTTACTATTTTACCTTTAAATGCTGTTAATGCGTTTCATTCGCCAGACAAAATACAAATTCATCCACTTGCACATGTTGTCTCTGAATCATTATTTTTGTGTTATCACCGACATGCTTTTGAAACCAAAAGAAGTGCTTATATAAAATCTCTTATTAGTGAATTTATCAATAATTAGTTCTATATTAGTTTCTAGTATCCCATTATTAATGGTCTGATTTAATAAGCACCAAACGAAAAACATTTAAAAAAATACGGAGCTAATATTTCTTCTTTAAAGCAAATTCCTCTTATCATTGCTGGGCCTATTATTAGGAAACTAACAGCAACCCAACTTACCTTTTGGCTTATAACCGATAAGCGTTATTGTACTACGTTTGAGTTGTTTTCTGGTGACGAACAAACACGCTTACACTTTATCGTTTTAGAAGATAAACATGTTCAATATATCGATATTGGTAAGCATGCTGTTATTAATTTAATTTCAATCTCTTTTGATGAACCTCTTACTGAAGAAACGCTATACGCTTATAACTTTATTTTTTCTGATACAAACCTAACAGGATCATTAGCCGAGTCCTTAGCTGAACAATTACCTAAATCATTACCTAAGTTAATGCCTGAGCTTTTATATCCAGGTTGTTCATATCCCAATTTTGTCATTAAAAACCAACTTAAACACATGCTGCATGGCTCTTGCAGAAAGCCTCATTTCGACAGTGACGACGGGCTAGTACAAGTAGATAAAGTATTAGAAAAAACAAAGGATGATATAGATAACCGCCCTGCTATGCTAATGATGACTGGTGACCAAATTTATGCAGATGATGTTGCCGGGCCTATGTTATCTGCAATTCATCAGGTTATAAAATTATTAGGATTACATGATGAAAGCTGGCAAGGCACAACCTTAAACAACAGCGAAGCACTCTTTTCAAGCGACCTTTGTTATTATCAACGAGACCTTTTATTACCGATGTGCAATGGTAATGAGGATGATGATTCTGTATCTAGTAGCAAAGCGGTTTATAAAAAGTTATTTACTGCCAGTAAAAAGCCTATTTTTACCACTGTACATGCAAAAAACCATTTAGTAACTTTATCTGAAGTATTAGCCATGTATATTTTGGTGTGGTCTCCTGCGATGTGGCGACTGGTAGATTTAGATGAAACATCTGCATCAACGCCTAATATTTTACCTGCCTATAAAGATATCTATCAAAAGGAAAAAGAAATTATAGAGGGTTTTGCAGCAAGCCTTCCTAATGTAGCAAGAGCCTTTGCTCATCTACCTGTTTATATGATTTTTGATGATCACGATGTAACTGATGACTGGAATTTAACCAGAGGTTGGGAAGAAACAGCTTATGGTCATCCTTTTTCTAAACGAATCCTTGGCAATGCTCTTATTGGTTACTGGCTATGCCAAGGTTGGGGTAATTGCCCTGAAAAATTTATCGAATTAAATGACAAAGCGCATGAATACTTCAAAACTGAGCGCGTTGAAAAACAAGACCAACTGATTGATGATTTAATGCTTTGGGATCAATGGCATTATCATTTAGAGACCAGCCCCAAAGTTATCGTTTTAGATACTAGAACTCAGCGTTGGCGCTCTGAAAGTAATGCCAACAAGCCTTCTGGGTTAATGGATTGGGAAGCTTTGTCTTTACTGCAACAATCCTTGATTAACCAACCTGATATTATCTTAGTTTCACCTGCACCAATTTATGGTGTGAAAATGATAGAAACGATACAGCGTTTTTTCACCTTTTTAGGGCTGCCTTTGATGGTAGATGCCGAGAACTGGATGGCCCACTCGGGTACAGCTAATGTGATGCTGAATATCTTTCGACACAAAAAAACGCCTCCACACTTTATTATATTATCAGGCGATGTGCATTATTCATTCTTTTATGAGGTGACTCACAGATTTAGACGAAGCAAATCTCGTATTTTTCAAATAACAGCAAGTGGTATCAAAAACCAATTCCCGACAAAGTTATTGAATATTCTTGAAATGCTTAATCGCTATTTATATGGTGTTTATTCGCCTTTAAATTGGTTTACTAAGCGTCGCCGTATGAAAGTACGTGTTCGTAAGCCTCAGCACGAGAGAAAAGCAGCTCAGAATAAAGCAACGCCAAATAAAACACTGGTGAATAGAAGTGCGATAGGGTTAATCACCTTAACCCATGATGAACTTGTGGTGAAAGCAGAATTGTTAACCGTAGATGACGAGCGTATTCTTTTTCATCCTTTAAAGAAGAAAAAGTAAAATTTTTTATGATAATGATATTCGCGCTAAAGCCTATTTATAGATTCTAGTTGATAGATTCTAATTGATAGGTAAAGAATCAGGTTAGACTTTAGCGCATTAAAGTGCTCAGCTTACTTAGCACCTTTTTATAGCTTTACTTTGCAGCACGAGCACTATGAAGTTTTTTATAGCTTTCAATAAGTCTTAAGTGCTTATCTAAACCTTCAAGTTTCATGCTCGTTGGTGTTAAGCCAAAGAAACGCACTTCACCAGACACACTACCTAATACATTATTCATATTCTCTTCACCATACATACGATTAAAGCTGGCAAGGTAATCTTCAAGCGATAAGTTATCATCAGAGATAACCTCCAATACATTATGCATCGCTTGATAAAATAAACCACGCTCCACTGTATTATCATTGTATTGAAGGAACTCTTCTACTAAGTCCATTGCGGTATCTTGGTCGCCCAAAGAAAGTGCAATTAATATTTTCAGCTCTAAAATAGTTAATTGTCCCCAAACGGTATTTTCATCAAACTCAATACCAATAAGTGTTCTAATATCAATGTAATTATCTTGCTGACTATCTTCTAATCGCTCAAACAAGCTTACTAATTCGTCATCACTTAAACTGTGCAGGTTTAAAATATCTTCTCGGTACTCAAGTGCTTTATTGGTATTGTCCCAAATTAAATCTTCTACGCCGTAAACTTCTGAATACCCAGGAACTAACATGCGACAAACACTAGCACCTAAACCATCAAATTCAGCAACATACACTTCCTTGCCTAAGTCTTTTAGAATAGCCATTAAATGGTTATTCTCTTGTTCTGTCGTGCCTGAAAAATCCCACTCAACAAAGTCATAATCATGCTTAGCACTAAAGAATTTCCAAGAGATAACACCCGTTGAATCAATAAAGTGTTCTACAAAGTTTTCAGGCTCTTTAACCGCTAGGCTATTAAATGTCGGTTTAGGAACATCGTTTAAGCCTTCAAAACTTCTGCCTTGTAATAGCTCAGTTAAACTTCTTTCTAAAGCCACTTCAAAACTAGGGTGACCACCAAAAGAAGCGAAAACTCCACCGGTTTTAGGGTTCATCAGTGTTACGCACATTACCGGGAATTTCCCTCCTAACGAGGCATCTTTAACAACCACAGGGAAACCTTGCGCTTCAAGTCCTTCAATGCCTGCTAAAATACTTGGATACTTAGCTATGACTTCTTTAGGTACATCAGGTAAAACAATTTCTTGCTCGATAATTTGCCTTTTAACTGCACGCTCAAAAATTTCTGACAAACACTGCACTTTGGCTTCATTTAAGTTATTTCCTGCACTCATGCCGTTACTTAAAAATAAATTTTCAATTAAGTTTGAAGGGAAATAAACCGCTTCGCCATCTGACTGACGAACATAAGGAATAGAGCAAATGCCACGTTCAACTGCCCCTGAATTAGTATCAATTAAATGTGAACCACAAAGTTCATCTTCAGGGTTATAAAGCGCTAAACAGTGCTCATCTAAAATGCCTTCAGGTAATTCATCGGTATCAGTAAGCTCGAACCATTTCTCGTTAGGGTAATGAACAAAGTCACTATTGGCGATATCTTCCCCAAGAAATTGATCATTATAAAAAAAGTTACAGTTAAGCCTTTCGATAAACTCACCTAAAGCTGAGCATAAAGCACTTTCTTTAGTTGCTCCTTTACCATTAGTAAAACACATAGGTGATGCAGCATCGCGGATATGTAACGACCATACATTAGGTACAATATTGCGCCATGAAGATATTTCAATTTTCATACCTAAGTCTGCTAGCATGCCAGACATATTGGCAATTGTTTCTTCTAAAGGTAAGTCTTTACCTAAAATATAGGTGCTTTCATTACCTTCAGGCTTCGCCATTAGCATGGCTTGTGAATCTTCCTCAAGACTTTCAACGATATCGACTTTAAATTCAGGACCTTTTTGAACCACTTTTTTTACGGTACAGCGGTCAATAGAACGCAAAATGCCTTGTCTATCTTTATCTGAAATACTCTCAGGTAGCTCTACTTGAATTTGAAATATTTGATTATATCTATCTTCTGGATCGACAATATTATTTTGCGATAAGCGAATGTTTTCGGTAGGAATATCTCTAGCATTACAATACACCTTTACAAAATAAGCGGCGCACATTGCAGAAGAAGCTAAAAAATAATCAAACGGACCAGGCGCTGAACCATCCCCTTTATAGCGAATAGGTTGGTCTGCAATAACCGTAAAATCGTCAAATTTAGCTTCAAGTCTAAGATTGTCGAGAAAGTTTACTTTGATTTCCATGAATATATTTCCAGGTTGGTGCCTTCAAAAAGAATGGGATACATCTTCCTATACTTTAGGCGTTGTCAGTTATATATCAACTTTGAGAGCCGAACATTACTTTATGGGGGGATTATACCAGTTTCATTTAATATGTAATCGATTTTAATCCATAGAGAAAATTAATAAATATAAGAAAGTTTTATAAGAAACAAGTTGTAAAGAACTATAAGCACGGGATAATATGAACCTGCATTACAGATTGAAATTCTTTTTATATCAATGCTTTGTTGATTTATAAATATATTAGATTTATCGGGAGTCTCGTAAAATTGAGAAAACGACGAAGTGGGTTTTACATTGGTTCTGCTGTTGCCTTTTTAGGTTACCTACTTCACGAGACAACTGGTTCTAATCGAAATACTGTGGCCATATCAGCTCTATTACTTGATAGCTCTTTATTCTCTATTGTTTCTGGATTTCTATTTTTACTAGGTTTCTCTGCACTAGCAGGTCGAAGTAGTGCGGATAATATCAACTCAGAAAAACGCGATGTTGAGGTTAGAAATAAGGTAAACCAAGAAGTAGCTACAGAAACTTTACATCAAAGCAAGCATAAGCACAAAAATGGAGTTTCTAATTAATGCCCCGTATAGCCATCGTATATTTTTCTAAAAGTAATGTGACAGAGAAAATCGCCAAAGCGATGGTAATCCTCCCAAACAAAGAGCAAGTTAATCGACATTAAGTTCAAGAAGGTTATATATACGCTCTAACTTACTTGATTAGAGCGGTATTTTTTTATCTCAGCTTAGTTATCCATACAAGATCTATTTTTGAAAACGATAAACAGAGCCCAATGACAGTATTTGAGTAAGCTCATCTAAAGCGGTTCTCGATTCTATTAGCAATTGCGGGTCTCTTAAGTCATCTATCTTTAATTTATCTCGATAATGAACGTTAACCCAATCAGTTAATTGCTGATATAAAGAGTCTGACAACAAACAAGATGGGTTAACAGCCATTAACTCTTCTTCAGTTAACGCCACTCTTAAACGCAGACATGCAGGGCCACCACCATTTTTCATACTTTCATTTACATCAAAAAACTTAACCTGAGTTATTGGGTTTTTAGCTGCGATTAGCGATTGCAAAAAATCATATACACTTTTATTTTCTCGACAATGTATAGGTGCAATAATCGCCATTGAATTATCTTTCAATGTTACTATTTGTGTATTAAACAAATAGGTATTTACAACATCTTTAATAGCAACTTGGTCCGTTGCCACCTCGATAAAATGAAGTTCTTCTCCTTTATATTTACGTGTCACTTCTTCAACAAAGTCAGCACTATTTAAAAAGGCTTGCTCATGATAAAGCAGTACATTTTGATTCCCTACCGCAATGACGTCATTGTGAAAAACACCTTGGTCAATCACTTCAGGATTTTGTTGCACAAAAACAGCTTTATTTTCAGAGACACCGTGTAATCTTGCAATAGCTTGACTGGCTTCAAACGTTTGTCGAGCAGGGAACTTAACGGGCGCCGGTTTATTTCGATTAAAAGCATATCGCCCATAAGTAAATATTTCTAAGCCACTTTCGCCATAGTTATCGCATAAACGAGTATGGTTAGCTGCGCCTTCATCACCAAAATGTTCATTATCGCTTAGGTGCTGGTGATGTTTAAAATATTTATCATCAGAAAACATCGCTTGAAGTATATTAGTCGTAATTTCTGGCTCTAAAGAACGATGAAATTTATTCGCTAAATTGGCTGCTGTAAAATGTACTTTCTGATCTAGAGTATCTGCAGAAGGCGATACTGTTGCTGCATTAGCTGTCCACATCGATGAAGCCGAACAACATGAAGCAAGAAGAGAAGGTGAAGATTTATAAGCAGCAGATAGAATTTGCCCGTCGGTGCCGATAAAACCTAATCTTTTTAAGGCATAAATATCAGGACGCTCTTGTGGCGCTATGACTCCTTGCGTTAAGCCCATATCATGTAACGCTTTCATTTTTTTCAAACCTTGCAATGCTGCTTGCTTAGGGTTTGAGCTGTTTTTCGCGTTTGATAGCGAAGCAATATTCCCTTCAGATAGACCGGCATAATTATGCGTTGGCCCTACGAGCCCATCAAAATTAACTTCTACACTTTTCATTATTTATTCTCACTTATGGTGACTTGGTATTAGCCTGTATGACCTTTTTGACCTGTTTGACGAAAAATTTAGACCACTAAATAAACAGAATGACTTTACAAAATGCACCTGATTTATATAGATATTTTATCAGGACATGCTCAGCAATTTACAAAAAAGTTTTACGTTGCACCAAAATGAATCATATGAATGAAATTTACTTAAAAAGTGATTAAACCTTCATGCATCAAAATCTTTATTAATCGATCAAGTCCCTTGCCTTTATTCGTTATTTTCCAAGCAATAAATAGATCTTGTGGTAATTTTTTATCGATAATGTCTATTTCTTTTAATTCACCTGAAATAATATGTTTTTGAGCAATATATCGCGGTAAATAGCCGATACCAATACCCGCGATAATCGCTTCAATTTTATGACTAACGCTACTTACATAAAAATGCCGACTCCCTTCGATGATATTTACTGACCAAGGGATTTCACTTTTAGCCGAATCGTGTACAACAACACTTCGATACTTGGCAAGTTCAGCTGTTGTAATAGCTGATGTAAGCTCCCTGAGTTCATGGCGCTTATGCGCAACTAATATATGTTCAAGTTGCTCCATTTTAATAGCACGAACACCTTTTTGAGAAGGTATTGGGGCTGGAGCCCCTATCACTAAATCGACTTCATCTTCAATAAGGGCTTCCCAAGTGCCATTCAAAACCTCTTCCTGTAAATCAATTTCTATATTTTCATGCTCTGCTAGAAACTGCTGAATTGCTGAGAATACTGGCTTAATGTCAACAATAGAGTCACAGGCAATGCGAATTTTAGTCTCCCAACCATTAGCAATTGTTTGAGTTTGTTCAGATAAGTTATTAACTGCATTTAAGACTTTACGCCCTTCCACCATTAAATGTTTCCCCGCAGGTGTAAGCACTGCACGCCTGCCTTGCCTAACAAAGATAGTTACACCTAATTGCTCTTCCATTTTTTGCACAATATAAGAAAGTGCCGAGGGAACTTTATTAAGTTGTTCGGCTGCAGCAGCATAGCTACCACGTGATTCGATTGCATCTAATACTAGTAATGCTTCAATGCTAAGCAGTGGTGTATTCATCTTTCTATCCTGTTTATCTGTTTAACCTATTATTTTTTTTAACAAATAACGACTCAAACAACCACACAAAAAACTATTCAAATATTTTGAACATATCAAACAAATATTATGGGTTATTCATATTTTATTCAACTTATATAATAGCTTCACACTTACTAAACAGCTGCTTAATAGATGTTAGCTAACTAATAAATAAACAGTTAAAGCCAAAACATAAACATAAGGTTAAATTTCATGAACATTAAACATATCACTCGCGTTATCACTAAATCTGAACAATTATTAACTGCACTTCCTCTACGATTAGTTGCTGGACTTCTTTTTACAGCTCATGGGGCTCAAAAACTTTTTGCTTGGTTTGGTGGTTACGGTTTAAAAGGCACAGGCCAATGGATGGAATCGATAGGACTAGCACCAGGATATTTAATGGCACTAATGGCAGGCAGTGCTGAATTTTTTGGTGGTCTATTATTAATTATCGGCTTGCTTATAAGACCTACCAGCTTTGTTTTAGCTATCACCATGATTGTTGCTATTTTTAGTGTTCATTTTAATAACGGTTTGTTCATGTCAAATAATGGTTACGAATTTGCTCTTACGTTATTAGCCATAACTGTTTCGTTGATGTTCAGTGGTGCAGGTAAATATTCAGTTGATAACCAAATTGCTAAGCATCTAAAATAAAAATTTCAGTGCAGTTAACGCTTAAATCACATTCAAGTTATCTATTTTAAAACAAAATTTAATAGGAAATAAAAGTCATGACATCAGTAAAAAACAGCTGGAATAGCAGCATTAAAGATGGTGAATACCAACGTAAAGAATCACAATTTAGAAACTGGATTACAGCCGATGGTAGCGCTGGAATAACTGGCCGCGATGGCTTTAAAGCAGAAGCAAATCGTTATCATTTATATGTATCACTTGCCTGTCCGTGGGCACATCGTACTTTAGTATTTCGCCAGCTAAAAGGCTTAGAAGATATAATAACCGTTAGTGTTGTACATCCAGACATGCATGGCAAAGGTTGGAGCTTTCACCACGATGAGGAGTCAGCAAAGTTATATGGAACAACCGGTGACGACCTGTACGGAGATAAGTTTATTAGTGAAAAATACCTTGCTCAAGACCCAAGTTACAGTGGCGTAAATAGCGTACCTATTTTATGGGATAAGAAAAACAAAGTCATTGTGAATAATGAATCTTCAGAAATCATCCGTATGTTTAATAGTGCTTTTAATGGTATTACGGGCAACACACTCGACTTCTATCCAGAAGGTTTACGCGAGCAAATTGATACGGTAAATGAGTTGGTTTATCACAATATTAATAACGGCGTTTATAAAACGGGTTTTGCTACCACACAAGCTGCCTACAACAAAAGTGTTGCAGGGTTATTCTCTGCACTTGATCAAGTAGAGCTTAAATTATCAAAACAGCGTTACCTAACAGGGGATAAAGTTACCGAAGCTGATTGGCGCTTATGGGTTACCTTGGTGCGTTTCGATTCTGTCTACCATACGCACTTTAAATGTAACTTAAAATTAATTGAACAATACAGCAACATTTACCACTTTATGCTGGAACTTTATCAAATGCCAAATATTGCTAAAACGGTTAATGAAGCTCATATAAAGCGTCATTATTATGCTAGTCATTTGGCTATCAACCCTTATGGTATTGTGCCTGTTTCTCATAAACAAAATTGGACTATACCTCACCAAAGAGATACCAAGTTCACTAATTAACCTTAACTCAGGTTAAGTAAAAGACTATAGGAATCATTATGTTGAAACACTACTCTGTTAAAAGCTTAGGCCATGCAAACCATGGCTGGCTTAAATCTAGACATCACTTTAGTTTTGCCAACTACTATAACCCTAGCCGAATGGGGTTTGGAAAATTACGCGTTGTTAATGATGATTGGGTTGAACCAGGCATGGGCTTCCCTCCTCACCCGCACCGTAATATGGAAATTATTAGTTTTATTCGTTCGGGGGCGGTAACGCATCAAGATAACACCGGCAATAAAGGCATTACAAAAACAGGTGAAGTTCAAGTGATGAGTGCAGGCAAAGGCATCGTTCATTCTGAATATAACAGAACAAAAGAGCCTCTAACCTTTTACCAAATTTGGATCGAAACCAATAAACAAAACATTACGCCACGATGGGAAAGTAAAAAATTCCCAACCAAGCAAACAGATGCGCTAACTTTATTGGTTTCTGGTTACCCTGAAGATAAAGGTAAAGCGCTTTTTATTAACCAAGAAGTGCGCATATTTGCAGGTACGATTGCCAAAGGCAGCATCGTAGAGCATGACATAAACCATCAAGCTTATATTTTGGCATCAAACGGGATGTTTAAGGTTGAAGATGAGAGCACTAACATCACTATGAGCAAAGGCGATGGCATGGAAGTAACTCACTCTAAGATAATCGTTTTAAGGGCTACAACAGATTGTGAAATTATCATTATAGATACGATCAATTAACGAATAGAGTCATCATAGCTCAACAGAGTTGTGGTGAACTCACCTAACCTGAGCCTAACCTGAAATAGAGATAATACTTTTAACGCCTGCCCATTAACCAGTTCTCTTTTGATTTAAGGTCTCGCCAGTCTATAGAGTACTCATTTTTACTCATAAGCGCCTCAATAACACAGTTGATAACTTGCTGTTCTTCATTGAACTGAACTGTGGTTATCATAAAGTGCTTTTCTTTATTACTGATATTAACTTTCGTCCATTTACTGTGTAATAATGCTTTTGGACTTACTCTATTCTTCAAGTTGCTCTCCTTTCTCAACTTTTACTTGACCTTATATTATTTACTTCTTATTTTATTTAATGACTATGTTATTTAATGCAATAGAAAATGGCCCCGCTTTTTTATTGGTAACAAGAAAACCAATCTGCTTAATTTTTTCAGCATAAAGCGTAGGTGCTCCTTCAATTATTCGCCCTCGAAACGAGGCTTTGAAGTCAGCAATATTTAAGGTTATTTTATTTCTTTGATCTTTAATTGTTTGAAAGTCATGCTTATAAGCTAATCGGTAACCATTAACGAAAATAATAACTCTAAATTGATACGTTAAGCCGTCACCTTCAACATCAAGTTCAAAAATATCTAAGCCCGAAGGCAAAGGACTAATAGGCCTAAAAACTGAGCTAAAACCACCATTATTATCTAGCGAAATTTCTCCTGAAAATACAGTTGAAGCCCCTTTGAAATTTATACCTCCTAAAGACTTTCCACCCATGACATTATCATTAGTAACAAACCAATTTTGATGTTCAGTAGGGCTTGAAAAATCAATCATGTAACTCTCTTTTTCTGGTAGATAATTTGAGGTTTTTTCTAAAGTAGTAAATGCTAAATTGCTGGTAAAAATGCTGGTAATCGCCATGCTTTTTATAGGGAATAAAAGCATTAACAGGGTTAAAAATGAAATTTTCTTAAAACTAACACGCTTTAAAGAAGTATTTTTTAGATAAGCATTAGCGACCATTTTAATATATCCTACCAATTCAATTAAGTTATTGCTGACTTGTACTGGTATTAATTGAATAACCTTTAATGCTAATACGAAAAAATTAGCGCAATAGATCATGGTAATATAATCTAAAACGCTATTTCTAAACTGTTACATCTAAACTGTTGAGTTAATAATCTTTTAGCTCAATTTTTTATTAAAAAATTCAATCGTTCTTGTCCAAGCTAACTCAGCATTGTCTTTATCATATCGTCCTGTAGAGTCGTTATGGAAGCCATGCATTGCGCCTTTATACATGTGCATAGCATATTCTCCTCCATTAGCTTTTAAATCTTGTTCATATTCAGGCCAAGATGCATTCACGCGCTTATCTAATTCACCTAGCTGCACCATTAATGGCGCTTTAATGTTTTTTCTAAGCGCTTTAGCTGCAGGGGTTCCGTAAAAAGGCACTCCAGCATTAAGTAGGTCAGAGTCTACAGCGGCAAGGTAATTCACAATATAGCCACCAAAGCAAAAACCAACAGCACCTAATTTTCCGTTAGAGCGAGCGTGTGATTTAAGAAAATTAGCAGCAGCGACAAAGTCATGTTCAATCTTTTCTCGATCGAGTGTTCTTTGCATAGCACGACCTTCGTCGTCGTTACCAGGGTAACCACCAAGAGGAAAAAGCGCATCTGGTGCAAAAGCAATAAAGCCCGCTTTAGCTAATCGACGTGCAACATCTTTAACATATGGGTTTAGCCCTCGGTTTTCATGAATAACTAATACAACAGGTAGGCTCTTGTCTTCTTTGTTTGGCGTAACTAAATAACCTCGACCTTTGCCATGCCCTTGAGGAGAGTCAAACTCTTCAAAACGCGCAGTAATATCTGAATCATTAAACGAAACTTGCTCTGCTAATGCATAATTTGGTAACAAGGCGGAAGTTAATACCGACATTGAATAACCCAGTGCCACTAAGCCACCTAGTTTTTTCATGAATTCTCGACGGTCCATACCACCATGTGCGTATTCATCGTACCAATCAAATGCTTCTTCAGGGATATTCTTTGACATGCTTATTCCTACTTAATTTTTATTATTATAAAAGTGCAATCCATAGTACATAAGCTGTGAAAAATTGCAAAATGATGACAATAATGGCTTTTTATTTTACGCACCACTATGGTGCGTTTTCGCTATCCAAGTGCATTACCGTATAAAGTCGAGATATCAAACCAAATAATTACCACTACAAAACAAGAGCTTAAGGACAAAAAAAGCATATTCATGAAGTGGCACAACAGTTGTAATACTAACCTAAATCAATAGTTAAACAGTGAGGCATTATGCTTAAAGAATTTTTAGAATTGCACAAGTTACCTGAAACCTTCACAGAGACTGCAGAAGCGTTTTACCAACCTTTTGCCGATAAAATTTTCGAGTTGTCGTCACAACAAAAAAAACCTTACTTTATTGGAATTAATGGTTGTCAGGGTAGTGGTAAATCAACCTTAACAGATTACCTTCTAGCTTATCTAACTTCTCAATATCAGTTAAATGTTATCGTTATGTCATTAGATGATTTTTATTACTCAAGTAAAAAACGACAGCAATTAGCCTCAGATATTCACCCACTATTCGCGACAAGAGGTGTTCCTGGTACGCATGATGTTAGCAAACTTAAAGAAACATTAAGCAAGCTAAAAAATCAAGAAGTAGGTTTTTCTATCCCTAAATTCAATAAAGCAACTGATGATCCCTTTACAGAAACTGAATGGGAATTAATCGACAAACCTGTAGATATCGTATTACTTGAGGGATGGTGTTGGGGAGTAAAACCTCAGTCAGAAGATCAATTAATAGAGCCTATTAATGAACTTGAGCTAAAAGAAGATCCCCATGGCATTTGGCGTAATTATGTAAACCGACAGTTGATCAATGCTTACCAACCGTTATATCAAGAAATGGACTTTTGGTTAGCATTACAAGCCCCCTCTTTTGACTGTGTTTATAAGTGGCGCCTTGAACAAGAGCAAAAATTAGCCCTTAAAAATAAAGAGTTAAAAAACTCAAAAGTGATGACCCCAGCAGAAATATTAACTTTTACTCAATATTTTCAGAGATTAAGCGTACAAGGCTGTAAAACTATTTCACATTCAGCCGACGCGACTTTTTATTTAAAAAACGATCGTAGTATTAATGAAACGAGTTTTATGGAGCCGGCATGAGTTCACAACAAATACTCGTGTTTAGTGACTTAGACGGTACTCTGCTTGATCACTACGACTATCAAGCCAATGCGGCAAAACAAACGCTTGAACATTTAAGTGATGCCAACATACCTGTTATCCTAAATACCAGTAAAACGCTAGTTGAAGTAGAAGTTATTCAACAACAATTGCAACTATCGTCGCCTTTTATAGTGGAAAATGGTGCTGCGATATATATACCGATTGGCACTTTTACAAAGCAACCTAATGAGACTGAAACTAAAGGCGACTATTGGATAAAATCATTTTCTTCACCAAGAGAACATTGGTTAAATCTGTTATCCGTTCATGCAACCGAATTTACATCGAAGTATCAAGGTTTTTCTTCGCTTTCTATTGCTGAAATATCGCAATTAACAGGCTTAACCAACGAGGCTGCTAAACGCGCTAAAACTAGAGAATTTGCAGAGCCCATTAACTGGTTGGGCGATGACAGTTCAAAAAAATACTTTATAGAAAAGTTAATTGATGCAGGTGCAAATGTAGTCCAAGGCGGACGATTCATTCATGTCGGTGGATATTGTGACAAAGGCCAAGCAATGATTTGGTTAGCAGAGCAATATAGAGAACATTGTACAGTCGAACAAACTCTGACAATAGCGTTAGGTGATGGTGAGAATGATACATCGATGCTAGAGGCTGCCGACTTTGCTATACAAGTTCGCTCCCCTGTCCATCCTTACCCCAAATTAATGCGCCAATTTAAAACCATGCAAACTGAATTATTCGGCCCGGAAGGCTGGAGTGATGCAATCGAAAAACTACTTTATACAAAGCTTTCACCTACAAAAAAAGAGGTTAACTATGGCTGATTTTTACCAAAATGGTACCGTAACAACGTTACATAATTTAATGCAGCGTAACTCTACAAGCATGGAAGAAGAGCTACTTGAGTTTTCTAAACAACGTTCATTAGGCTTGATATTACCTTCATTATTCTCCGAATTAGAAGGTAAAGCGCTGCCTGACATCATTAATGAAATTAAAGACGTAAAATATCTTTCTGAGATTGTCATCGGTCTGGACCGAGCTGATCTAGAGCAATATAAACATGCTTTATCTTTCTTTGGTCAATTACCACAACATCACCGCGTTCTTTGGAATGATGGTCCCCGATTAAGAGCCATTGATGAAAAACTACAAGCACTTGGTTTAGCTCCTAAAGAGATGGGTAAAGGACGAAATGTTTGGTATTGCATGGGCTATATTTTAGCGTCAGGAAAAACAGAGTCTATTGCTTTACACGATTGTGACATTACTACTTACAAGCGTGAGTTACTTGACAGACTCCTTTACCCTGTTGCTAATCCAATGTTCAACTATGAGTTTTCAAAAGGTTTCTATGCGCGAGTTGCCAACGGTAAAATAAATGGTCGAGTATCTCGATTACTGGTAACACCGCTTATTAAAGCATTAAAGAAAACAGTAGGCCATTGTGACTACCTAGAATATATGGACAGCTTTTTATACCCATTAGCCGGTGAGTTCTCTTTTAGAAAAGATGTTTTAAGCGACATTCGAATTCCAAGTGATTGGGGATTAGAGATTGGTGTACTTTCTGAGATGTATAGAAACTATTCATCCAACCGTATATGCCAAGTTGATATAGCGACAACTTACGATCATAAACATCAAGATTTATCACTAGGCAATACCGCTGGTGGTTTATCTAAAATGTCGATTGATATCAGTAAAGCTTTCATCCGTAAGCTTGCCACACAAGGGGAAACCTTTACCCCTGAGAAGTTTAGAACATTAAAAGCAACTTACTACCGCATTGCGCTTGATTACGTTGAAACTTATCGAAATGACGCCATGATGAATGGACTAACACTTGATATACATAATGAAGAAAAAGCTGTAGAGATGTTTGCACAGAATATTCTAACGGCGGGTGACACCTTTTTAGATAAGCCGATGGATACACCATTTATTCCTTCGTGGAACAGAGTAATTAGTGCTATTCCTGATATTTTGTCGCAGTTAAAAGAAGCTGTCGAATTAGATAACCAAGAATTTAGTGCCGAATTATGTGAAGAGAACAGCTATGCAGATGCAGGTTAAATTACTCAAGCAAAAACTAGCGAAGCAATTATCGCTTATATACCAAGATATTCCTTTGGATGAATCGCTTGAGGACATCGCTCAGGCGCTGATCGATATCATGGAGGTTCCTGCGACATTTGATGAGCCAGCGCCTTTTACAAATCATTGGTCTGAAGAAGATGTGATCTTAATTACCTATGGCGATACTATTTTAGGTAAAAAGCAATCTCCTTTACATGCACTAAAAGATTTTCTAGATAAGCGTATTAAAAATACGATTAACAGTGTTCATATATTGCCATTTTTTCCTTATAGCTCTGATGACGGTTTTGCTGTAATTGATTATTCATCGGTTAATGAATCACTAGGAACTTGGCAAGATATTGATGCGATAAGTCAAGATTACCGTTTAATGTCTGACTTAGTGATTAACCATTGTTCAGCTCGTAGTGTTTGGTTTGATAATTTTATTAAAGGGGAAGGCATTGGCCATGATTTCTTTTTTACCGCATTACCCGATGATGACTTATCGCAGGTAGTTAGACCTAGAACCTCGCCATTACTCAAAGAAGTAGAAACAGGTAATGGCAAAAAATATGTTTGGTGTACTTTTAGCCACGACCAAGTAGATTTTGATTTTCGAAACCCTTATGTACTCAAAGCTTTTACCTCAATAATTAAACAGTACATAGACCAAGGGGTCAGCATTTTTCGTTTTGATGCTATCGCTTTTCTATGGAAAATTGTTGGCACGACCAGCATTAACCTACCTCAAACCCATGAAGTAGTTCGTCTGTTAAGAACGCTAATCGAATCCGTAAAGTCGGACGCCGTTATTATTACTGAAACGAATATACCCAATACGCAAAACCTCACTTATTTTGGTAATGCCAATGAGGCTCACGGTATTTATAACTTTTCATTACCACCGTTATTAATAAACACCTTACTTACAGGAAGCTGTTTATACCTTAAACGCTGGTTAATGAGTATGCCTCCTGCACAAGATGGAACCATGTATTTTAATTTTATCGCATCCCACGATGGCATAGGGTTAAGACCTGCAGAAGGCTTATTAGATAACGATGAGATTACCAAGTTAACCGACACAGTTGAAAGTTTCGGCGGTAAAATATCTTGGCGTACCACAGATGATGGCGATAGAAAACCTTATGAGATGAACATTGCCTTATATGATGCTCTTCAAGGCACAGTAGAAGGTAAAGATGAGTGGAATTTTGAACGCTATATATGCGCTCATACTATTATGCTAGCGCTTGAAGGGGTTCCTGGTATTTATATACACAGCTTAATTGGCACTCAAAATGATTACGAAAAGCTTGCTAACACCCATCATAATCGTTCAATTAACCGTCGTCGATGGCACGAAAATGCATTAAACGAAGCGCTTAATGATGAACAGCTGCACCATAAAAAAGTGTTGGCTACGTTAACCTCGCTGATAGGCATTAGAATAAAGCAACCTGCATTTCACCCTAATGCTACCCAGTTTACTTTACATTTTGGCTTACAGTTATTTGGCTTCTGGCGCCAAAGTAAAGATAGAAAAAATAGTATTTTTTCTATCAGTAATGTCAGTAATAAACCCGTATCTTTGCCACTAAGTGAGCTGAACTTAATCATTACAGAAACATGGTATGAACTGATTTCCGGGATAGAAATAACCGAGTTAACCCAAACAATAACCTTAACGCCTTATCAAACAGTTTGGATATCTAACCATCAATAACCCCACTAAAAGAGCCTATTACTAAAAGTAGCAATAGGCTCTTTGTTATCTAAAACTTAATGGCAGCGGCATTGCAGACATTAGATATTCAGCGATGCCTAAGACAAAAGCTAGCTAAAAGGGGAAGTTAGCTCTGAGTTACTAATTACAGCTCAGATCAGTCAATAGAAAAGGTGAAAGCCTAGTGCCCTGCACCATCTCCTTTTGCCGCAACATAATCGTTAGTATAATATGCTGCATACGCCAATGTTCCGAGTGAAGAACATAAGGACAATACAACGAACATGACTTTAAACAAAATAATACCATCGGATTGAAACGAGTTCACTGATAGTATTACGAATAGTATTGCTATCAGTGCATAAACCAATGCTTTAAATAAATTTTCATTTTCAATTAAATAACCGCTCTGAGTTTTTTCCATAAGATTAGCCTTTCTACCTATCCAATTTAAATTAATTATTGTTGTTATGTTATTGTTGAATCGACAAAACTAAAGCTTTATAGAGATTCAAGTTAGATAATATACATTGTTTTTGTTCTTCATTGCAATCGTCTATATTGAGTTTAGATCGAAGTGTTTTTTTTAGGGAAAGTTCAAATCTTAGGCTCGCTTTATACGTTATACGTATTATGTTTTTATCCTTCACATTTTTTGCGTGAGAACATTAGATGTTGGTGTACCTTTAACGAAAGAGGGCTATTGTTCTGCTTTAGGATCTTTGCTACCTAAAGCTAAATGACATTTCCGACTTAGCTAACGGCATATATCGAAAGGAATATTAGCCTCTGCCTTATACAATAAGACATTAGCTAGCTATAGTTTCCTCTATAGTAAGATTACACAACTCGCGATGCTAATTTTTTGTTGCGAAACGCTACCTACTACTGCTAAGTTAGCCATTACTCTATATTTATCTAAGTTGTATTTATGAATAAGAAATGGCATAACTATTTTATCTATCTGCTCGCCTTTACCAGTGGTTTTTCTATAATGGGTATCGAACTATTGGGAGGGCGAATTTTAGCCCCTTACTTTGGTTCTAGTGTTCATGTATGGGGCAGCATTATTACTGTATTTATGTTGGCACTATCTTTAGGTTATCTATTTGGCGGGCGTTTATCATTGCATAAACCCTCATTAAAACGTTATGGCGCTATTTTTATTTTTGCCGGACTTTGCTTGCTGCCTTTAGCATACTTTTCTACCCCCATTTTAGAGCTGGTTTTCGACAACATTGAAGATAGCCGTTACGGATCTTTAGTTGCATCTATGGGCTTATTTTTTATTCCAAGTATTATTCTAGGCATGATTTCACCTTATTCGGTACGTTTATTAGTAACTAATGAAGCTGAAAGTGGTCAAGTTGCCGGTATTCTATACTTTATATCTACCTTAGGAAGTGCTTTAGGAACGCTAGCTACCTCGTTTTATTTTGTACTTTGGTTTAATGTTGACACAATTATATTAAGCTACTGCTTTATATTAACTTTACTCGGCGTGAGCGCTGTTTTAGTGAATAAAATGGAGGGTAATTATGTTGCACAACCACAAGCTTAGTATTGTTGTATTAGCGTTTGCATCACTCTTATTTAGCCAAGCGGTAACCGCTAAGCCGAAAGTAATTAAAGAAGAACGTTCGTTATATCAAAACGTATTTGTTGAAGATGATGGTGATAAGCGCTGTTTAAAATTTTCGGTTAAACGTCGTACCTCTAGTCAGTCGTGCATGTTTAAATCTCAGCCAAAAAAGGTTGTCTTTAATTATACCAAATTCGCCATGTCAGCCTTGGTGTTCAAAACCAAACCTGAACGTGTGCTTATAATCGGTTTAGGTGGCGGAACACTATCTAATAATCTACTAGATATGTATCCTGAAATTGAAATAGATAATGTTGAAATTGACCCTGCAGTGGTTAGTGTTGCCGTTGAATACTTTGGTTTTAAGCAAACGGAAAAAGTAAAAACCCATATCCAAGATGGACGTATTTTTATTAAGCGCGCACAGCGTAAAAGATTACAATATGATTTAATTATTCTTGATGCATTTAACGGTGAATATATTCCGGAACATTTACTTACTAAGGAATTTTTGCAAGAAAGCAAAAGCTTGCTAAATGAAAATGGCGTATTAATTGCCAACACTTTTTCGAGTAGTAAATTGTATCATCATGAGTCAGCAACATATCACTATGTTTTTGGTGATTACTACTCAATAAAAAAATCAGAAAATGTCGGTAATCGAGTGTTAGTGGTGGGTCATTCATTACTTACAGAAGACACTATTGCAAAAAATGCGAAGTTATTAAAACAACCGCTTGCCACTTTTGGGGTCGATATTGAAGAAACGTTTGAATATATTGAATTTGAGCCTTCTTTTAAGAGCGAGTACCGCATATTAACGGATCAATACTCGCCAGCAAACTTATTATAATGAAGTTAAATGCTTACTTATAAATGCTTACTTATAAATGAACCAAGATTGACTGCTGATCTTTCTTGGTCATGTTATTTACCACTAACATGTAAGAGTTATCCATCATACGCACTAACTCCCCTTGAGGAATTAAACTATCAAGAATAACGCTGTTCCAATGGGCTTTATTCATATGATAGCCAGCTCTAACGGACTTAAAAATATCTCGTAGCATAAGCGCTTCTGTTGGGTCGCACTTTAAGTTTACCCAATAGTGTTCACTGGCACCTTTAAATACACTTTCAGGACCTTTTGCTAAAGTAGCAAACATTTTATTTTTTACTTTAAAAACCTTAACATCATCACCAAAGGGGTAATCTACAGTTACTTCTGGTTTTGAACATAAATATTTTTCAACTTGTTGGGGCTGCATTATGAATATCCTTAAGTAATCTGCTTGCCTACTTGATCTAAAGGCTGAATATATCTATTTAATATACCTGCTTACTCCGTAAAAATAATTAAATATTCTGAGCTTGTTCAAATAACAAAATGAAAACAGTTAAAACAGCTACAAGTAAATAAACAAAAAAGCCATTGTAAAAAACAATGGCTTTGGGGTTAAACGTATTGTAGTTAGTTTCGTTTCACTAACCTGCTTCGCTAATCTTCTTCAACTAACGTCATCAAAGATGTATTACCACCCGATGCTGTGGTATCAATACTAACCGTTTTTTCAGTGACTAAGCGCTGAATTAAGTTATCAAAATATTCTGAAGAGATAACCGGTAAAATAGCACCTTCGCGTTCAGCGAGTTTTTCACTCATATAATGTTTTCTGTCACAATGGCTATCAATAACAACCCCGGCAAGTCGAGGGTGCGCTAGCATCTCTTCTAAGTGACAAAGTTTAGCTACCTGAAACACGCTTTCACCAGCTCCTGTCGCAATAAATTTATCTCTAAAAGCAAGCGCTTCATCATAGAATAAGTCTGACACAACAGTAACAACCGTATTACCTGTTGCTAAAGCCGATACAATTGATATCACCCAAAAATGGAAGCTTACATTCACGTCAGCAAAACAGATTACCGTACCTCTATTTTCAAGGTATACAATATTAGACTCTCCCGTTGGACCAGGAAGCACTTTAGGCTTTTTCATTAAAGATTCAACCGCAAGTAATTGTGAACGCGACTCTTTTAACGTTAAATTTAAGTCATCTGCCAAGTTATCAACAATATCAACATGCGCGATTTTAGCGAGCAGCTGTCGCACACACGAAATTCGATCGTTAAGTGCAACAAGTCGCCATGCTTTTTCAGCTTTATCGGCATTATTCATTAGGCTTTTAGCTTCGAAACTGGCTTTCTCATCGCTTAATAAATTAACCGATAGCTTTTCAGAATAAGAAAAGTCATCTGCGTTAGGTGTAGATTTCTCTTGCACTAAACGGGTTAAATAGTTTTCACCACCTGCTTTTGGCCCTGTACCCGATAAGCCTCGCCCACCAAAAGGCTGTACGCCCACAACAGCGCCAATCATATTGCGATTAATATAAATATTACCCGCTCTAGAAAGGCTAGCAAGTTCAGCAGCTCTTTCTTCTATACGTGTGTGAATTCCCATGGTTAAGCCAAAGCCGGTGCCATTGATTTTTTCTATAACCTGCTCTATTTCATTGCCTTTAAAACGAATAACATGAACACATGGGCCAAATACTTCCGTTTTCAGTACGCTAATATCGCTCACTTCATAAAGACGCGGTGCGAAGAAGAAATGACCGTTATCATCATTAATTTCGTCACTAAATTCACATTCATACAACAGTTTGCCATTTTCTTTCATGTATTCAACATGGTTATTTAAAGCGTTTAGTGCTTTTTGATCAATAATGGGCCCTATATCTGTATGCAGCAGTGCTGGATCTCCGATATGAAGCTCTGATAAAGCTCCCTTAAGCATATCAATAACATTATCTGCGATATCTTCTTGTAAGAACAAAACACGTAATGCTGAGCAGCGCTGACCTGCGGACTGAAAGCCGGAAGAAATCACATCGTCTACCACTTGTTCAGGTAAGGCTGTTGAATCAACGATCATGCAGTTTTGACCACCCGTTTCAGCTACAAGAGGAACTTGAGCACCACCACGTTGTGCAAGTGTTTGCGAGATTAAAGTGCCTGTTGCTGTTGAACCTGTAAACATAACCGCCTGTACACGCTCATCAGGAACGATAACAGAGCCGACCTCACTACCCTTTGCCATCACTATTTGTACAACATTTTCAGGTAAACCCACTTCTTGCATTAATTTCATCGTAAACAGAGCGATTAAACCTGTTTGTTCTGCAGGTTTAGAGATAACCGTATTGCCTGTTGCAATTGCCGCTGCAACTTGCCCTAAGTATATCGCAAGAGGGAAATTCCAAGGGCTAATACAAAGTATAACCCCACGAGAAACTAACCTTTCATCTTCTGCTAAATCTATGGCTCTGTCTGCGTAGTAACGACAAAAATCAACCGCTTCACGCACTTCATCAATGCCATCTTGCGCAACTTTACCAGCCTCTTTAATACAAAGCGCTATAAGTTCATCCATATGTACTTCTAGGCTATCTGCAATTCTATATAACAAAGCTGCACGTTCTTTCACACACGTTTCAGACCACGAATCAAATGCTGCCTCTGCTTGGCTAAGCATCGTCATCATTTCATCTTCATTATGATGAATAACCGAACCGACTATTTCTTTGTGATTAGCGGGATTTCTAACGGCATGTTGATTTTCTGGCACATCATTCTTATTAAGTAAGTTATCTACTAACCACTTATCGAGTTGAACTTTTAATTCATCTAGTTCATTAATATCGGTAAGGTCTAACCCTTTTGAATTCTCTCGGTTATGTTTGCTTTCATTGCGGTATAAATCAATCGATTTAACGATTTGCGTATTAGCTTTGGTTTTCAAACGAATCGTTTTTTCAACTGGGTCTTCCAATAAAGATTCTACGGGCTGCTCAACATCAACAATGGCATTAACAAACGAAGAGTTTGCGCCATTTTCTAACAAACGCCTAACAAGGTAGGCTAGTAAATCTTCATGGTGACCTACAGGTGCATAAATACGACATTGTATTTTTTCGTTACTAACGATTTGATCATAAAGAGAGTCTCCCATGCCATGTAAACATTGAAATTCAAAACCTTCTTTATCGTCACCCGCTAATTCAACAATGGTTGCTGCTGTATAAGCGTTATGTGTGGCAAATTGAGGATATATAGTGTCGCGGTATTCAAGTAACTTGTTCGCACAAGCATGGTAGGATACATCGGTAGACGACTTTCGAGTAAACACGGGGAATTCTGAATGACCATCTCGCTGTGCATTTTTAATTTCACTATCCCAATAAGCACCTTTTACAAGGCGTACCATCATTTTACGATCGGTTTTTACTGTAAGGCTTCTTAACCAATCTACAACATGGATAGCTCTTTTTTGATAGGCTTGTAATGCTAAACCAAAACCTTGCCAATCACCTAAAGCTGAATCAGTAAATACCGCTTCAATTACATCTAATGATATATCTAAACGTTCACTTTCTTCTGCATCAACGGTTAAGCCAATATTATAAAATTTCGCTTTTAAACAGAGCTCTTTCAATTTAGGTACAAGCTCTTCCATAACACGCCCTTTGTGGGTGAACTCATAACGTGGATGAATAGCAGATAGTTTTACTGAAATACCAGGTACTTTACGTGGATCATTTTTTCCTGAATTAACAGCAACTTCACCGATACAAACAATGGCATCAAAATAAGCTTGTAGGTAGCGCTCGGCGTCTTTCATGGTTCGAGCGCCTTCACCTAGCATATCGTATGAATAGACATAACCTTGCTTTTCTTTCGTTGCTGCTCGTTGGGTCGCGGCTGCAATGGTTTCACCCATAACAAACTGCTTACCCATAACTTTCATGGCATAATTCATCGACTTACGAATAACAGGTTCGCCTAAACGACCAATGGTTTTTTTCAATAAGCCAAAATGATCTTTCTTACGCTTATCAGCAAAATCAACCATAGAGCCTGTAATTAACAAGCCCCAAGATGAAGCGTTGACAAAAATGGATTCACTACTGCCTAAGTGAGTACTCCATTGCCCTTGAGAAATTTTATCGCGAATTAGTACATCCTGAGTATGTTTGTCTGGCACTCTGAGTAATGCTTCAGCTAAACACATCAAAACGACACCCTCTTCAGATGAAAGCGAGTACTCATTTAATAAGGCATCAATAGCACCATTTCCAGATTGATCTTCTCGTATTTGCAACACCATTTTACGTGCTCTTTCCCAAGCTCGACTTCGAGCACTTACATTAATTTCTGCAAATGGTAAAAGGTAATCGACAACGGTTTCTTCTTCTATGCGATAAAAATCACGAATTTTTTGGCGTATCGGGTTGCTTGAGGTTAGAGAGCCTGTAAAAAGCATTTTTTATGGACCTTTTCAAATAATAATTAAAGCGATTTTAAATATTAAACAACAGAATGTGCTGGTTTTTTTGGGTTAAAACCCAATATAAAATCGACCAAAAGCATATTTAACAGCATAAAAACCTGAAAAGGCTATTAAGCGTTAAATATCACCATATTGACGACTGCTGTTAAAAGGCAGGAAGGCAGGTTACTTCAGAGTTGATATAGCGCTCTGTTTCAAGATCTGACATGGGTTTAGCGAAATAATACCCTTGTCCAAATAAACAATTCATACTCTGTAATAAAGCAGCATCTTCCATAGAAGCTATTCCTTCTACAACAGTCAGCATATTAAGATTAGTCGCTAAATCGATAATTGTCTTAATAATTGCTTTATTATTATTCTGATGAACATTGGCAATAAACGACCTATCTATTTTAAGGATATCTATTGGGAAATGATGTAAGTAACTTAAGCTTGAATAACCGGTACCAAAGTCATCGAGAAGAAGCTTAATACCTAGTTTTTTAAGTGCATTCATATTAGTAAGAACAATATCGGTCTTTTCAAGTAAAACACGTTCTGTTAATTCAATGCGTAAATGTTTTGCACTTAATCCCGTTTTTTTCAAAATCTTTTGTATATCACTCGGCAAGGTAGAACTAAAAAAGTGTTTTGAATACAAATTACAACTAATGAATAAATCATTGCGATTAAATTTTTCATGCCAAGCTTTTAACTGTTCGCAAGCTTTAAATAACACCTGAAAATCAATTTTTTGTACTAAGTCATGTTCTTCCGCTAGTGGAATAAAATCATCGGGGTTAACAAAACCACGCTTTTGACTATGCCACCGAGCAAGTGCTTCAAAACCCGACAACTGTCCATTAACTAAGTTAACAATAGGCTGGAAATAAGGCGAAAATTCATTCCACTCTAGGGCTTCTCTAATATCAGCTTCTAACCTTAATGCCTCTTGAACCTTTTGATGCATACTACTGTCAAATACTTCATAGCGCCCACGCCCGTTGGCTTTGGCATAATACATAGCGGTGTCGGCATCTCGTATCATAATGTTCGCAGAGTGATACCTTTCGTGGTTAAATAACACCCCAGTGCTAGCACCAATATAAACAAGCTGATTTTCTATGATAAAAGGCTGACTGATAAAATTGGTAATACGTAAGGCAACTTCATGAGCATCTGCTCTTTTTTCGATATCCTTTAGCAGGATAATAAATTCATCCCCCCCAAGACGAGCAACGGTATCCTTATTTCCTACAATATGAATAAGTTCTTTTGATATTTCTTTTAATAAAACATCTCCCGCATAATGTCCAAAGGTATCATTGACCATTTTAAAGCGATCTAAATCGAGAAAAATAATAGCGAATTGTAATGTTTTGTCTTTTTTACTCTGGCTAATTGTTCGATTGAGTAATTTAATAAAAAAGTTTCGATTTAATAAACCAGTAAGCTCATCATGAGATGCTGCATGCTTGAGCTTCTTCTCTACATTTCTTCGCTGGATAACTTCACTTTGCAAATCAGCTGTTCTTAGTTGAACTTGCTGCTCTAAAAGTTCGCTATTGCGCCTTTCTACATCCGCTTCTTCTCGTCGTTTAATCGCAGTCGCGATATGTGTCGAAACAAACTGCAATAACTTTGCTTCTTCTTGGGTATACAAAATATGTTCTTGGTAACTATGAATTACCATTAACCCAAGGAGCTTATCAGCATAGAAAAGCGGTACGCCAAGCCAAGAATGAATATGATTGACTTGATAAACCCCATAGGTTTTTTTGTAAAAATCTAATATATCCTGCTTACTCAACAAGGTGGTTTTCTGTGTTTCTAAAACCTGCTTAGAAAAGTGTAATGACAATTCACAAGGGTTCATTTCACCCTCGGAGCCATTATTATGTTCGTCTTCATAATAAACAAAGTTTAAATCAGGGGATAACTCACCAGGTTCTTGCGATGAAACACCTGCAATAAAGAAATTATTCGCATTGATCAATTGCTTTACGATGTGATGAACTTTGAAGTAAAACTTTTCTATATTGATACTAATATCATTAGTTAACTCTGAAATACCGTAAAGAGATTTTTGTAGTTTTTCGGCCCTTTCCCTTTCTTGAATTTGTAACATCAGCTCTTGAGTTCTGGCATTAATAGCCTGCTTCAATATCTGTTTGTCTTGAATACGGACCATCGCATGTACAACATGCTGCGCGGCAAAACTTAATAAATCGAGCTCTTGCTCTGTATATCGTAATGTTTCGCTATAGCTTTGAATAGCCATAACCCCAACGATACTCCCCTTATCTAACAAGGGAACGCCAAGCCAATCTGTACCCTCTGAGCCATGGACCTTAGTAATATTATTAAGCTTTAACTGTCGCTCTAGGGCAGGAGTTACCAATAAAGGTTGTGCTGATTCGATGATCAACTGAGTATAGGATCCCTCTATACTTTCAAGAGGAATTACGCCTTCTGGCTTAGGGTCTTTTTCATCGACGTAATAAGCAAATTCAATAGCATCATCACTTAAATCATAATTGACGATAAAAAAGTTTTCAGCTGGCATCAAGGTAGCAATGGTTCTATGGACTTGAAAATAAAAGTCGTGTAACTCGTCACATTCTTGAGACAATTGATTTATACGAAATAATGCACTGTAACGCTGCTGAAGTGTTTGATATTGATGCTGAAGATCGCTTAAGGATAATAAGGCAGTATCGCAAGGATTTTTAAAAGCGTTAACCTGTTCACAAGCAAGTAAATTAGGTTCTTTTTCTATCGTTTCTTCATGGCTTTGAGAAAAGCGCGTTTCAACTTGCTCGGCACTCATTGTACCTACTACCGCTGCTTTAGCATCCTTCAAGGTAACCATTTGTGTATGACTTACTACGTGATTATTTGACATAGTAATCGCTCTTATTATTAATATATTTGCTTATGCTTGCTTGTAACAGCAATAAAGATATTGGTTTTGTCGACATCAATCAACGCCGTTGTTCATAAGATGCCTTTTATCATAAAAAAACACAAGCATTTTAACTCATACCAATTCAATTAAGTTATTGCTCACTTGTACTGGTTAAAATAATTCATGGCTTCGTTCCTCTCAATCCCAATAGCCAGCTATTACTCAATCGAGCGCCTTGCCCTGATTCATTTTTCCTTCGTACAACAAGATCACAAACTTAATAGAACTGGTATCAAATACTTGTGTTTCAGTTTTTAGATAAAGTAGGCTTTAACTTATTGTTTGCTTTCTTCTTCAGCAAGTTCCCTTATTTGGGTATCTCTTTGTTTGTTGCCACAGATAGCAATTTGCTTTTCATCTCGATAATAACGAATATCTATACAGTCTTGTTCATAACGGCGCTCTAGTTCATTAAGAACTATTGGCTGACCTTTAGCATTAACAATTTTTTTATGCAATATTTGGCACTGCTGCACTTGCTCGGAAGCTAAAGTGATATCTTCACATGCATTTTCTGAACTTGAACAGCCCGCTAAAAGAATGGCTAATGAGCTTGCTACGGGAATTAATTTGTTCATATGGGTTACTTCTTGAGTGATTACTTATAAATACATTATGACCATAAAAAGTAACTATTTGAACTATTTTTCCGATCTTTTTCTTATCTTTCTCTTATCTTAAGGTATTTAATTTTGCTGGGATGAAAAAAACAGCTTACAATTAACTTTTCTCACTTAAATTAGAGTTTAAAACGATGAATTTACCGCTTGTCGATTATACAGCTGATAATGCTGCAGAACTTTTTGTAAAAAGCCTACACGAAACTGGTTTTGGGGTGTTAATTAACCACCCTATTCCTAAATCTCTGGTTGAATCTATATATAATAATTGGCAAGAATTTTTCAATAGCCAAGAAAAGTTTAGCTTTACTTTTGATCCTGAAAAGCAAGATGGTTATTTCTCTACTGAAACTTCTGAAACAGCCAAGGGTCATAAGAAAAAAGATATCAAAGAGTATTATCACATTTACCCTTGGGGCCGAATCCCTGATAATTTAAGAGATGAAATACTAACTTACTATAAGTTAGCATCTGATTTAGCCAGTGAGCTTTTATCTTGGGTTGAAGCACATAGTCCAGCAGATGTTGCCGCCTTATATTCTGAACCTCTAAAACAAATGATTGTAGATACACCCAATACCTTACTACGTGTACTACATTACCCGCCTTTAAAGGGTGACGAAGAATTAGGTGCTATTCGCGCTGCTGCTCACGAAGACATCAATTTATTAACCATTTTACCTGCAGCAAATGAACCTGGCTTACAAGTTAAATCAAGCGAAGGTGAATGGTTAGATGTCCCTTCTACGTTTGGTAATTTAATTGTTAATATTGGCGATATGCTACAAGAAACATCAGCGGGTTATTTTCCATCTACAACGCACAGAGTGGTTAACCCTGTAGGTACTTCAACAGATAAGTCTCGAATTTCTTTGCCTTTGTTCTTACATCCAAGAAGTGAAGTAAAACTTTCTGAAAAGCATACCCAAGCAAGCTACTTGCTAGAGCGTTTGCGCGAATTAGGCGTAAAAGTATAAATTTACTAAGGGCTTGTTTTGTAGTTTAACCCTATACATAAGATTACTCTTATGGATGCTAGGCTACAATTCGAGCCTTTTACTCTGCCCTTCTGCAAGCGATTCATCAAGTTGAAAACGGTCAATTGCAGTTCGATGCAACGCGACAACGGGGTTTCTAAAACGGCCAAACATTCGTTTTATTTGATGATACTTGCCTTCCATTAATACAACCTTCGCCTGATAAGTTGATAAAATTTCAAGTTTTGCGGGTAAGGTTGTTATGTCTTCATATTCAAAGTACATTCCTTCCTTAAAAGCTTTAATATAGTCATCTGTTAAGGGATTCTTTAACGTAACTAAGTAGTGCTTTTCTACTTTGTTTATTGGGGAAGTTAATTGTTCAGACCAGCGACTATCATTGGTTAATAGGACCAACCCCGATGTATTAAGATCGAGCCTGCCAACAATATGCAGTTCGTGCTTATCGGGAAAGTCTTTATCGTCTAATAAATCAATAACGGTTTTATGTTCGCTATCTTTGGTGGCACACACCACACCTATAGGTTTGTTGAGCATAATGTAATGCGCTTGCTGCTTTTGTAAAATATTCCCGTCGAGACAAATAACAGAAAACTTATTAATAGGTAAAGCAACATTATCAACCACTACCCCGTCAACGGTTAGCCGGTTTTTAGCCACCATAAGTCGAACCAGTTTTCGATTTATATTACACTTTTCACTAATAAAACGATCTAGTCTCGATCTACTGATAGCCATATACTGCCTAACAACACGACTAATGTTCTTAATATAGTCGCTTCATCCTATTAAATTAACGGCTTATTCTACAGGAAGCAATGCACAAATTTTATTACCTGCGGGGTCGCGTAAATACGCCAAATACAAGTTTCCTCTAGGTGCTGCTCTTACTCCTGGAGGATCTTCGCATATTGTACCGCCATTTTGTATTCCCGCTTCATACCATGCATCGGCCATATCTGTTGTATCCGCAGAAAAACCAATGGTACTGCCATTTCCAGCACTTGCAGGTTCACCATTAATAGGCTTGGTTATAGCAAATACACCTGTTTTGGTCATATAAAAACATCTGCCTTTAGGGTCGATTACGCCAGGTTCAATACCTAAAGCACCCAAAGTTGCATCATAAAAAGCTTTAGATGCCTGAATATCATTTGCGCCAACCATCATGTGACTAAACATAAACTTCCTTAGTAAAAATTAAATTATTTAAATTTTCTTATTCGTTAAATACAAACACACAAGCCAGTTTACTCTAGTGTTATTAATGAAGTGCTCATTATGAACCACTAGCATCTCATCAAACTTCAAACGAGGCAATATTAAAATAATGCAGCTTATACCAATTCAATTAAGTTTTTAACCGGCTATCTTTAACCTTCTAGCTTTTAACTTTATCTCTCCAGTATAACAGCACCTACCCCGTCGATACCTAACTTATCGTTTTCATTATAAATTGGGCAATGCTTCATCGATAAACAACCACAGCCAATACAATGAGTAAGCGAGTCCCGTAACCTTTCCATATAGGTAATGCGGGCATTTAAATCATCGCGCCAGTGTGTTGATAACGCCTCCCAATCTTCCATTGAAGGAGTTCTTTCATTCGGTAAGCTGGCAAAAGCTTGTTTAATTGAAGCTAAACTCACTCCCATCTTTTGAGCTGCCTTTATTACTGATATTCGACGCAACACATCAGGCTTATAACAGCGTTGGTTACCCGAATTACGATAACTTTGTATAAGCCCTTTCTGTTCATAAAAGTGCAAAGTGCTAACTTTAACACCACTTCGTTTAGCTACATTACCAACCCGCCAGCTTGCTTCGCTCATTGTACTATTCTCAAGAGTTCTAAATTTTTTTAATCATAATGAAAAAAAAGCTTTACCTCAAGTTAACTTGAGGTATTAAGATGCACTCAAGTTAACAACACAAGTAGAAATACATGATTAAATTTGAACACATAAATATTGTAGTGAAAGATATAAACGCATCAATACACTTTTATCAAAGTGCTTTTCCACATTGGTTTATTCGAGACCAAGGCAATGATAAGTGGTTTAACAAAGAGAGACGCTGGTTACACTTCGGTGATGACTACCAATACATTGCCATGAGCGAGTTTCCAAAGAGTCATAATGAAGAAACCAATAGAGACTTATCTTCAGATCAATTAGGGTTAGCTCATTTTGCTTTTAGTATTGATAATATAGAGCAAGTTATGAAGCGTCTCGCTGAAAATGGCTATCAAGTAGCCAAAGATGGTGGCGATAACCCATTTAGAAAAAACATTTATTATTACGATCCATCTGGCTTTGAAGTAGAGTTTGTTGAATATTCATCAGACTTGCCAAATGAAAGAAATAGCACGTAAGTAACCAGTCACTTACCCTATAAAAACAACAAACAAAAAGCTACAACACACAACAAAAAACAGTGTTAAGCTTTGTAAAAATACAAGATAAAGATAAAGGATATAAAAATGAAAATATTAGCATTCGGCGCAAGTAACAGTGAAAATTCAATTAACCAAATGTTCGCAGCCTACACTACCAAACAGTTTGCAAATGCAGAAGTAGAAATGCTTCATATAGATGACTATGAAATGCCACTTTTTAGCATGAAAAGAGAAGAAGCGTTAGGTAACCCAGATTTAGCCAAACAGTTTTTTGCAAAAATAGGTGAAGCCGATTTAGTTATTATTTCGTTTGCTGAGCATAACGGCATTTACACCGCGGCTTATAAGAATTTATTCGACTGGACTTCGCGAGTTGATAGTAAAGTATTTCAAAACAAAGACATGATTTTATTGTCTACTTCACCAGGCCCTGGAGGCGCGGCAAGTGTTTTAGCAGCTGCAACAAAATCGGCTCCTTATTTTGCAGGTAATGTAAAAGCGAGTATTTCTTTACCAAGTTTTTATGCTGGCTTTGATTCTGAAAAAAATGAAGTAACAAACGAGGAAGTAAAACAAGCAATTCAATTAGCCGTTTCATCATTAAGTTAAACTTTAGTTCTTTTAGTTCTTTTAGTTCTTTTAAATATTAGGACATTCAAAACAAAAAACGCTGATATATATCATATCGGCGTTTTTTATTATTTAAGCTGATATTTAGCCGCGTTTACCTTTACTATTTTTCATTTTGACGACTTTTCTTGCTATAGCAAGTAGTTTCGGAGATATATCTTCAGCGCCATCTTTAATTAACTTACTTACATCACCAGAAGAAAATAGCGAACCACGCTCAGACTTAACACCTAGTGATCTAACAAAATCTTTTGTTTTACCTGTACTTGCTGTATCGATATATTTGAAAATAACTTGTTCATTAAAACTTTGTGGTTCTTGTTGTAATGTTGATATTTCATCAGACAACTCAGTAATTTTATCCGACAATGTCTCAATTAATTCAGCAATGTTTTCATAAGGTTTCATAAATTCACTCGTTCTATATTCGGTCTAGGTTAGCTATAGCTTAACGTTATAATCGCTTACTTTAGTGCTTAATTATGTGCTTAAATAAGATCGCTAAAAGTCTTAAGTTTCTTCTTATTGCCTGACTGGGCAACTTCCTGCGCATGTTTCGGGTTATGCTCTTGGATATCTTCCTGAACGTTTTCTTGCTCATTTACTTCTGTGCTTTCTTGTGTTCCCTTGAGCTTCTCTAGCAAATCATGAATTTCAGCTTTTAGCTCTTTATCAATAATTTTATTACAGCTAATTTTAGCTTTTTCTAAATGCTCAATAGCGCCGGCTTCATCACCTAACTCAACTTTCAATGATGCGATTGAATAGCCAATAGAAGAGCAGCAATCTTTATCGTTAACCTTCTCTGCCACTTCTAAAGCATGTTCATAAATGCTGATAGCGAGCTCTAAATCATCAGTAAAATCCGCCAGTGTTTCCCATTGCACGGGATGATCTTTATCCGTGTTTTGATGAGTTTCACACAAGCTCTTTAATTCAGCATAAAAGCCATCAAAGCGCTTTTGATTTTTCTGCTGAACTGCTGCAAGCAAGTTATCGGTATGTACAAGCACCTGTTTATATATTTTAGTATTCATATTTCAACCTTATAAATTATTGACGCAGTAGAGTCATTATAGACCTATGCCGAAGAATCACTAACGATGTCACTAAGCATAGTTAGCTAATAGCTTATTTACTTGTGCTTTAGGCGTTCTAGCGAGTTTTTGTATCAAAGAAAAAGGCACTTCATCAAGCCCTGCTTGCAAAGCAACATCATCAACCATCGCTAGCCAGAGTTTTGCTGTCACCTGTGCATCATAAAGCGCTCTATGATAATTACCATTAGAAGCGATATCTTTATACTTTATTAAAGCGCCCAACTTATGATTTGGCGCTAATTGATAAAGCCTACGTGCGATAAGTAAAGAACAAGCAAACTTACCATCATAAGTTGTAGAGATTCTTGCCAACTCATTGTCTAAAAAGCTTTTATCAAACGAAGCATTATGAGCAACTAAGTTAAACCCTTTAATAAAGTCTACAAACCTTTGCATAACAAGCTCACAAAAATCTGCCGTGCTTAACATAGCATTAGTAATGCCTGTATAGTTTTCAATAAAAGTATCAACCCGTTTTTGAGGATTCATTAGCGCTTGAAATTCATCTACAACTTCACCATTCACTATTTTCACTGCTCCAATTTCAATTGCTCTATCACCCATTTTTGGCGAGAGACCTGTTGTTTCGAAATCGAGAATAATTAAAGAGTTTGCATTCATATAAAGAGTTTTTATTGAGTTAGTCGAGTTCATTCAGCTTAGTGAGGGGATTGTACCCTTAAAAAGAAAATGGCGCTGATATAAATTTATATCAGCGCCATTTTATATGACAAATTTGTAGAGTATTTATTATGGCGCTTTATACTGCTTCTTTATCGTGACTAACTTCGCATGAAGTTTTGCTTGAATATCAGCGACTTCAATTTTGCCATAAAGGTTATGCATTTCAGAAGGATCATTCTCAATATCAAAAAGCTCAAAGTGATCAACCCCCACGTCTTTAAAGTGGATAAGCTTATGTGTTTCAGTTCGTATACCTTCTTGCTTAGCAACTTTATGCTCTTTTTCTATGCCTTCATAATAATGATAATAAAGAGCTTCTCGCTTAATAGGAGCTTGCTGTGTTAACAGCGGTTTCAATGACAAACCTTGAATATCTTTAGGTATATTTATACCCGCATAATCAAGTAATGTTGGAGCGTAATCAATGTTTTGCACCATATCACTTACAACTTGATTCGGTTTTATTTTTTCAGGGTAACGAATCACAAAAGGTGTTCTCATAGACTCTTCATACATAAATCGTTTATCGAACCAACCATGTTCACCAATATAAAAACCTTGGTCTGAGGTATAAACAACAATCGTATTTTGGGCAAGGTCATGTTTATCCAAGTAATCTAAAATACGCCCTATATCTTTATCCATCGCATGAATAGAGCTTAAATAGTCATGCATATAACGACGATACTTCCATATAAGTAAAGCTTTTTCGTCCCCTTTCACTGCTTGATATTCTTTATTAAGCGCTTGATAGTATTTATCCCACTTAGCTTGTTGGGCTTTGGTCATTCGGCCATATAGGGCATACCACTCCTTGCCCCACCCCTTTGATAGATCATCAAGATCGCCAACATACTCAGCTTCTTCAAGTTTAAGATCATAAGATAAATACATATCGTTTATCTCTAACTCTTGTTTTGCTGCTGCAGGTCGATTTTCATAATTATCGAAAAAGTTATCAGGTACTTTAAGATTAGAGGTATTAATAACACCTAAATCATCCACATTTGGCATCCAGTTTCGATGAGGCGCTTTATGATTATAAATCATAGCAAAAGGTTTAGATGTATCGCGTTTTTCTAAAAAATTAAGCGCTAAATCACCGGTTTTTATCGTGGCATAAGCGCCATGATAGGTGTTCTCATGCTCCACAGAAATTACTTCACCGCCCTCACTTTTGATTTGTTTAGTTATCGTTATATCATTAGGTTTATTGGTAATAAATTCTGGTGAGTAATAATGGCCTTGTCCGCGAAGAATCTCCCAATAATCGAACCCCACCGGATTAGAAAATAAATGCCACTTACCAACGACTGCTGTTTGATAGCCCGCTTTTTGCAACATTTGAGGATAAGTGGGTTGGTTGCCATCAAAAAAGCTATGGTTGTCGGTAAAACCATTAATATGACTATGCTTTCCGGTAAGCATAATAGCTCGAGAAGGACCGCAAATTGAGTTGCCAACGAATGAGTTTTTGAACATTGCACCTTCATTAGCAATACGGTCTATATTGGGTGTCTCAATAATTTGACTGCCATAGGCGCTAATCGCACGTTCAGAGTGGTCATCTGACATAATAAAAATGATATTAGGTGGTTGTTGCTTTTTTATTTCTTGTTTTACTGCAACTGATTTCTCATCGAAGGAACAACTAGCTAAAAAGATAACCAAAAACATGCTTATCAAAACATTGTTCTTTAGTATGTGTTTATCACTTACTAGTAACATAAATAGTCTTATCCCCAGTGGTTAATATCACGTTGAAGCGTGTAATATAATGCATCGATGCATTAAAAGTCTTTAAAGAAGTAACCCGTCACTATAGATTTTAGCAACTAGAAATAATCATTACTAAAATAAAGTTGATTTTAATACTCACACTTGAGTGTTAACTATCGGCAACGATATGCAACATCTCTAATGCGATCGTTGCGCCAGCTAAAGCTGTAATTTCGGCATGGTCATAAGCAGGTGCTACTTCCATTAAGTCCATTGCGACAATATTTAAAACGGATAATCCTCTAATAATTTGTAGCGCTTTATCACTCGTTAAACCACCTGAGACTGGCGTTCCTGTACCTGGTGCATATGCAGGATCTAAACAATCAATATCAAAAGTTAAATAGACTGGTGTATTACCAACAACGTCTTTTATTTTAGCAATAATTTCTTCAGCGCTACTGTTGTTCGCCTCAGGAGCATTGATGACTGTAAATGGATGATTGCTATAGTTATAAGCTGTTCTAATACCAATTTGCACTGTTTTTTCTGAGTCAATTAGTCCTTCACGCGGGGCATGGTGAAACATACATCCATGATCAAAAGTAAGCGGACCATAATAATTATCGGTATGTGCATCAAAATGAATTAATGCGAGTTTTCCATGCTTTTTTTGTGCCGCACGTAATAAGGGTAAAGTAACAAAGTGATCACCGCCAAAGGTAAGTAACTTTTTACCTGCGTCGAAAATTTTATAAGCTTCACTTTCTACTTCACTCATCATATTTTCACTGTCACCAACTTCAAAGCTTAAGTCACCGTAATCGATTACATTAAGTTTATCTGCTAAAGAAAAAGTCCAAGGCCAGCGCTTTTCCTCCCAACGTAATTGTGCCGATGCTTGTCTGATACCGTTAGGACCAAAACGAGTGCCTGATCTGCCTGTAGTGGCCAAGTCATAAGGAACCCCCATGACAACCACATCAACATCATCCGTTAAATCTCGGCTAAGCGGTAAGCTCATATAGGTATAAATATTTGCAAATGTATTTTGTTGTTTTCTATAAAAATCATGTTCAGACATCGAAAACCTTCTTGTTTTTGGCAATTATTACGAGATAACCTGAACTCGGTTTAAGATATAACTTAGCCTATTAAAATTTAAATTATAAAAAAAACAAGACTCTAGCTTGATAGTTTTTCTTGATCCAAGGCAAATTCATGCGTCAATAGCTTGCCTATTGCAAATGAATTTAACGCAGAAACTAGGAAAAATAGCTGCTAGAGAAATATATGTTAAGCCGAGTTCAGGTTACCGATAAAGTAGATCACATATCAAATGAAATTGGTATAATTACTTAGGGTAGGTACTGCTTATTAACATGAGGTTTTTAAACTTTATTCTGTAAAACTACGACCCGCATATTCACTTAAAAAAGTTTCAATTGCACCTCGTTTTTGCATGGTAACAAACACTTGGTTACCTTGCTTTCCTCCGAATGCAACATTTGTTGGGTAACTGCCTTTTAGCTTAATTTCTCTTAATAACTTTCCTTGTGGAGATACAATAGCAACGACCCCTTTTCCGTATCGAGCAATATAAAGATTTCCTTGTTTATCTGTGCGCATGCCATCTAAGCCAAAGTCATCAAAATGAATGAGTAATTTTTTATTCTTTATTTCGCCTTGCGAGGTTAAATCATATCGCCATATATTCCTTTGAACGCTCTCGTTCACATAAAGTATTTTATTATTAGGACTTACCTCTACACCATTAGTCGTTCCCATATTTTTTTCGAGCAATTTAACATCGCCATCAGAGCTTATACGCCACAACTGACCATTATTTTCTCCCCAATTAGGGTCACTCGCAAATATGGTACCGTTAGAGGCAATGGCAATATCATTGGGTTGATTCATTAAAGGCGAATGGGCGTGAACAATCACTTCTGGCGCTGTTTTCTGGTAATCATTTAAATCAGCAAAAGCTACCTTTAAAATATTATGATTTACATAATCAGCAATATACATATTGCCTTGTTTATCAAACCGAATGCCATTTCCGATAGAGCCATTTTTTAGTTTTAGGATTAATTTAACATTGTTTTTACCGTGTACTGCTCCAACAGTCCCTTCTTGTTGATAGTTTACAGCGTATAAAACGCCGTTTTGATCAACTGCTGGGCCTTCTACACCTTGCGTAAACGTCCCATCAACGACCCAGTCGTAACTTTGATATAAACTTACACCAGAGGCACCTTGTTGATGAACTATCGTTTTTATGACTGAACCTTTTATTTCTGAATTTTTTGCTTCTACGCTAAACAACAATGAAGTCATAGACAATGACAATACACATAACAATGATAGATGACTGAACATAAAATTTTCTACTTAATAGAGTGAATGAAAACAACTTACCCTGATGAAACTTAAAGAGTTTGACATTTTTTTAATAAGTTGAGTGTGAATGGGATTACAGCAACCACAATCTCTTCGGTTTTTGCTTGCAAATCCCGTAATTGTTTTTCTAATGTCTTAGCTTCCTCAACGCTATAATACTCTTCGCTAAGACAACGATTTATCAAGGGCGTAGCTAGACTATGTAACAAATTCAAACTATTTACAGTATTTTTCAGTGAAGATAATCTTGCTTCTTTGTCTATAAACTGAGCAACATAAGCCGAACTATAATGTGAAAGAATAAACTGTTTCTGTATGGCTAATAAAGCAGAGTTATCACCCTTCTGATACCTTTGCAAATGCTTTTCCATCAATATTAATGAGTAACTTTCTACCGGTAAGTAATCAACAAATGTATCTAAAGGGGCATTCTGATGATATTTATTTTGTTGATACTTAATGTGATGTCGAGTGTAATAATGAGCAGGCTCTAGGAATTGTGCAAGCGTTAATAAGCTCTCTAAATTATCCTTAGTTTGTGGTGAAGACGATAAAAGCTCTAGAAAGCCTTTTCGTTGTTGTTTAATATGCTCCAGCCCTATCACCTCGCTTGCATAATGATTAATTTTCATTAATCGCTCATACATATAGTTTGCATTTATTAATGTTTGAGGTGACCACAATCGCTCTGCTATAGCAAATAATCGCGGCCAAGTGCGTAAGTCTATATTATTTTCATCGACCATTTCAGACCACAAGGTTGCTTCTCCCCCTAACACCTTTACCGATTGTTCAGGCGCAAGTAGTGGCTGCAATTCAATATTAGAAACTGCTTGGTAGCTTGGCTCTTTACCTTCAATAGCATAGTAACTATTGCCCACCATCGTAAAGCCATTTAATGGCTGTTTAGTATCTGCTGTTAATTGAAAACGTAAAGGACCCATCCAACTATCTACTAAAAATGATAATTGATTGTTGACCGAACCCTCCAACGTAGTGTGCATTAACACCTTCTGATGATAGTGCTCATTAAGCTTCAAATACGCACTAAGCTGGCCTTTTTTGCTATTAGAAATAACCGTTAACGACCCTTTAACTGCACTTCCTTTTAGTCTTGGCATAATAAACGACCAAGTGTGCCAATTTTCATCATGCTGTTTTACTATTTTTCTTTCTGCTTTTGCCTGTTCAGCATTTTTCGCAAGGTTTTGTAAAGGATCATTACGATAATGGAAACTTGTCGCTTGTGGTTGGTCTATATAAAAACCCGCCGACAATAATGCTTGATAACCACTACCCGCAATTGTGTTAAGGGACTGTTGCCCACGCCAAGATTGAACGACAATATTCTTTGATAAATCCTCATGGAGAATTTCGTCCCAGCCCATCATTTTACGTTTATGTTTTGTTAAAATGTCTTCTAACTTAGCATTGAAATAATTATGCACATCATAAGCATCCTTCATTGAATGCTTAGTCATTAGCGTTTGTATATTCCGGTTATTTTGCCATTGTTTTGGGTTAACCTCATCGCCACCAATATGTAAATACTCATCTGGAAATAAGGTTGCAAACTCACCGACTAAGCTATCAACAAACTCATAAACTTCGGGGTTACTTACATCAAGTAATGGCTCAAATACACCCCAATTTCTCTCAATTTTATAGTGTTTTTTCTCTGCCATTAGCTCTGGATATGCTACAGCAATAGCAGAGGCATGCCCTGGAAGATCTAACTCTGGTACCACACGAATTCCTAATTGGCTCGCATAGTTAACCAGCTCAATAATTTCTTTCTGGGTATAGAAAAGGCCATCTGATGCCAGTTGATGTAATTTAGGAAAGGCTTTACTTTCTACACGCCAGCCTTGGTCATCGGTTAGATGCCAGTGAAACACATTTAATTTAGCAGCAGCCATACCGCGTAACTGCCGCTTTAAGTCCTCAATAGGGATAAAGTGGCGTACGCTATCTATAAGTAATCCGCGCCATTTAAAACGTGGCTTATCTGTAATCATGACAAAAGGTAAAAATTTTTGCTGCACGGTATTTTTCACGCCATCTAAAGGAGAATCAGATAAAGCGATAAGTTGTACTAAAGTGGTTAAACCATGCAAAGCACCAAAGTCACTTTCTGCTTTAATCGAGATACCTTTATTATCAATATTTAATTGATAAGCTTCATTATCGCCAAGCTGAGGTAATAACATGGTTTCTGATTTTTGCTCGATTGAACTAACCTTTACGATAATATCGGCTAAATTAGCATTATGAGTTAGCTCAATACCGTTAAAGTAACTTCCAGTAATATTTTTTATTTGCTTTTTTAAATGAATTATCGCTGTACTTTTTCTCATTTCACTCATGCCTGAAACATACACCACAGGTGTTTTTTTCAACACAAAAGAGCCTTCCATTTTTATTATCTGCTCAGGGCACGGCATAAGGTGTATACACGAGTTTTGCTTATGAATATCACTCGTCCTTATCGTATTACTGTATGCAACATGATTAAAAGATAGTGTACAAAAAAATAAGAATAGGTATTTTAAAATCAACACATTTTTTCCTGTTTAATTTAATTCAACTAAGTCATTCATCTTATCAAGTGAAATAATTGCACCATGGTATAGAATCACTCTACCTGCAAGCTGATGTGCAAAATCAGCTGATTTAATAGCATTACACCCTAGCAAGCGCCTAGACAAATAACCTGCTGCGAAAGCATCGCCAGCAGCACAAGTATCGATAATTTCAGCTTCTGATAACGATGGGCTTGAGACATGTAACAAACCTTCACCCTTCAATTTAGATCTTATAAGGCAAGGTTTACTCCCCTGTTTTATAATTAACTCCGTTCCAAGTTTGTCTGATAATAAAGGATAGCGTTTAAGTATAGACTCTATTGTATTACTTCCAAAAATGGCGTATTCATCTTCATCCGTTAGAAAAGCAATATCTGCTAATTGCATTGCTCGTTCATAAAAAGGTTGAGGTTGACGATTACCCCATAATACAGGGCGATAATTATTGTCAAAAAATATCTGGCCACCTTTACCTTTAAAGATGTTAAGTAACTTAAATAAATACTCACAATCTTGATCTGATAAAATGGCTAAACTAATGCCACTAAAATAAAAGCAGTCAACTGATTTAGTTTTCAACGCATCTTCAAAGGTTTTATTAGGGTATTGTAAATAGTATTTAGCTGCACTTTCTGAACGATTATAAGTAAAACTTCGCTCTCCAACTTCATTGTTACTAATAGAGTAGGTTCCTAGGTCTTTATCGTTAATCTGGCTCACAAAAGAAGTATTTATGCTTTCTTTTTGCCACATTTCAATAAGTTTCAAGCTTGCTTCGTTTCTCCCAACAGCTGTAGCATAGTTCACTTTTATTTGACCTTTAGGAGCAACTCTCGCCAAATAAAGTGCACTGTTAAGTGTATCTCCTCCAAAACAAAAGTCTTCTCTAGAGTTTTGCTCAAGCATACACTCACCAAAAAACACAATATTTAACATGTTATCCACTCGTTGGTAGCATAGGTTTTTCAGTACTCAGTTTATTAAGTACGGCGGTATTCTTACTCTGTGCACTTATTCCTCTTGAAGTTAGTACGGTAATAAGTACCCCTGTTAAAAATGCAAAGGCAATAGAAGGTAATACCGGGTTACCAAAATAATCGTTCCACGGTTTGTAACTTGAAACGCTTATCGCTGTTAACATGCCCGATATTAGAGTAGCGATTGCCCCCTGCCAGTTGTACCTTGGCCACAATCGCCCTAATAAACCACAAACACACATACCCGACATCAAAATTGATATCATATTGGTAATGTAGCTAATGATATTATTAGATAACATCGCTAATACCAGTGCAGTACTAATTGTAAATATAAGACCTAAACGGGAAAACAACACCATTTTGTCTTTATTTGGCGTTCTCCCCAATATTAATTCATATATATCTGTTAATAGTACACTTACCCCAGCAATGGCGTCCGAGCTTGCACTTGATAAAGTAGCAGATATACCTGCGATAATAATAAGTGCGCCTAAGGTAATTGGCATAACATTTAAGGCGATATGAGGAAAAGCAAAAGCAGCATTGTCTAGCTGGCCTTCCATGCTATAAGCACTCATCCCAATAACTGCAGGAACAAGTGAAAAGCCTAAATATAAAATGCCCGAATAGATAAATGACTTTCTTACGGTCTTAACGCATTTTCCTGAATATATACGCTGACGAAATGAAGGTGTTGCCATGACTCCCACAAAAACAGCAAATGCTAATGAAATAGCAGGAAGAACTCCTAGCTTATCGATAGCTAAAAAGCTGACATTGACCTCAGGTTGAGCTGATATCATGGTTTGCCAGCCACCGATATAATCTATAGAAAAGTATGCCATGGCAATAAAACCGATAAACAAAATAATGGCTTGAATTGAGTCTGTCCAAACTACAGCGGTATACCCCCCTATCACCACATAAATGGCAAAACTTAAGGCAATAAGTAGTTTAGCCCAATGCATATCGATTCCTGTTAGCCATGAAAGGTACATACCGCCACCAATAACATGTGCGCCTAACCAACCAATACTGGCTGCATAAATGATAAAAGCAACGATATTTTTCACATAAACATTATTATCGACGTAATAACTTAATTCCTCACTCATCGTGGAAAATTTAAACTTTCTAATTGGAGCAAATATCCAAGCTAAAAACAAAATACCTAAAGCTCCGCCTAAGCCATATAAAGCCCCAGCCCAACCATTATGGTATGCAAAACCTACAGCGCCCATTGAAGAGCCAGTTCCTACCATTGTCGCCACTGTTGTCCCAAGGGATAATAAAAAAGGAACTTTGCGGTCGGCAAATAGAAAGTCGTCACCGGATTTTTGTCGACGTGAAACCCACCAACCGATGAAAATCATTGCCGATATATAGCTAAAAAAGATTAAAATGAATGAGGTATTCATACAGTTTTCCTCAACGAATTTTTATTATTATGTGTTAAGCCGTTTTTATTAAACTGACTTTTTATCGTTCATTCAGAATGCCTTATTGGGCTTTATAACAGGTTACATCTACCTCTACTTTACAGTCAACAACAAGGTCAGCAACCATGCATATTCTTGCTGGCGGGTGTTCTCCAAAAAACTCTTTAAAGACCTTATTAAAAGATTGAAAGTAACGAGAATCTGTTAAAACTACTGATACATGAGTTACATGCTCTAAACCATAATTTGCTTCTGTCATGATCTCAACACAGTTTTCAATAGCAATTCTAGATTGTTCAATAATTCCGCCTTCAACGACCTCACCGTCACGCATTGGCGTTTGACCGGATACTTTAAGCCATCCTCCAGCCTCTACTGCACGAGAGAAAGGTAAGTGTTGTCCGCCGGTGCCTTTGCCACCTTCTACACCATATCGTTTAATTGTCATTTTTACTCCTTAGTTTCTTCTATTTACAATGCTATTGCCTTTAGGCTTTATATTTCGTGTGCCAAAAATCGCCCTGCTCCTTTATTATGGGAGCTCTCTAATGATTCTTGGTAGCTAAGCATGCCATTTACCCAAACTTTTTTTATCCCTTTAGCTTTGTCAAAAGGTTTTGAAAAACTTGCCATGTCTTCAATTGTTTCAGGATCAAACATCACCATATCGGCAAAATATCCCTCTTTAATAAAACCTCTGTTTTTCAGAGAAAATTCTGTGGCACTTAACCCTGTCATTTTATGAATTGCTTGGGCTAGCGAAAGAAGCTTTTCATCACGGCTATAGTGACCTAATACGCGAGGGAATGTCCCCCAAAGCCTTGGATGTGGGTGAGGATCACAAGGTAGTCCATCTGAACCAATCATACTGTACGGCACCTTAATAATCTTACGTACATCCTGTTCTAACATTCCATGATATACAGCACCTGCTGGTTGCAATTTTTTCGCTGCTTCAACTAAAGACAGCTTCCAGTCTTTGGCAATATCAGAAAGGGTTTGTTCAGACTTCTCAGGATGTGCCTCTGACCATGTAATAAATATTTCAAAATCTTCCGTTACCTGAGATATGTCAAGCGTGCTAGAGCTTGCATTATAAGGGTAACAGTCACAGGTTATTTTTTGTTTTTGTCGTTGTTGGTGAATATGGTTAGTCACTTCATCTGCACGGCCCCAATTGCTTTTTCCTGCACATTTTAAATGCGAAATAACAACAGGAACCTTACCTTCTTTGCCAACTTGAAAAGCTTCATCGAGCGCATCAATAATGCCATCAAATTCTGTTCTTAAATGTGTAGTGTATAATGCGTTGTATGACGAAAGTTGCATAACTAGCGCTTGAACTTCAGCTGTTGGAGCTGCCTCAGCATTATGATATGCAAGCCCAGTACTTAAACCTTTAGCTCCCTGAGACAATGCTTTATCAAGCAGTTGAATCATTTTACTTAGTTCATCTTTACTAGCAGGCTTAGTTAAGTCATCCATTACTTGAGCGCGTAAACTGGTATGCCCGACTAAAGCGGCAACATTTACAAACGGATTTACTTGTTCAAATTTATTAACGAAATCCTTAAGCTCTGGAAAACTAAATTCAACTTTTTCGCCTAATAAATTAATAGGATCGACTGGTTTTTCTTTACTAACATATGGACTAGCACTAATGCCGCAATTGCCAATAATAACACTCGTAACGCCTTGGCTGATTTTATTTAACATTGCCGGGTTTCTAATAACCTCTAAGTCATCATGAGTATGTACATCAATAAAACCGGGACAAACAACAAGTCCTTTGGCATCAATTACATCATTGGCACGATATGATGATAAGTCGCCTAACTGCATAATTTTATCTTGGCAAATACCAATGTCTTGAATTACGCTGTCACCTCTACTTCCATCGAATACTCTCGCATTTAAAATCAATGTATCAAAAGGCGTTTTTTTCTTTAAGTTTTGCACTTAATTAATCCCCTAATGGCAATCGATTATTATTCTCTTCATGCTCCGAGTGCTCATGTTGAAAGGGCTCCCTGTAAGCATCTAAATGTGTTTTTATACGGCGAAGTTTTTCTCTGGATTTGCGTTGATTTTTCATTGCCAGCTCATTCGATAAAATATCAATTGCTGCTAGCATGACGTAACGGGAAGAACTAGGCTTAAAAATATAATCACTTTCATCAGTAACGATAGGTAAATGCAAATTAGCTAATTGACTTAAACTTCCTTCAGGGCAAATGGCTATGATCATGGCCCCATACTCTTTTGCTATTTTTGCTGCATTGTACACTTCAGGAGAAATCCCCCCCAAAGATAAACATATCACCACATCTGTATTATCAACAGTTGCTGCTGTCATTCTCATCATCATCGGGTCACTGTAGGCATTACTTTGAATACCTAGACGGAAAAAGCGATTATTACATTCATCCGACATCATGCTACTACCACCACCTACACCAAATATAAGCGTATGTTTGGCTTCACAAATATGCTGAGAAACTAATTCAACAACCTCATCTTTGATTAGACCTGCATTGCGAGCCAAAATATCATGAATTGATTGATATACAAATGAGATATCTTGTTTATCAACGGTCGCTTCATTAGTGAAACGCTCACCAACCGCTGCAGACTGTGCTAATTTAAGTTTCAGTTCTCTTACATTGGCACATGTTAATGTCTTCGCTAGACGCGTGATACTTGCATGACTAACTTCTGCTTTTTCTGCCAATTCACTAATAGGAGCATTGGCTGCATAGTTAATATCAGACAAAATAAAACGAGCAACTTTCTCTTCTGCAGGGTTAAAATGGCGTAACCCTTCTTTAATTTTATTTACAATATCCAAGACTTTTATCCGCTGTTAAAAAATTTTATGAAAGAAACTAAAAACAAGTCGCTATCGTTTTATCAATTATATAATTTGAATTAACAATACCAAGTTGACGCCACTTATCTATTGTTAGGCATGGGTGTGACGTTGAAAAAATAATAAGATCACCCGGTTTTAAGGAAGAACTATTATCTATCTCCATCATACAATGCTGATCCATGATGGCCTTAACTCGCCAATTTTTATTCGCTTTAATCGGAAATTTATCACCTGGTCTATATACATATTCTGGTATTGGTAAGCCCGCATCAAAAGCAACATCTCGTTTTCCTAACCCGATGATCGCTAAACCTGGCTCGGGTACTGAGTGTACATAAGCCCATACCTCCAGACTTGAAATCAAATCACCAGCCACATCACAAGCCAACTGACTGCGCTCTAGAACTTTAGACTGTGCCGTTTCATATATACCTGTATCATGAATTAGATAGCAACCCGGTCGAATAACAACTTGATAATTTAGCTTATTTATTTCACTCTCTTGAATAAGCTGTTTGGCGACTACATCATACCAAGCAGACCCTGCACCGCTAATAATGACATTATTGCCCTCGAATGCATCAAGAGTAGCTAATTTATTTGCTAGAGATTTTACTTTATCGATGAACTGACAAATTTTGTCATTTGCTTTTTCTCCATGTATAACGCCTTCATAAAAACTTAACCCACATAATTTTAAGCTTTTACTTTGTGTTATAACGTCAATTAACTCTGTTGTATTATCAAGATCTCGCCAACCACAGCGCCCCTCTTCCACGCCTAATTCAATTAAAATATTTAAAGAGACATTTCTTAAAGAAAAATATTGATCAAGTTGTTTAGCATTTTCAATAGAGTCTACAAAGCAATAAAAAGTAAAATCACTTTGCATTAATAAATCTGCAATTAGTTTAAAATGATATTTACCAACTAATTGATTAGCTAGAATAATACGCTTCACACCACCGTTATAAGCGTTAATAACTTGCGGTACTGTGGCTAAACTTATTCCCCAACAACCTTGCTCTAATTGCAATTTAAATAATGCTGGTGCCATAGCTGTTTTTCCATGGGGTGCTAGTAAGACTTGAGCGTCTTCACTAAATTTTTGCATCCATTGCGCATTTTGCTGTAATGCTTTTTCATTCAATACCGCGACAGGAAAGCTCACCTCTTCATTGAGTAAATTCCACCCCTGGTTAATATCTTTACTCCATTCACCACTGCCTTTATCAAATACAGGTGATTCAGTAGTCCCCTCTATTGAGGCATGTTTGGAAAACACTTTACTTTTATTCATTCGGTATCATCTATATATAAAAACGGGTTAAATAAACTGTTTTTTGTTCGCTAATCAGTAAATAATTGTTGATCTTAGATGTATAGTAATGTTAAAAAGTAACAAGAACAAGTAAGTTTTAATGTTACTTTGTATTTTATACAAAAAACTTAAATCACAACATCGATACTAATAACAAAATTAATCTCATAATATCAGTGCCTTATTAAAATCTTATAAATTGAATGTTTTGTGAACAAATGTACTAGCAAATATTTTCAATAAAAGTGATTGTTTATACAACCCTTATGACAGCGTTGTCATATTTAGTAAGCTATAACATTGAAATAAAACAAGAAAACTTGTTTAAGTGAAAATAAAAAACAGGGATTACAATTTCAGCATTATGTCTAGATGAGCTTAGTTTCTATAGAGACATTAAAAAAAGAAATATAATAAACAGCGAGATAGTTTTTATTTTGTTACTGATTATTTGTTACAAAAAAGTTACTTCTTCGATGCTAAGTGTTGTGAAATATTGTTAGGTTTATTTAGATATTGTTTAATATTGTATAACCTTTCAATGATAAAAAATAAATATAATAAAGTTAAGCAGTAATAATACATGAATAATTCAATAAAAAAAAAGGGGATAAAATGTCTATAGAATTTAAGAAGAAGCGACTCGTCATTGCCGTTTCTGCTGCACTTACTTGTTCTTTAACATCAATGGCCTATGCCGCTGATGAAGCAAGTAAAGCAGAAGAAATAAAAGAAGATGAAACTGAAGTAATCCAAGTCATTGGTATGCGTAGCAGCATCGAAAGTGCACAAAGCTTAAAGCGTCATGCTGATACCGTTAAAGATGTTATAACGGCATCTGATATTGGCGCTTTACCAGACGTTTCTGTAACAGAGGCACTTCAACGTTTACCTGGTGTAACGATTGAGCGTTTTGCCTCTTCTAGCGATCCTAAGCATTTTGCTGATGAAGGTACAGGTGTTTTAGTTCGTGGTTTAGACCGTGTACGAAGTGAAATTAATGGCCGTGACTCATTTAGTGCAAACCCAGCTGGTGGTTTAAGCTATGAAGATTTCCCTGCTGAATTACTAGGTGCTGTAGAGGTTAACAAAAACCAAACTGCCGATTTAATCGCTGGTGGTATTGCAGGTACGGTAAACCTTATTACACGAAAAGCGTTTGATTCTGACGAGCCTCTTTTTGCGGTTAGTGCTCAAGCAAATTACGGTGATTACCGTAAAGAAACCACACCATCTTTCAGTGCTATTTTTGCTGATAGCTGGGATACTGACTCAGGTAAGTTTGGTGTTTTAGTTGCTGGTTCACATTCTGAAATCAAAACACGTGGTGACGGTTTTGGTTTGGGTAACTTCCATAGCCGTGGTCCTGCCGATACATTCTCTTATGATGCTTGGGGTACACCAACTCCTGGCGTACATGCTGGTCAATACTCTAACCCATGTATTCCGGGTGACGGTGGCTGGCGTGACTGTGCTAACCAAGGTTTCACTGATACAGTAATGTATAGTGACGCTGACGCAGCTAACTATACTCCTAAATATGAAGCTGAAGAACTTGAAGGTCAACCGCTTGATGAAACATGGTATGCACCTGCAAGTTACACTATAACAAGGGCTGACAATGATCGTAAACGCCAAGGTATAACGGCTTCATTGCAATGGCAAAGTAAAGACGAAAGAATTACAACAACACTAGAGCATATCAATTCTAAAGCTTCTTTAGAATGGCGTGAGCATGTTATTGCCTCTGGTGACCGTGGTTTCTTACCTTACGCACCAAATGGAATTCAATGGTTTGATGGTGTTGACGATATGGATACATCACACCCATTAACGGTTGATGGAAATGGCTATGTAACATCTGGTGTTGGTCGTAACTCATCACCTGAGTTACCACTTCAGTTCCGTTCTCGCTACAACTATAACGAAAGTACTGTAGAAGATACGTCTTTTAACTTAGTATTCAAAGCGACTGACCGTTTAACGATTGTTGCTGATTATCAATACATAGACTCAGAGCAAATTGTTCATAACAATTCTTTAACATCAAGAATCAATGGTAACCAAACTGCTGTGCATGCTCCATTTTTCTTAGACTTAAGAGGTTCAGATAGAACAATTGAGTTTTTAAATGCTGACACATCTATTCCACCAGACGTAGCACCAGATACTAACCCTATCTTGCGTCTTGCAAGTGGTATGCAACAAGAAGAGCATAATGAAGCAACAAGTGACGCATATAAGTTAGACTTCGAATACGAGTTAGACGGTGTATTCACAGCGATTAAAACCGGTGTTTATTACTCTGAAAAAGAATTAACTGTTCGAGATACAGCATATGAGGGTTGGCAAGCACTTGGTACTCCGTGGAATGCTCAAGCATCTTATAACGCTTCACCACAAGTAGAACCAGATCTATATGACCAAATCAGTTTTGCTGATCATAATAATGGTAATACGTTAATGGGTCCAAACACGAGCTTCTTATTCCCTAATATGGGTCTAGCAGAAAACTATTCTCAAACTTTACATGACGGTTGTGGTTCATGGAGTGCTGACGGTAATGCTATGGACGGAAGTGGTGGTTGTGCTGTTCCTTATGCTGATTTAGCTGACCGTACTCATAGTCATTTCGCTCCTCGCCATATTAGTTCAAGTACTACTGAAAGAACTGAGTTTTATGTTCGAGGTGATTTCGACTTTGATATTGATTCTTTAGATTGGATTGTTAGAGGTAACCTTGGTCTTCGTTATGTAGATTACCAATTAGAATCTACCGGCGGTATTACTACACCTTCTACAGCTAGACGCGGTGTCGATGAAAACGGCTCTTTACATCAAGTAATGAAAAACCAATATCCAAGTATATTTGATCTAGCATCTGGTGAAAATTTTGCTAGCACTGTAGATGGTACAGATTACTCAACGGTTTTACCTAGCTTAAACGTTAGTGTTGGTGTAACAGATGATGTTATCGTTCGTTTTGGCGCATCAAAAGGCCTTTACTTCCCTAGTTTGGTTGATTCTGCTAATAAGATGAACATTAGCCTTGATTATCAAGAAGTGTTACTCGACCCTTCTCGAGGTAAAGATGAAGCAACTAACCCAACAGTAGATTTAACAAACATTGAAGTTAGTGCAAACGCTCGTAATGCTTTCTTAGAGCCAGAAGAGTCTATCAACCTTGATTTAACTACTGAGTGGTATTTTGCACCAGCAGGTTCATTAACGGTTGGTTTATTCCATAAGAAATTATCGAATATCATTCGTAATGAGTCATTTAACACTGAAGTAGAAGTTGGCGGTACTGTACATCCTGTAGCTGCTTACGGTCCTGCAAATACAGGTGAAGGTACAATTCGTGGTGCTGAATTCGCTTACAGCCAATTCTACGACATGTTACCAGGTATTTGGAGTGGTTTAGGTTTACAATTTAACTACACTTACATTGATCAAGATGGCCTAGAAGATCCTAATACTTCACCTACAGAAGGCCTTAACTATAACGGTGCTGGAGTTCCAATTACTGACAATCGTAATAGCTTCCGTCAGTTTACAGGTTTACCATTACAAGGTTACTCTGATCAAAACTTCAACATTGTTGGTATGTATGAAAAATACGATATTTCTTTACGTGTAGCTTATACATGGCGTTCAGAATATTTATTAACATTACGTGAGTCTGAGGAATTCGTTCCTGCTTATTCCAAAGCTCAAGGTATGATGGATGTTAGTGCTTTCTACAACATCACTGAGAATGTTAAAATTGGTCTACAAGTAAGTAACGTACTTGACAGTGATACTGAAACGCAATATCAACAAGATCAAGCTGGTACACTAACTGACGCCTTTACGTTTACAACAGATAGACGTTACTCTTTATCTCTTAGAGCTGTTTTCTAAAAAAGCTTAATAAGATAAAGATAAATAAACTACGCAATAGCAATATTGCGTAGTTTATTCTTTTCTAGGCCAATAAAAATACCCATTTCATCAATCAACTTGAACGCGGCTCAATAAATACATAGTTTATTAATGAAATAGGTATAAATAATTCTCTTTTAACGTAAGATGTTTAAAAGTGAATTTAAGATAGATAAACGACAGTACTATGCAAGATATTCAACAAAAACAGGAAAAATTAAAATCCATTTGCATTGTTGGCGGCGGGACAGCGGGATGGATGGCAGCCACTTTACTTACTAGTGCCTTAAGAGGAAGTAACATTCAAATTACGGTGGTTGAATCACCAGACATTGCAACAATAGGAGTGGGTGAATCAACGGTCCCTTCTATGATGAACTTCATACAAACCTGCCAAATCGATCTAAAAGAATTCATACAAGAAACATCAGCAAGCTTTAAGTTGGGCATAAAGTTCAGCGACTGGCACACTAAAGGCGATAGCTTTTTTCATCCCTTTGGCGCTATCGGGAAGGAAGTTAACGGCTTTGACTTTTATCAAGCGTGGCTTAAGTCTCTCAATGATGGTTTACAAACCAGATGGTTAGATCACTCTCCTAGTGCCATCATGGCAGAAGAAAACCGTTTCATGCTAAGGCCAAACCAACCTGACAACTGGGTACTATCAAGCTATGCCCATGCACTTCATTTAGATGCTATAAAAGTAGCACGTTACTTACGAAAAATTTGCTTACAACGAGGCGTAAAAAGAATTGAAGCCACCGTAGACAAAGTAGAACTTAATGACAATGGTTTTATAGAGCAGCTAATACTTAACGATGAAAGTAAACTAAAAAGTAATTTCTTTATAGACTGTACTGGCTTTAAAGCCCTTTTAATTGAAAACACATTAAAAATTTCTCAAGAAGATTGGTCACATTATTTGCCATGTGACCGTGCCGTCACGGTTCAAACCGAGCAAACTACCCCTCCTGTTCCATACACCATAGCTACTGCATTAAACGCAGGTTGGTCTTGGGAAATTCCATTGCAACACAGAACGGGAAATGGTTATGTATACTCAAGTAAGTTTTGCAGTGATGAAGAGGCTACCAGCAGCTTACTTAACCAAATAAAGGGGAAGCCTGTTAATGAGCCAAAAATCATTCCATTTAAAACAGGCAAGCGTGAGAAAATATGGCATAAAAACTGTTTAGCTTTAGGTTTGTCGGGGGGCTTTTTAGAGCCGTTAGAATCTACCGCTATACATTTAGTTTATAAAACACTGGTGCACTTTATTGCGCATTTTCCAGATATGGATTTTGATAACTACAATGAGCAAGCCTTTAACCAGAAGATAGATAAAGATTACCTCGAGATTCGAGATTTCATCATCTTGCATTATTGTACTTCTAATCGAGATGATAGTGACTTCTGGCAGTGGTGCCAAACGATGCCAGTGCCCACTTCTTTAAATGAAAAAATTAAAGTATTTTTTGAGCGAGGGCAATTAGAGCATTCTTCGGAGCTGTTTTTTTCCATCGATAGTTGGTGTTCTATTTTAGAAGGAATGAAAATACGCCCTCGAAAATATCACCCGCTACTTGACGCATTTCATCAAAAGAGCCTAGCAAACACTTTGAGTAATAATGTGAAAGCTATTCGCTCAACGGTCTTGCAAATGCCTAATCATAATGATTACATACAAACTCATTGCAAAGCCTAGCTTGTATCGCGCTAGACTTTATTTCAAAGGTATAACAGCAAAGCATGACGACATACAAATCTCTTCCAGAATACAGTGACATTAAGGCTGATCAGTTTTTCAATGAAATAGCTCAAAATCAACAACCCGTTGTTTTAAGAAATTTTGCAAGTCAGTGGCAGATGGTTAACGCTGCCAAAACCTCACAAGAGCACTTTGTCGACTATTTGAATAAGTTTTATCGTGGGCAAAAAGCAGCAATGGTTGTCGCGCCGCCAGCGGCTAATAAACGTTTCTATTATAACGATGAAATGACCGATGTTAATTTTTTAAGTGGCGAAGAACGTATTGATTTATTCTTAGGTCGTTTATTAGAAATTCGAGAGCGAGATATTTACCCTGCTATTTCAATGCAAAGCACACCTATAAATAGCATATTACCTGGCATAACAAACGAAAACCCATGTAATTTTTTTCCAGAATTAGAACCACGTTTATGGGTAGGAAACGAAGGGATAGTGAATACTCACTACGATGGAAGTGATAATGTAGCATGCGTTATTGCTGGCCGCCGTCGTTTTACTTTATTTCCTCCACAACAAACAAAAAACTTATATCCTGGCCCACTAAACTTTACGCCAGCTGGTGCACCAACGAGCTTAGTTGATCTTAATGAACCTGACTTTGAACGGTTCCCCTTGTTCAAGAATGCATTAGATAATGCGTATCAGGTGGTGCTAGGTCCTGGCGACGCTATTTTTATCCCTATGCTTTGGTGGCACCATGTTGAATCACTCGACAAATTAAACGCACTAGTAAACTATTGGTGGACCGGATCATTTGCAAAAAACGCCATTGCACCAAGCCCTATTGATAGCTTAAATATTGCACTACTTGCGATGAGAGATTTAACAGCAAAACAACGAGAAGCTTGGCGCTGTCTTTTTGACCATTATTTATTTAAACAAGGCGAAGATCCCGCCTCCTATATTCCTGAGCATCAACATCATCTACTAGGCAAAATGTCTCCTGAATATGTTAGACAAGTTAAAGATTACTTTATTCAAAAATTAGAAAAATCATAACATGTCGATAACTCAACTAAGAAAAAGTAAAAAATTATGTTAAATGAAAATAAACGTCCTAATAAAATATTAATTGTCGGTGGTGGAACCGCTGGCTGGATGGCTGCAAGTTTATTGGCAACTAGATGGCCAGATTGTGACATTAGCTTAGTTGAATCTAAAGAGGTAGGCATCATTGGTGTGGGAGAAGGAAGTACACCACATTTAAAGTTATTTTTTGATGCTATCAAGGTACCAGATGCAGAGTGGATGCCGCGATGCAACGCTACATATAAAAACGGTATTACGTTTGATAAATGGTCTGCAAAAAAAGACTTTGAATCATACTACCACCCTTTTGCGGCCCAAACTGACGACATATTCACTGTGCCACTTTTCTATAAAAATATACAAGCAAGATTGCAAGGCTACAATGTAGATGCTCACCCAGATAACTACTTTTTAGAAACCTATTTAAGCCAGAAAAACTTAGGCCCCTTACCCGCAGAGTCTTTCCCTTTTGGTGTTGCTTATGGCTATCATTTTGACTCAGCTTTACTCGGTGAGTTTTTAGCTGAGAAATTTCAATCACAAGGTGTTACTCGACATTTTGGTAATGTAAGCGACGTGTTATTAAAAGAAGATGGTAGTATTAATTCAGTTAAGCTCGAAGATGATAGCGAATTAGAAGCTGACTTTTTTATCGACTGCTCAGGCTTTAATGCCTTGCTCATACAAAAAGCTCTAAAAGTAAACTTTAAAAGTTTTGAAAATAACCTATTCAATGATTCTGCTGTGGTTATTCCAACAGACATTACTAAAGATATTCCCGTAGAAACAAAATCTACCGCCTTAAAAAATGGCTGGGCTTGGAAGATCCCTCTACAAAATCGATTTGGAAATGGTTATGTATATAGTAGTGCTTATATAAGTGCTGAAGAGGCAGAGCAAGAACTTAGAGAGCATTTAGGGCTTGAAGATAGTACAATACAGGCCAAGCATTTGAAAATGAAAGTTGGTGTTGTTGAAAAGCATTGGACCAAAAACTGTTTAGCTGTTGGTCTTTCACAAGGGTTTATTGAACCTTTAGAAGCAACAGCATTAGGCTTAACATTTAATACTATTTCACAGTTTATGCAGGCGTTTCAACAAGGGAACGGCACCAACCAATATGAAAATGCATTTAACCAAGATATAAATTCTCGGTTTGATGGTGTAAGGGATTATATTGTCTGCCATTATAAAGTGAACCAGCGTAATGATAGCCAATACTGGTTAGACAATGCTGCTAATGAAGATATCTCAGAAAGCCTAAAACGCATTATACATTTATGGAAAAACAGCGCTGACTTTGAAGAAGATATGAATAAATATAAACTAGCCATGAGTTATCAACCTAAATCTTGGGCCTGTTTATTAGCTGGATACGGTTTTTTTCCTCCTCTAAATAAAAATGACACTAATGATTATTCAGGACACCACCAAGAAATTGAGGGGTTGAAAGACTTCATAAGACGCTGTGGGTTGAACTTTGAAAACCATAACGAGCTTTTGAATAAACTGGGCTATAAAAATCCCGAATAAGCGATATATTTATCGCTTATTCAACGACCTCTAGCGTATGAGATTCTACAGGGATATATTGATAACCTGTATTAATGTACTTTCATGCTCTTAATCTTACTGGAGCGTCACAATCTATATCACCTTCGTGATTAACAAGGACGCTTTTATTGCCACAAGTAAATATAGCCACTTTGTGGTTTTCCTCTCTTCTAAGAACCTCAAGGCCAAAGCCAAACTGTCTTAACTTGAAGGCAGAAATTTTCTGTGCAATTGTCATTGCGTCATAGCATAGATAACGGTCACGCTCTTTACGTCTTCTTTCTTTAACCGCAACAATTTTAACTTTATTGAAATTGTATATACCCATGCTGACACCTCGTTAAATTCTATAAATATCATATTACAAAGGAGCTATTTGTATCCTTGCTCTAAAAATACTGCATCAATCCATTTAATTTGAAATTCGATAAAACGTTTGTAGCTATCTATACGTTGCTTCATGAAAAAAGGATTAAAAAAATACGAGGGTTTATTTTACGATCAAAAAATAGCTGAAAATGGTAGAAGG
>JBMYWR010000003.1:0-69166 GCA_049607625.1 Colwellia sp.
TGTTTTTACAGACTTTATAAAAGATCTTTACCTTCGATTGACCAATGCTATATCTGTAATAAATAGCATTGTCGCGAAGTTCGTGTTATTTTCTCATTCAAATAGTGATGGCCGTTAAAGCTATTATATTTATACCAAGTTCACTCATTATCTGATCATTTTCCATGATTAAAATGGATAACGACTACATTATTAAATCTATAGGTAGAATAACTACTTACTAAATTTTATACCTTGTATGTATCCATTTTTCTCATGAAAAAGTAGACCACTTAATGAGAGAGATTGGTATTAGTTAAATTAATCTTAAAAAATCTCAAAATAGGAAGTTTTTATGCCTAAGGCTAGTGATATAAAAAAAAATGCTGCTATTGAACATAATGGCCAAGTACTTATCGTAAGAGACATTACTCGCTCTGTACCACAAGGAAGAGCAGGGGGAAGTTTATACCGCATGCGTTTATACGATGTCGTAACAGGTGCTAAAGTTGATGAAACATTTAAAGCTGAAGACATGCTTAACTTTGCCGACTTAAGCAGACGTCCTGCTATGTTTTCATACATAGATGGTGATGAATATGTGTTTATGGATAACGAAGATTACACGCCGTATAATTTAAATAAAGAAAGTATCGCTGAAGAAGTTTTATTCATTAATGAAGAAACGGAAGGTTTAGCTGTCATTATTGTTGACGATGTGCCAGTTGGCGTTGCTTTACCACCAAGCGTTGAGCTAGTTATCACCGAGACAGATCCATCCATTAAAGGCGCATCTGCTAGTGCAAGAACTAAACCTGCCACATTAAGCTCAGGTTTAATTGTGCAAGTTCCTGAGCATATTTCTACAGGTGATCGAATCAAAGTAAATACCGAAGAACGAAAATTTATGGGTCGGGCTGATTCAAAATAAAAGGTGAGTATAATGACACAATCATTAAAATATTCTTTTGGAGTAAAAGGGCAACCATGGGGTAGTGAAGAAAAGGCGCAGTGGTTTGCAATGCAATCTATCAAGCGAAGCTACCAAGTGGAGGTCTTAAATAAGTTAGAGCCTCTTAAAGCTTATTTTAATGTTACAGAGTACGGGGCTTTATCAATAGATAAAACCCGCTACCCTCTGTTTGCGTTTAAAACAGCTGATTGGAATCCAAATAAAAGAACTGTTCTTGTAACTGGCGGCGTTCATGGATATGAGACAAGTGGTGTTCAAGGCGCTATACGTTTCTTGGAAAAGCTCAGTGCTAACCCAGACGGTTACGAAGGCTTTAATTATATTGTTGTACCTTGTGTAAGTCCTTGGGGCTATGAAACGATTAATCGTTGGAATGATAAAGCGATAGACCCTAACCGTTCTTTTTGTGACAATAGCCCAGCTCAAGAGTCAGCGCTTTTAATGTCTTTTATTGCTTCGCTTAAGACTCAATTTGATAACACGCCATACGAAAGTATTTATTGTCATATTGATTTACACGAAACGACAGATACAGATAATTCAGAATTTAGACCTGCGTTATCTGCAAGAGATGCTATTGAACAAAAAGTCTGGTCAATACCTGATGGTTTTTATCTTGTAGGTAATTCAACAAACCCGCAGCCTGAATTTCAAAAAGCCATTATTAATGGTGTTGAAAAGGTAACCCATATTGCTCCAGCTACTGATGGTAAGCTGATTGGCGTACCTATAGAGCAATTTGGTGTTATAAATTACGAGGGGCGTAAATTAGGCTTGTGTATGGGGTTAACTGATGCCAAGTATGTTACGACCACTGAGGTTTACCCAGATAGCCCGCGATCAGATGATGAAAATTGTATTTTGGCACAAGTAGCGGTTATTGAAGGTGCCATATCATACTTGTTGACGCTTGATTGAAGTAAAGTCTAATCACTTCATTTTTATATTTAAAAACGCTACGCTAAAAACGTGGCGTTTTTTCTTCTGTAAGTTACACTTATTAAACGTTTTTTACTAAATTGTTTTTTCTAAATTGTTTTTCTAAATGATGAAAATTATAGTCTAGCTAATAAATAAGCGTAACAACTTCATTAATGACACTAATGAAAGCAATCATTACGAAAACATTAAGAATGAAAGCAGTAATTACTAAAGCAGTAATAAAATCAATTTGAACTAAAGGGCATGCTATGTTTCATCACAAAAAAGGAAGTTTTACCGCTTGGATGCTTAGATTAAGGAAAATTATTCGCTGGCCATTAATGACAACACGGGAAGCTGAAACCTGTGCTCAACACTCTTTTGAGGTCACTTTAATTAGTCATCAAATCGCCTTAATTGGTAAAATAAAATTTAAACGCAGTTATAGCCCCGCAGATATTGCTTTGGTGGCGTTATATCATGAAGCATCGGAGTCTGGTGGTGTGGGTGATTTACCCAGCCCTTTGAAATACTATAATCCTGAGTTTACTAAACAAGTAAAAAAAATTGAGAGTGAAGTAGAACATTCGATGGTATATGAAGGGTTACCTCAATATTTACAATCTGACATGGCCGAACTTGTTATCCAAGCTAACATCAATCCTGAAATTAAAGCCATTGTCAAAGCTGCTGACGACTTAGCTGCATTTCATTACAGCTTATCAGAAGTAAATGGAGGTAATAAGGAATTTGTTGATGCAGCTAAGCTCCTAGAAAAACGTGTAGAGACACATTGTCAGCAATGGCCAGAAGTTGCTGAGTTTTATCAATCACAATTTCCAGCCTGTATGCAAACACTTGACGAACTATCTAGACCCGATTGATAAACCGAGAATAGATTTATTTTCTTTATTTTTGTTTAAGGTCTAAGGTTTTAGTTCGAGTATTACTTTCAATTTAACCATAATGTCAGATATATAGTCTAAGCTTAAGATTAACCTGAGTGTTAATCATCGCTCTAGTCTCGTTGTAACATCTATTTATGACGCAAGAAGCTTGCTATTTAAAAGGTAAATTATGGGTAATTTCTTTTGTTCTTTCACATTTAAAGCATCACACACTTTTATCGCTGCAGTACTCATCATTACCAGTTTACTTTTGACTGGCTGTAACGAAGAAAAAAAAACGGCTAGTCAGAGTTTACCACCTGCAATCATTTCTACCTTAGAAATAACATCAAAGTCTGTACCGTTTGGTATTGAAGTCCCTGCAACTTTATCTGGCGCCAAGGAAGTAGAGGTTCGTGCGCAAGTATCAGGCATTTTAGAACAAAGAAATTTCAGTGAGGGTGACAAGATTACACTAGGTCAGTCATTATTTACCTTAGATTCCAATACTTACGAAGCTGAAAAAGAAAAAAGCGAAGCAGATCTCAATGCCGCAATGGTGCGTTTGAAGCAATCCCGCCGAGAAGTTAATAGAATAAAACCGCTAAGAGAGAGAAACTCAATTTCACAACAAGAGCTTGATAATGCAATGACCAATGTCGAGATTAATTTAGCTGATGTGAAATCTATGCAAGCGAAACTAAAGCAAGCCCAACTCCATTTAGATTACACCAAAGTTATCTCACCTATAACCGGTATTGTGGGCAGAGAGCTTGTTTCTGAAGGTACCTATGTTTCGGGTCCTGAAGTGCTATTGACTCAACTTACGCAAATAGATCCAATACGCGTACGCTTTGGTATATCTGAGCGAGAACAACTTAAAATGCGTCAAGATGTTAAAGAGGGCAGCCTTATACTTCCTGAGGGAGGGCATTGGGATGTAACCATTAAACTTTTTGATGGTTCGCTACACCCTAGTATTGGAAAAGTAAATTTCAGTGATATCCGTATTAACAGTAATACCGGCACAAGTGAGCTGCAAGCTATTACACCAAACCCTAAATTATCGCTTAGACCGGGACAATTTGTCCGTATTATTTTAACAGGGGCAACAAGGGAAAATGCGATAGTTGTTCCGCAAAGAGCTGTTCTAGATAATGGCCTAGGAAAATTTGTTTATGTGATGACAAAAAATGCAGATGGCATCGATGTCGCTTTACCTGCTCCTGTGGAAGTGGGAGAGTGGGTACAAAATATTGATGGAATTGACAATGCATGGGTAATACGCAGTGGATTAAAAGTAGGGGATAATGTCATCGTTGATGGGGTGGCAAAGATATTCTTCCCTGGAATGCCAGTGAAACTTGCACAGCCATCTAAAAGCACTAACACAGCCAATAAAGCTTAGGAGATAAACCATGTTTTCTCGCTACTTTATTGACCGTCCAATATTTTCATTTGTTATTTCTATTTTTATTGTTTTAGCGGGGTTAGCCTCTCTTAAAACTTTGTCGATTGCGCAATATCCAGAAATGTCGCCTCCGGTAGTTGAGGTAAGAGCATTTTATCCAGGGGCTTCTGCAGAAGTACTTGAGCAAACAGTTGCTACACCGCTAGAGAACGCCATTACTGGGGTTGAAGGGATGATGTACATGTCTTCAACTTCAACTAGTGCAGGCTCTACAACTATTACAGTAACCTTTGAGATAGGTACTGATGCTGATCAAGCTTCTGTTAATGTAAATAATAGAGTGAAGCAGGTTGAAGCCAGATTACCAGAAGAAACGCGGCGACAAGGGGTTGTTGTTTCAAAAGCTTCATCGAACTTTTTACATGTTCATGCCTTCTATTCTCCCGATGGCAGTCGTGACTCTTTATGGACTTCCAATTATGTAACTCTTAATGTCATTGATAAAATTAAGAAAATTCCGGGTACGACAAGTGTACAAATTTTTGGCGCAAAAGATTACGCCATGAGAATTTGGTTACGACCTGATGTAATGAGCCAACTTGGGGTTACGGTAGAAGAGATTACAACGGCGGTTAGGGAGCAAAACTCTCAATATGCAGCTGGTCGAATAGGATCTGAGCCTACCCATACCAGGCCTCAATCTTTAGTTTATAGTGTAAAAGTAAAAGGGCGGTTATCAACGGCAAAGGAGTTCGAAGAAATTATATTGCGCTCTAATGCAGATGGGAGCTCTTTAAGATTAAAAGATATTGCACGCGTTGAACTTGGCTCAAAAGATTACGACTTTGATGGACGAATTAATGGTAAACAGGCCGTTTTACTTGGCGTATTTTTACAGCCTGGTGCAAATGCGCTTGATGTAGCAGATGAAGTTAATCAAACGATTGATGAATTAAAATCTCGCTTTCCAACAGGATTAGAGCACTTACTTCCTTATGATACAACACGGTTTGTAAAGGTTTCAATTCGAGAGGTAATTCATACTTTGGTTGAAGCCATGATTTTAGTTTTTATTGTTGTCTTTATGTTTTTACAAAATTGGCGAGCGACTTTAATTCCTATTTTAGCCGTTCCTGTTTCATTGTTAGGAACCTTTGCAGGGCTCTATCTTCTTGATTATTCAATAAATACCTTAACACTATTTGGTATGGTACTTTCTATTGGTATTGTGGTTGATGACGCTATCGTTGTCCTTGAAAACGTAGAGCGCATTATGCATGAAGAGGATGTGACTGTTAGGGACGCAGCCATTCAAGCAATGAAAGAGGTAAGTGGACCTGTTGTTGCCATTGTTTTAGTGTTGTGTTCTGTTTTTGTTCCTATTGCTTTTTTGGGCGGTTTAACCGGCGAGTTATTTAGGCAATTTGCAATAACGATATCTATATCTGTCAGTTTATCAGGGCTTGTCGCTTTAACCATGACACCAGCGCTTTGTGTGTTGGTTCTTAAAAAAGAAGATAAACACTCTAATTTCATTTTCAACGGTTTTAATTGGTTTTTTGATAAAGTAACTGGTGGTTACATAGCAGGTGTTAGTTTCTTTCTTAAGCGAGGTTTAGTCGCACTGGCTCTTATCACAGGGATGATTGCTCTAACCAGTAATCTTTGGTCTAAAGTACCTGGTTCATTAGTTCCTGATGAAGATCAAGGGTTTTATATATCTGCTATTTTCCTTCCCGATGGTGCATCTTTACAGAGAACTAAAAAAGTTGTTTCAGATGTGATCAGTGCAATAAAGTCTAACCCTGCAAATGAAAATGTTGTGTCTTTTACTGGTTTTGACTTTCTCGGTGGTGGCTATAAAAATAACGCTGCGACCCTATTCGTAACACAAAAGCACTGGGATGATAGAGTTGACAGTACTCAACAATTGGTTGGTGAGTTATTCATGAAAACAGCTGGCATTAATGAAGCCTTGGTGCTTGCTTTTAATCCACCAGCGATACCTGGTTTAGGTAATACAGGAGGCTTTGAATTTTTCATTCAAAATCGCGGCCTAGGCGGCGTTACTAAATTAAAGTCTGTCATGGGTGAAGTGATGGCTGAAGCGCAGCAAAGTCCAATTTTAGCTGGCGTGCAAACACTTTGGCGTTCAGATGTCCCGCAATTATCGGTAGAAATAGATAGAGAGCAAGCAAGGGCAATGAACATACCGATTAATAATGCGTTTAATGCCTTAGCGGGAACACTAGGAACTTATTACTTAAATGATTTTAATAAGTTCGGTCGCACTTGGCAGGTCCTTATGTCTGCTGAGCCTGAGTTTAGAATGGCACCAAAAGATATCGGTCGTATCTATGTTAAAAATAACCTGGGTGATATGGTACCTGTTTCTTCTTTTGCCAATATCACCTATAGCAGCGGTCCAGATAGTCTTGATAGATATAATAATCTTTCGGCTGTTAAGTTGCTTGGTAGTGCTGCGCCTGGTTATAGTTCTGGGCAAGCCATTGCTGAAATTGAACGTATAGCAGATAAAATATTGCCAAGTGATATGAGCTTTGAATGGACAGGTACTGCTTATCAAGAAAAACGTAACTCTGGTTCGACAGCTACAGCGCTTGGTATGGCCGTTGTGATGGTTTTTCTCATTCTTGCCGCGCTTTATGAGCGTTGGTCTCTTCCATTTTCGGTTTTACTTGCTTTGCCATTTGGTATTTTTGGGGCCCTTTTATCTATTTCTCTCGTCGGTATGACAAATGATGTTTATTTTCAAATAGGTTTAGTGACATTGCTCGGTTTGGCGAGTAAAAATGCGATTTTAATTGTTGAATATGCGTTGATGAAAAAGCAAGAGGGATGGAGTACTGGTGCAGCAGCCTTGGAAGCCGCACGCTTGAGGTTTAGACCTATAATAATGACTTCCCTTGCTTTCATTTTGGGGGTTGTGCCATTAGCGATAAGTAGTGGAGCGGGTGCTGGAGCAAGACATAGTGTAGGTACTGGAGTTATGGGCGGAATGCTGGCTGCAACTTTCTTGGCCATATTTTTTGTCCCGTTATTCTTCTATTGGTTAACCGATCGTAAAGTTTCAGATAAAACCGAGACCAAATTACTTTTACAAGAAGCGATTGAAAACAACGAGCGAGATAATCAGGCTAGATCCAAAGCTAAGTTAGATTAATTAACGTATTTGTCTAAGATAAAAAACTAAAGAGGAGAACGATGATAACGCCTCTATGTAAAACTTTTGATTCAAGCTTTTGAGTAATCGTTTTACATAGAAGGAGAGGCTCTTTACTTAACCATATTTCGGTTTAAGCTATCTCTTAATTTACTTGATGGTAAGTAGAAAAAAACTTTTCGAGTTTTTCTAATGCTGTTTTAAGCTCATCAATATAGGGTAAGAAAACTAATCTGAAGTAATTTGGTGTCTTTATATTAAAAGCTCTACCGTGTACTAATAATATTTTTTCTTGTTTGAGTAAGTCCAAAATCATTTTTTCATCATCAACAATATTAAACTTATCAATATCGACTTTTACAAAAAGGTATAACGCACCCATTGCAGGATGACAGGATAAACCGTCAATTTTATTGATCATTTCAAACGCAATATTACGTTGTTTTAAAAGCCTACCATCTTCAGATATTAGCTCTGTAATGCTTTGATAACCGCCCAGTGCCGTTTGTATGGCATGTTGAGAAGGAACATTGGCACATAAACGCATTGAGGCAAGCATATTCAACCCCTCAATATAATCCTGAGCATGTAACTTAGGCCCCGTTATAACCATCCAACCAGCTCGAAAACCCGCAACACGATAGTTTTTAGACAAACCACCCATTGTTAAAATAAGCACATCGTTTGCTAAGCTTGCTGTTGGTATGTGTTTAGCTTCATCGTATAGAATTTTATCGTAAATCTCGTCACTAAAAATGATCAGTTGATACTTTCTCGCTAAGGCAATAATTCCTTCTAAAATAGCTTTAGGATAGACAGCACCTGTGGGATTGTTAGGGTTTATCAAAACAATCCCTTTGGTTTTATCTGTAATTTTTGATTCCATATCTTTTAAATCGGGATACCAAAAATCCTCATCATCACAACGGTAATGAACAGGAACACCTCCCGATAAAGAAACTGCAGCAGTCCATAATGGATAATCAGGAGCAGGAATAAGCACCTCGTCACCGTTATTAAGTAACCCTTGCATTGACATAACAATGAGTTCGCTGACCCCGTTGCCAATAAATATGTCATCGGTGGTTAAATCTTGAATGCCTTGCTGTTGAAAATACTGCATAACAGCGACACGAGCGGGATATATTCCTTTAGAGTCACTGTAACCTTGTGAGTTAGGTAAATGATGGATAACATCTTTTAAAATATCGTCAGGTGCTTCAAATCCAAAAGGGGCAGGGTTACCAATATTAAGTTTTAATATTTTATGCCCTTCATCTTCTAATTTTCTGGCTTGAATAGCAATGTCGCCTCTTATTTCGTAGCAAACATTATTTAGTTTGGATGACTTGATGATGGATTTCATGATTTACTCAAAAGCAATTAGGAAAAGATTATTGCGCTAATTTAGCATGATTATTAAGCGCTTAAACAGTATTATTTAATTATTTATATGGTGAATAAACAAAAAGCCCATTCCTCATCAAGAAATGGGCTTTTGTACGCATAATATCTTTATAGTTCGTCGATAAAAGCGATAGCTCTACCAATATAGCTTGCCGGCGTTAATAGACATAATTCGGCTTTGACATTGTCTGGAAGTTCTAAATTATTAATGAACTCTCGCATAGAGTCAGCATTTACACGTTTACCACGGGTAAGATCTTTAAGTTTTTCGTATGGCTTTTCTATGCCATATCTACGCATTACCGTTTGCACTGGCTCGGCCAAAACTTCCCAGTTTTTATCTAGCTCATTGGCTAAGCTTTCTTCATTAACTTGAAGTTTACTCATACCTTTTCTGGTCGCTTGATAAGCAATTAAAGAATGAGCAAAGCCAACACCTAAATTACGCAATACCGTCGAGTCCGTTAGGTCACGTTGCCATCTTGAAATAGGTAACTTTTGCGCTAAATGAGAGAATAATGCATTGGCGATACCTAAGTTACCTTCTGAGTTTTCAAAATCAATAGGGTTAACTTTATGTGGCATAGTTGAAGAGCCAATTTCGCCAGCAATAGTTTTTTGTTTGAAATGCCCTAACGCAATGTAACCCCATACGTCACGGTCGAAGTCGATTAAAATAGTATTGAAACGAGCGATTGCATCAAATAATTCAGCAATATAGTCATGTGGTTCAATTTGTGTAGTAAATGCATTCCAAGTTAAACCAAGAGAGGTAACAAATTCGTTAGCAAACTCGTGCCAATCTACTTCAGGGTAAGCACTTAGGTGAGCATTATAGTTACCAACAGCACCATTAATTTTACCCAATAAATCTACGCTCTCAATTTGAGCACGCTGGCGTTGTAAACGAATATATACATTGGCCATTTCTTTACCTAATGTACTAGGAGAAGCAGGCTGACCGTGTGTTCTACACATCATTGGAATACTTTTATATTCTTTAGCAAGGCCTTTTATCTCGGCTAATACAGTATCTAATTCTGGTAGCAATACTGTTTCACGACATTCTTTTAACATTAAAGCATGAGATAAGTTATTGATATCTTCTGAAGTACAAGCAAAATGAATAAATTCAGTTACGGCATTTAATTCTGCATTGTCAGCAATTTTTTCTTTAAGGAAATACTCAACCGCTTTTACATCATGGTTAGTTGTCGCTTCAATATTTTTAATGCGCAATGCGTCTTCTTCATTAAAGTTAGCTACAATGTCGTTTAAAACGGCATTTGCGGCATCACTAAAGGCAGGTACTTCATTGATGGCTGATGTTTGACTTAATTTTTGTAACCAACGTACTTCAACAGTTACTCTATATTTAGTTAAACCAAATTCACTGAAAATAGGGCGTAAAGCGGTAACTTTGCTGCCATATCGTCCATCTACCGGGGATATTGCTGATAATGCTGAGAGTTCCATAGTATGTTCCTAAGCTATATAAATTGTGTAATGTTAAGTTTGTAATGTTATGTTTATAATATTGTGATTTTTTAATTGGTAAATCTTAAATAGTCGCTAAAAGCTCTTTAGCAGTGTGTACGAGTTTTGATCTTTTAAATAAAATATTGCGACGCTTCCCACCAACTTGACGCCAAAGAACTGCTGCTCTTATGCCAGCCAGTAAAAGCGCTCTAATTTTATATTGATTATTGGTTTGTTTGAGAATACTTGGTTCACCCATCACTTGTATTCGAGCGCCTAGAGGACTAATGATATCTGAGTAAATGCTTGCAAAGTTAGCCAGTAGTGGTTCACTCGTTAAACTAAAATGCTCAAGTTGCCTTTGAGTATCTTGTATACGGCTACCTAGTTCAGAAAGTTTCTTCGGTTTCTTAGCCAATCGACGTTCTAAGTTTATTAAGCCAACAATGTAGCGAGTTATTTCTGGGTCTTTTACTTTGTTTGTACTGTCACTTAAATGGTTTATAAAAATCGATAAACCGTCTTTTAAGTGGCTTAATTCTCCACCATAAACAGCAAGCGTATTCTCTGGTGACATTTGTATAATGCTATTTAATGATATTTCAAAACCAGCGTCGTCCATTGGCACGCCACGAGAAATCATTTGTACTTGATGTGCTATTTGGCATAAAGCTGCGAAAGTAATTACTTGTTCTTTCATATTTTCTCTATCAATACGTAATTGACTTGTTATTAAACCGGTTGTTACGCCGAATACTAAAAAAAATGCCCCACAAAGGAGCATTTAATACTAACGAATAAGCGTGTCGATAATAGCACCACCTAAACAGATGTCGCCCTGATAAAACACAACAGATTGCCCAGGGGTCACAGAGTTTTGCGGTTCATCAAAGTCGACTTGGTATTCAATCTCTGCCTGTTTGTGCGCTTTAGGTAGAATCGTTACGGTACATGGAACATCTTGCTGTCTATAACGGGTTTTTACTGTGCAAACTAAAGGCTCTGTTAAGTCTTTTCTATCTACCCAGTGCATTTGATTAGCAATAAGACCTTTAGAAAACAAACGAGGGTGGTCATGTCCTTGGCCAACAATTAAAACATTACGGACTAAGTCTTTCTCAACCACATACCATGGCTCTTCGCCAGCATTTGCTAAGCCTCCAATTCTGAGGCCTTTGCGTTGTCCTAACGTATGGTACATTAAACCGTCATGCTCACCAATGGCTTCACCATCACTTGACTCAATTACACCAGGTTTTGCCGGTAGGTACTGCGCTAAAAAGTCTTTAAACTTACGCTCCCCTATAAAACAAATCCCCGTACTGTCTTTTTTATTGTGTGTGACTAAACCTGCTTCTTCGGCAATTCTGCGTACTTCAGGCTTTTCTATATGGCCTACAGGGAAGAGTGTTTGGCCAACTTGCTTTTCATCAAGCGTATATAAAAAATAGCTTTGATCTTTATTGTTATCTAAGCCTCGAATCATCAACCAGTGATTATCTCTAAATTCTCGTTGAACGTAATGACCCGTCGCTATGTAATCGGCACCTAAGTCTTCGCAAGCAAATTCAAGAAATGCTTTAAATTTGATTTCTTTATTACAGATAATATCAGGGTTAGGTGTACGCCCAGCTTTATATTCAGCGAGAAAATATTCGAAGACATTGTCCCAATATTCGGTGGCAAAATTAATGGTATGTAAGTGAATGCCTAATTTATTACAAATTGCCTGTGCATCTTCCAAATCTTGCGCAGCAGCACAATATTCATCAGTATCGTCTTCTTCCCAGTTCTTCATAAATAAACCTTCTACTTGATATCCTTGCTGTTGTAACAAGTAAGCAGAAACCGATGAATCAACACCACCAGACATACCAACGATGACTTTAGTGTCTTTCGGGTCTTTATTTGAAGACATTGTATTTTTAAATTCAGAATCAGATGAAAGCATAACGTTAATAAATAAATCACTTAGTAAAATGGCGCGCAATTATAGCACGGCTATTTGTACGATTAAATAACTGTTTTTAAGCTGTCATATCAAGCCAATAGTTAGGTTTTGTACGATTAAATATTTGTTCTTAATAAAACTATAAAATTAAAATAGGTATGAATTTTATAGAATTTGTCGAGACCCCCCTGTGACCAGAGCAAAGCGAAAGTCGCGGGGTCGTGCACATACCAATAGGTCTCTTGAAATGTTAATGGTTTAAATGATTTGCTTATATTTGCCGTTTTCAATGCCATCAACGGTCCATTCGCCAATGGCATAACGAATAAGACGTAAAGTAGGAAAGCCGATATGTGCAGTCATTCTTCTTACTTGACGATTTTTCCCTTCCGTAATGATTATTTCTAACCATGTCGTTGGGATACTCGCTCTTTCTCGAATAGGAGGGACTCGGTCCCAAACGGTAGGAGAGGGTAGTGTATTCACCTTCGCTGGCAGTGTTAGACCGTCTTTTAATACAACACCTTGACGTAACTTTTTGAGATCACTCTGACTTGGGCTACCTTCTACTTGCACCCAATAAGTTTTTTCCGTTTTTTGACTTGGATTGGCTATGCTGTGCTGCAACTTTCCGTCATTTGTTAACAGTAATAACCCTTCGCTATCCCTGTCTAGTCTTCCTGCAGCATATATTTCAGGGATATCGATAAAGTCTTTTAATGTTTGCCGGTTATCATCGTCGGTGAATTGACATAAAACGTTAAAAGGTTTGTTAAATAGAACTACCTTTTTAACTTTGTTTAGAGGTTTGCTGGGCTTTGCTCTAAACTTTTTATTCACATATTTTGACGACGTTGTATCGTTTTTATGAACTCGCTTATTCTTCATTATGACCTAACTTAAAAAAATGTTCTATTAGAGTGTATACTCAGTGTTCTCAAATGTATTGAATTAATATATTATGTCTTCATCATTTTATATTATGCTCACTTAACTTTAAAGGTTGATTAAGTATAATGTTCAATCAACACTACTCAACAAACTAGTCGTTATAATATAAAAACTAAACGTTGATACCATATATTTAAATAGGAACATCATGAGCACAGAAAAATCAAAAATCATATACACGCTAACCGATGAAGCTCCCGCATTAGCAACGTATTCTTTTCTACCTATCGTACAAGCCTACGCTGCTTCTTCAAATATCAATGTAGAAACACGTGATATCTCTCTAGCTGGTCGAGTATTATCGAGTTTTCCTAAATATTTATCAGAAGATCAACGTGTCGATGACGCGCTTGCTGAATTAGGTGAAATGGTCAAACAACCTGATGCTAATATTATAAAATTGCCTAATATCAGTGCTTCAGTTCCTCAACTACAAGCTGTAATTAAAGAATTACAAGCAAAAGGTTTTGGCGTACCTAACTATCCAGAAGAGCCACAAAACGAAGCAGAAAAATCAATTAAATATACTTATGACAAAATCAAAGGTAGTGCAGTAAATCCTGTTTTACGTGAAGGTAATTCTGATAGACGCGCGCCAGGCTCGGTTAAACAATATGCACGTAATAACCCGCACTCAATGGGTGAGTGGTCAAGTGAGTCAAAATCACATGTTGCAAGTATGTCAGATGGTGACTTTTACTCCTCTGAACAATCAACAACGGTGAACTATGCGACAACAGTAAAAATAGAGTTTATTGATGAAAATGATCAAGTTCAATTGTTAAAAAATAAAGTTTCTTTATTAACTGGCGAAGTCATAGATGCTGGTGTATTAAGTAAAAAAGGATTAGTAGATTTTTACAGACAAAGCATTGAAGAAGCTAAGCAAGAAGATGTTCTTTTATCATTACACTTAAAAGCGACCATGATGAAAGTATCAGACCCTGTTATTTTTGGTCATGCGGTTAAAGTATTTTACGAAAGTGTGTTTACTAAACATCAAGATACTTTTGAACAATTAGGCGTTGATGCAAACAATGGTATTGGCGATGTGTTTAGTAAAATCGCACGTTTACCAAAGGCTAAAAGAACTGAAATAGAAGCTGACTTAGCGGCTGTATTTGATGAACGCCCAGAATTAGCCATGGTAGATTCAGATAAAGGTATCACTAACCTTCACGTACCAAGTGATGTAATCGTAGATGCCTCTATGCCTGCTTGTATTCGTTCTTCAGGAATGATGTGGGGCGCAGATGGTCAATTGAAAGATACCAAAGCGATGATCCCTGACAGATGTTACGCTGGGGTTTATCAAACGGTTATCGACTTTTGTAAGGAGCATGGTTCTTTCGATCCAACCACAATGGGGACTGTTCCAAACGTTGGCCTAATGGCTCAAAAAGCTGAAGAATATGGATCGCATGACAAAACCTTCGTTATGTCAGGTAAAGGTAAAGTTCGTGTTGTTGATAGTACGGGTAATATTTTGCTCGAACATGCTGTTGAAAAAGATGACTTATGGCGTATGTGTCAAGCCAAAGACTTACCTATCCAAGATTGGGTTAAACTTGCTGTTACCCGTTCGAGAGCTTCTAACACTCCAGCTGTATTTTGGTTAGATGAAAACCGCGCTCACGATAGAGAGATTATTAAGAAAGTTAATGCTTATTTAACATTACACGATACTGATGGCCTAGAAATTCAAATACTGACTCCAGTTGAAGCATGTAAATTCTCTTTAGAACGCATTATTAAAGGACAAGACACTATTTCTGTAACTGGTAACGTGTTACGTGATTACTTAACGGATTTATTCCCAATTTTAGAATTAGGGACAAGTGCGAAGATGCTTTCGATTGTTCCTTTAATGAATGGTGGTGGTTTATTTGAAACGGGAGCAGGTGGCTCAGCACCTAAGCATGTTCAGCAATTTGAAAAAGAAAACCACTTACGTTGGGATTCTTTGGGTGAGTTTTTAGCGCTTTCTGCTTCTTTTGAGCATTTAAGCGTTACAACGGGTAACTGTAAAGCACAAGTTCTTGCTGATACATTAGATAAAGCAACCGGTGAGTTCTTAGATAGCAATAAATCGCCTTCAAGAAAAGTAGGTGAGCTTGATAACCGAGGCAGTCACTTTTATCTTGCGATGTATTGGGCAAAAGCACTTTCAGAACAAACCAATGATGGTGAATTGAAAAAAACATTTACTCGTATTACTAAAGAGCTTATCGAACAAGAAAGCACAATATTAGCCGAGTTAAATGGTGCGCAAGGACCTAAACAAGATATTAATGGTTATTACTTCCCAGACGTTTCATTAGCGGCCAAGGCGATGCGTCCAAGTAAAACATTAAATAGCATATTATCTATGTTCTTATAAAAACGTCTGTAAATAGCTCGTTTTAAAAGGTAGCACGGCTCAAGTCCTGTATAAAAATGTACTAGATGGCTTGAGCCTTAATAAAAAAAATATTTGCTATAACTATAGCAAAGTAAGAGTTTCACTTTTGAAAATAGGAAGACGTTTATGACAAATAAAGTTTTAGTTCCAAGTACCGGTGAAAAAATTACAATAACTAACGGTAAGTTATTAGTTCCAAATAATCCTATTATCCCTTTTATCGAAGGAGATGGTATTGGTATTGATGTAACCCCCCCGATGATTAAAGTCGTTAATGCGGCGGTTAAAAAAGCCTACAAAGGCGTAAAAAAAATTGCCTGGATGGAAGTTTATGCTGGTGAAAAGGCAACCCAAGTTTACGACTCTGAAACTTGGTTACCAGAAGAAACTTTAGACATGCTTAAAGAATACAAAGTAGGTATTAAAGGTCCTTTAACGACTCCAGTTGGCGGTGGAATGCGCTCGCTTAATGTTGCTATTCGTCAATTACTTGATTTATACGTATGTCAAAGACCTGTGCAATGGTTTACAGGAGTTCCGAGCCCAGTAAAAAAACCTTATGAAGTTGATATGGTTATCTTCAGAGAAAACACTGAAGATATATATGCGGGTATCGAATACAAAGCCGGTAGTCCAGATGCTGAAAAGCTAATTGCTTTTTTAACTGAAGAAATGGGTGTCACTAAAATTCGCTTTAAAGACAACTGTGGTTTAGGTATTAAACCTGTATCTAAAGAAGGGACACAACGCTTAGTAAGACAAGCCATTCAATATGCGATTGATAACAACCGTGATTCAGTTACCTTGGTACATAAAGGTAATATCATGAAGTATACAGAAGGTGCATTTAAAGACTGGGGCTATGAGCTGGCCATGGAAGAATTTGGCGCTCAGTTAATAGATTATGGCCCTTGGTGTCGTATCACTAACCCTAAAACGGGTAAAGAAATTGTCATTAAAGATGTTATAGCTGATGCTATGCTTCAACAAGTTTTACTTAGACCAGCCGAATATAGTGTAATAGCAACATTAAACTTAAACGGTGACTACCTATCTGACGCTTTAGCTGCACAAGTGGGTGGTATTGGCATTGCCCCAGGCGCTAACTTAAATGATGAAATAGGCATTTTTGAAGCAACTCATGGTACAGCACCTAAATATGCAGGTAAGAATAAAGTTAACCCCGGCTCTGTTATTTTATCTGCGGAAATGATGTTAAGACATATGGGCTGGGTTGAAGCTGCTGATCTTTTATTAAAAGGCATGTCTGGTGCAATAGGTGCTAAAACAGTAACTTATGATTTTGAAAGATTAATGGATGATGCTACTTTGGTCACTTGTTCACAATTTGGTGATTGCATCATCGAGCATATGTAGAATAATATTTAACCTGAGCCCAGTATAGTGATAACTTATATTAAGCCGAGTTCAGGTTCTTTATTTATATATTTTTACTAATACCTTAGTGCAAAAATATTCTTTGCTTGCAAAGCACCCATAAAAAAACACAGCAATTGCTGTGTTTTTTAATCCCAATCTTAAATATTTTTCATGTTTAACAATTAATTTATGGCTAACAATTTACTCTTACTTTTTCTTAGGTGTAAATGTTATGCATATTTAAGTTATTCTTCTATTACTTCGTTCGTTGGCTTTATACTAGCCGCATGATGACCTTTCGGTCCATCGTTAAGCTCGTAATCGACATCTTGTCCAGCCTTTAATGTACGATATCCATCCATCTCAATCGTAGAATAATGTGCAAAAATGTCTTCACCGCCACTATCTGGACGAATAAAACCAAAACCTTTTGCATTGTTAAACCATTTAACTGTACCGTGAGCCATACTTCTACTCCCTTTTGTATCCTTTAGTATTTAATTAAGCAAACTAAAACATATTTAGCCTTAACATCGTTGTAAAGGCGTTGTATGCTGTAAGTTAACTTACACGAACAAGTGATTAAAAAACTATCACTTTTAAAATCGTAATGTATATATATAATAAGTCAAGCAAAAACAGCTAATTAATTTAATTTTATTTTTATTTTTTTATAAATTAGGTTAAGCAAAATTAAAACTAGGGTCTAAAATAAAGATATGAGCAACTGGAAAGAATCAACATATACTGAAAGCGATGTTGAAGAACAAATTGAAGATAGGATAGAAGAGCCCGCTAAGTATAATGTATTTTTATTAAATGATGATTATACGCCAATGGATTTTGTTATCGATGTTTTATGTCGATACTTTAATATGAATACAGAGCAAGCAACCGATATTATGTTCACTATTCATTATAAAGATAAAGGATTATGCGGTACTTTTTCATTTGATGTGGCTGAGTCTAAAGTTGATCAAGTATTACGTTATGCACAAGAAAATGAACATCCACTTAAATGTGTACTTGAAAAAGCATAAATGGTAACAATATAAATTATATAACATGAAATAATTCATTTTTATTAGGAGTAAATATGCTAAATAAAGATCTGGAAGTCTCGCTTAATTCAGCCTTTCAACAAGCTAAGAAGTCTAGGCATGAGTTTATGACTGTCGAGCATCTTCTCCTTGCGCTTTTAGATAACCCTTCTGCAATTGAAGCATTAGAAGCCTGTACTGCAAATTTACAAATTTTAAGAAAAAAGATTTTAGACTTTATTAATGAAACAACGCCGATGATCCCCATTTCAGAGGAAGATCGTGAAACGCAACCCACTTTAGGGTTTCAACGTGTTTTGCAAAGGGCGGTATTTCATGTGCAATCTTCAGGTAAAAGTGAGGTTAATGGCTCGAACGTCCTCGTTGCAATTTTCAGTGAACAAGAATCACAAGCGGCTTATATTTTGAAAAAAGAAAATATTACTCGTTTAGATATTGTTAACTTTATTTCTCATGGTATAGGAAAGACTGAAAAAGAAGAAAATATCCAAACAGAGAACTTTGGCGAACAACAAACTGAAGAGCCTAGAGTCATTGAGAACTTTTCAGTTAATTTAAATGAAGAAGCCGCTAAAGGTAATATTGACCCACTAATTGGCAGAGATACAGAGTTAGAAAGAACACTTCAAGTGTTAAGTAGACGTCGTAAAAACAACCCTTTATTTGTAGGCGAAGCCGGTGTAGGTAAAACAGCTATTGCTGAAGGTTTAGCTAATATGATTGTTGAGCAAAAAGCACCTGAATTTCTTGCTAATGCAACCATTTACTCTTTAGATATGGGCGCATTGTTAGCGGGGACAAAATATAGAGGTGACTTTGAAAAACGCTTTAAATCTTTATTAAAAGAGCTCGAAACAGATACCAACGCGATACTCTTTATTGATGAAATTCATACCATTATTGGCGCAGGGGCTGCTTCTGGTGGCATGATGGACGCTTCTAACTTGATTAAACCTTTATTGTCAGCTGGTAAATTAAGATGTTTAGGTTCGACAACCTATCAAGAGTATCAAAGCATCTTCGAAAAAGACCGAGCTTTAGCAAGACGTTTTCAAAAAATAGATATTGTTGAGCCTAGCGTGGATGACACGACTAAGATATTACAAGGTCTTAAAGATAAGTATGAGCATCATCATGGTATACGTTATACCAATGCGGCGTTAAGAGCTGCGGCGCAACTTTCAGCTAAATATATTAATGAACGGTTCTTACCCGATAAAGCTATCGATGTTATTGATGAAGCAGGCGCGAAACAACAGTTAGTAACGGTTTCAAAGCGCAAGAAAACAATTAATAACCATGATATTGAAAGCGTTATCGCTAAAATGGCTCGAATTCCAGAAAAGTCTGTTAGCTCAAATGAGAAAAATAGCTTAAAGAATTTAGATCGAAACTTAAAGTTAGTTGTTTTTGGGCAAGATAAAGCTATCGATGAACTCACGTCTGTGATGCGTTTATCAAGAGCAGGCTTAGGTAATGAAGATAAACCTATTGGCTCTTTCTTGTTTGCTGGTCCAACAGGTGTGGGAAAAACAGAAATAACCCAACAATTAGCGAAAAACTTAGGTGTGGAGTTGTTACGTTTTGATATGTCTGAATACATGGAAAAACATGCGGTCAGTCGCTTAATTGGTGCACCACCAGGTTATGTTGGTTACGAGCAGGGCGGATTATTAACTGATGCCGTGTTAAAACACCCTCATGCGGTTGTGCTTTTAGATGAAATAGAGAAAGCTCATGAAGATGTTTACAATATTTTATTACAAGTAATGGATCACGGTACCTTAACCGATAACAATGGCCGTAAAGCCGATTTTAGAAATATTATTCTGGTTATGACGACGAATGCGGGTGTTCAAGAAACGGTTAAGAAATCTATCGGCTTTAAGCAGCAAGATCACACTGCTGATGCAATGAAAGAGATCAATAATGTGTTTTCACCCGAGTTTAGAAACCGCTTAGATAATACAGTATGGTTTGATCACTTAAATGAAGAAGTCATCGCCCAAATTGTTGATAAGTTTATCGTTGAGCTTCAAGCTAAACTAGATGAAAAACGTGTATGTCTCGAAGTCAGTAAAGATGCAAGAAAATGGCTTGCAGAAAATGGCTACGATAAGTCGATGGGCGCAAGACCTATGGCACGTTTAATTCAAGAAGAGCTTAAGAAGAAATTGGCCAATGAACTGCTCTTTGGCGAACTTACTCAAGGTGGCGTAGCGAAAGTAGGCGTTCGAAAAACTAAACTGGTTATTCAATATGAAAGTAAAAAAGAGGTTGCTGCAGTCAAGTAATTAAAACACGGTTTCAAAAATACTTATCTAAACGCTATTTTTTACGATTAAATAATCTTAAAAGCTTAATCCAACTAAACCTGGGTTAAGCTTTTTTTTGCCCTTAAATATATACAGCTAATACCAATGGCATTAAATATGTGATCTTCTTTATACGTAGAGAAAATCATCAAATACAAGGCATTTTTTTAAGTAACTAGTTGTTCAGGACAATAAGCTCCTGCATTGTCTAATAAGGTGCATCCATGCACCGTTAATTATTAAATAACAAACGAAGTAGTTGCTGGTTTTAACAAGTAGAAATGATCACATATTAACTGACATTGGTATTAGCCTATTGCAAATGAATTTAACACAGAAACTAGGAAAAATAGCTGCTAGAGAAGTATATGTTAAGCCGAATTCAGGTTGATTACTTTAATGTCTACACTTTATCGGTATAATAAAACCTTCATATTTGCGAGCTAGCTCAATAATTTCTTCTTTGTTAGGAATAAAATGAAGTTTATACATACCTCTGATTGGCATATAGGCCGACAATTCCATCACGTCTCTTTGTTAAAAGATCAACAACACGTAATATCACAACTTGTCGAGTATATACAACAAGAAGAAGTTGATGCACTCGTAATCGCAGGGGATATCTATGACCGTTCATTACCTCCGGCCAAAGCAGTATCATTGCTTGATGAAACCTTTAACAAAATTTGTATTGACCTTAATGTGCCCATTATTCTCATTCCGGGCAATCATGATAGCGCAGAAAGGTTAAGATTTGGCTCCAAACATATGCAATCTGCAGGGTTACATATTTTAGGTGATTTAACCAAAATAACAGAGCCAGTAATTATTAAAGGAAAAAATCATGATGTTGCTTTTTATGGCATTCCTTATAACGATCCGCAAACAGTAAAGCATACCTTCGATGTTGATGTAAGTTCATACGACGAAGCTCATAGCTATCTAGTTAATTGCGTGAGTAGTGCAAAGTCATCAGAGCAAATCAATGTGCTTATTAGCCACTGTTACATAGATGGTGCTACTGAGTCAGACTCTGAAAGGCCTTTACAGATAGGAGGAGAGGATAGGGTAAGCTTTGAGCCTTGTTTGCCCTTTGATTATGTTGCCTTAGGGCATTTGCACAGTCCGCAGTACAAAGGGGCAGAGCATATTCGTTATTGCGGTTCATTGATGAAGTATAGCTTCTCAGAGCGTAATCAAAAAAAAGGGGTTACGTTAGTTGAGTTTGACGAAAAGGGTGTGATGCAGCATAAACACCTTGAATTAAAGCCGCTGAAAGATTTACGGGTTATTAGTGGTGAATTAAATTCAATTTTAGAAGAAGGTAAACTAGATCCAAACTCAAACGATTACTTGCTAATTAAACTTGAAGACACACACGCCATTCTTGACCCTATGGGGAAATTAAGAAATATTTATCCGAATGTATTGCACTTGGAAAAAACAGTTTTATCTTCCCAAATTGATAACCCGTTAAAACGAGATAGTTTAAATCGCGGAGAATATGCGATGTTTAAAGATTTTTTTCAGCAAGTGACCGGTGAAGAAATGACCAATAACCAAGATGAAATAATAACTCAACTACTTAACACGCTGAAGAAATAAACCAATATGAAACCACGCTATTTATCAATACAGGCTTTTGGACCATTTGCAGCGAAAGAAGACATCGATTTTAATAAACTCGGCTCACACCCGTTGTTTTTGATTAATGGACCTACAGGTGCTGGTAAGAGTTCAATTCTTGATGCTATATGTTTTGCCTTATATGGGCAAACAACAGGCTCAGAGCGCTCAGCAAGCCAAATGCGCTGTGATCACGGTGATGGTAATTTGATCACGAAAGTGACATTAGAATTTACCATTGCTAATCGCCGATACAAAATCATGCGAATACCGACACAAGAGCGTATAAAGAAGCATGGAGAAGGAACAACACTTCAACAAGCAGAAGCTACGCTGTGGGAGTTAAATAGTGCAGGGGAAGAAACATTATTAGTCCCTAAAAAGGTCTCTGAGGCCGATAAAGAAATAAAAGAGTTGCTTGGTTTAAGCGTTGAACAATTTAGACAAGTCATGGTGTTACCACAAGGAAAGTTTCGAGAGTTATTATTAGCGGACTCAAAAGATAGAGAAAAAATTTTTAGTCAGTTATTTCAAACTTCGATCTATAAAAAAATAGAAGAAAAATTGAAAGTTGAAGCTTCACAAATAAAAAAAGAAGTAGAGCAGCACAAACATCAAGTTCTTGGAATTATTAAAGGGGCAGGGTTAGAAAAAGAAGAAGACTTAGATGATGAGCTGAAAGATATTTCTCCTAAACGCTTATTAGCACAAGACAAAAAAATAACAGAAGAAAAACGACTTCGCGACAAAGAGAAAGCACTTGAAGTCGCTAATACCGTTGCCAAACAATTTTCTACTTTGTTAAGTAAAAAACAGCTACTGAAAGAGCAAAAACAATTTGCCGCTGAAATGAATGTTGAAGAGCACAAACTCAAGCTTTCTTTAAAAGCCAACAAAATTAAACATGTTTTTGATAATAAAAATAACGTAGCGGCTAAATGCTCATTACTTCAAAAACAATACAGTGTTTGTGTAGATAGCCTTAATGAACTTAATCTACACCTTAACAAGTCTTTAATCGCATTTGAAAAAGCCGATAAAGCTTACACTGAAGTCGACAAATTAAAGGAAAGAATAAGCCAATTAACACAATTTAACGAACTCTTAAAAAGCTTAGAGCAAGCGAAGAAAGCGTTACTGTTAGCTGAAAATAACCAGCAACATGGTCAGCAGTTATTACATAAGGCTCAAGTGGATATTGAGCAAGATAAATTAACGTTAAAGGGTTATGAAAAAGATACTACAAAACTTCTGAATGTCATCGAACAGCTTGCTGATAACAAATCTATTTTAGAGCAAACAAGTCTTCAACTTGGTAAACGATCTCAACTAGAGGAGCTTTACAAAGAAAATCGAAGCTTAGTTAGTCAAAATGGACGATTACGAGATGTTGTAGAGCAGAAGAAGGAATCTTTTAGTGATATTCAACGTCAAGTTAAGCAAGTCGAATTTGACTGGCATGGTTCACAAGCTAGTTTATTAGCAACAGCTTTAAGTAAAGACAACCCTTGTCCTGTATGTGGAAGTTTAAATCATCCCAACCCAGCAAGTAGCCTGGATGGGGAGAAATTAATATCTAAAGAAGATGTCGATGTTGTAAGGGAGCTGGAAAGAAAGTCTAAACTCGACTTAGATAAATCAAATTTAGAATACGATATTTCATTGGATAAAATTAGTGTTAATAAAAAACAGTCAGAGTTACTGGCAACAGAGTTAGGCCAAATAGCTAAAGAGCCTATAGAGCAACTCACTAATAAAAAAAATAATTTGAAAATAAAGGTTGAAGAATTAGTTTTAACAAAAGAAAAGCTAGCAAAATCTATTGAGCAAGCTGAAAAGCTTAAAAACGATCTTGCAGAAAAATTAGTAACAGAGCAAAAATTTAATGAAGCAGCTCAAAAAGATAATGAAACGGTTATTTCACAAAAAGCGACTTTAGCTCAAATTAATAGCCAAGTTCCTATGCCTTATAGGGAAGAAGGGGTGTTAGACAGTGAATTTAACCAGATTACCAAGCAAGTATCGCTTTTAACAAATGCGTTAGAGTCTGCGCGTTCTAACTTGAGCAAAGTGAAATCTGATTTAGATAAAGCAGACTCAAATAAAGACGCATTAGAAACGCAATTGGAAAGTGAAAATCAAGCGTTAAGCCTTGCAGAAAAAGCATGGTTTACAGCATTAAGTGAAAGCCAATTTACTAACGAAGCAATGTTTGAAGCATCTAGATTAGATGAAAATACACAAAGTGAAATAGAACAAAAACTAGCGCGCTATAAATTAGGTGTAGAAAATTTAATAGCGGTTGTAGCTCAATTAGAACTTGATCTTAGTGACCAGAGTCAGCCAAACTTAATTGAACTTGAGCAGAGTCTTTTAGAACAACATGACCTATATGAACAAGTTGAAAAATCATGGCGTGCGTTAGATGATAGAGCTAACCAATTGATTATAGTACAAAGTATTTTAACTAAGGTTCACAAAAAAAATGAGTCACTTGAAAGAAAATACAACACTATTGGAACACTCTATGAAGTGTCTAACGGTTTAACAGGCAACAAAATCAGTTTACAACGATTTGTGCTCAGCGTTTTACTCGATGATGTCTTAGTACAAGCCTCTGTAAGGCTTTCTATTATGAGTAAAGGCAGATACCAGCTTGTTCGTAAAAGCGATAAAGCAAAAGGCAATAAAGCGTCAGGATTAGAGCTTGAAGTGGACGATGCCTATACAGGAAAAATAAGATCCGTAGCGACGCTTTCAGGGGGAGAATCATTTCTCGCAGCGCTTTCTTTAGCGCTTGGGGTGTCTGATGTAGTGCAATCTTATTCAGGCGGAATCAAGTTAGAAACGTTATTTATAGATGAAGGTTTTGGTAGTTTAGATCCCGATGCATTAGAGCTCGCCATTCGAGCCTTAATAGACTTACAATCAACGGGGCGGATGATTGGTATTATTTCACATGTAAGTGAGTTAAAAGAACAAATGGCATTAAGAATTGATGTCAAAAGAGGCAAGGTTGGTAGCGAAATATCAATTAGGCAATAATAGTTAACACGACATGGAAGCCGGTTATCAGACAATACGACGGTACAGGAAGTACCTTATTAAAACTCATCGCTGTAAAATTCATCGCTGTAAAAGTAAAGCGCATAAAAAAAGTGATAGCTTCATAAGAAACTATCACTTTTTTATGGAAACATAACAGACGATTATTATTTCTCGTCTGTTAGACATTTTTACTAAGCTTAAATAGCTTTAGTTGCTTGCGATGAACTTCTACTTGTAACATCGGCAACAATCGCCATTTTAGCTGATTTAGTAAAATCCATTCTGTCATCATTATGCTTTGATGCCGTTGGAATTTCGTTAATCGTCGTAATCGTTTCTGTTCTCGTCATAGGAGAAGAGGCTCTACCGGGCTCACTTTTTCCTTTTCTGACTTGTCTTGCAAGTTTTTTATCTTTAGTACCAGAAGACTTTGCTTGAGGAGCTGATACCTTTTTAGCTTTTACTTTTTTCGCTACAGGTTTTTCTTCAACTTCAGTTTCAACAGATGCTTCAACAACAGGTTTTTCTTCAACTTCAGTTTCAACAGATGCTTCAACAACAGGTGTTTCTTCTACTTCAGTTTCAACAGATGCTTCAACAACAGGCGTTTCTTCTACTTCAGTTTCAACAGATGCTTCAACAACAGGCGTTTCTTCTACTTCAGTTTTAACAGATGCTTCAACAACAGGCGTTGCTTCTACTTCAGTTTCAACAGATGCTTCAACAACAGGCGTTGCTTCTACTTCAGTTTCAACAGCTGCTTCAACAACAGGCGTTGCTTCTACTTCAGTTTCAACTACTGCTTCAACAACAGGCGTTGTTTCTACTTCAGTTTCAACTACTGCTTCAACAACAGGCGTTGTTTCTACTTCAGTTTCAACTACTGCTTCAACAACAGGCGTTTCCACTACAGGGGTATCTGCAGCAGGCTGATTTTCTTGCGGGTAACGAGCCTCAATAGGGTTCGAGTCAACACTTTCACCGTTTAACTTTTCTTGTGCTACCGCTTCATCAAACATTTGCTTTTGGCCAGAGTCTTTGTTAGTCGTTTTACGTCTACGTTGGCCATTGTTACGTAAATGTCTTGCTGTACGTCTATTTTTTGGTTGCTCATCACTATTTGATGTTACATCAACAGCAACATTACCATCTACTTCGGTTTCAATTTTTACATCGTCTATAGATTTTGCTTTAACGGGCTTTTTAGTTTCTGGTTTACGAGGCGTTTTAGCAACGTTTGTAGAATCTTTTTTCGCTTCAACTTGCGCAGCTACTTGAGTAGAAGGTGTCATACGAACAGACTTCTTCTTTCCTCTACGTTGACGACGCTCAGTCACCTTCTCTTCTTTAGCGATAACTTCTTTTTCACGCTCAGGCTTACGATTATTTCGCTTAGGAGCATTTTTGTTATGCTCTTTTTGATCTCGATTAGGACGACCTGCATCAGAAGCTTTTTGAGGACGCTTATTGTCTGCATCAACTTTATCGTTTCTTTCAGCGTTGCGGCCATTACGATTATTACGGTTATTACGACGCTGACCTTGACGTTGGTTTCTTCGATTATCGTGTGAGTTTTTACGTTCGTTAGGTTTAGCTTTAGGCTTAACTTCTTCAGCCGCTTCTTCGCTTGTAAATAAGCCCTTCAACCAGCCCCATAAACCTGTAGAATTTTTTGTTTCAACGGCAGAAACCTTGCTGTCATTAGTTGAGACTGGACGTTTAGGTGCTGAAATAGACTGAATTACAGGCTCATCACGCTTAGCAATCGTTTTATCAAACTTAGGCATTTTAGCTTCTTCTAATTCTGCCTGTTTAACATCAACTTCATAGCTTGCTTCAACAATAGTGTCATCTTTCTTAACACGTGCTACTTCATATTGTGGTGTATCCATATGCGGGTTTGGAATAATCAAAACACGTACATCATGATGCTTCTCAACATGCATAACAGAACGACGTTTTTCATTTAACAAATAAGTTGCAACAGGAACGGGTACTTGTGCTTGTACTTGTAATGTGTTGTCTTTAATGGCTTCTTCTTCCATTAAGCGAAGTACTGATAATGCTAAAGATTCAACACCACGTACTTGACCCGTACCATTACAGCGAGGACAAACGCCTTGACTGGTTTCACCGATAGATGGACGAAGACGTTGGCGCGACATTTCTAACAAACCAAATCGTGATATTTTACTAAGCTGAATACGAGCTCTGTCTTGATGAACAGCATCGCGCATTCTATTTTCTACTTCACGCTGGTGTCTTACAGGAGTCATATCGATAAAATCGATAACAACTAAACCACCTAAGTCACGCAATCTTAGTTGTCTTGCAACTTCTTCTGCCGCTTCTAAGTTAGTATTAAATGCGGTTTCCTCGATATCGCTTCCCTTTGTAGCACGAGCGGAGTTTACATCAACAGACGTCATTGCTTCAGTTGGGTCGATAACAATTGAACCACCTGAAGGTAAGCGAACTTCACGTTGAAAAGCTGTTTCAATTTGGCTTTCAATTTGGTAGTGCGTAAATAAAGGTACATCACTGTTATACAACTTTATTTTATTTAAGAAGTCTGGACGAACGATTTCTATATGTTTTTTCACACTTTCGAAAGTTTTAGGTCTATCAATAAGTACTTCACCAATATCGCGACGTAAGTAATCTCGAAGCGCTCTAAGAATGAGGTTCGTTTCTTGATGAATTAAGAAAGGAGCAGGGCGGCTTTTTGCAGCATCGCTAATGGCTTGCCAATGATGAAGTAAAACACTTAAGTCCCACTCTAGTTCATCGTAGTTTTTACCTACACCAGCAGTACGAACTATAAGTCCCATACCTTTAGGCATATCTAATTTACTTAGAGATGTTTTTAAATCTGTGCGTTCATCACCTTCGATACGGCGAGAAATACCACCGGCACGTGGGTTATTTGGCATAAGCACTAAATAACTTCCAGCTAAACTGATAAAGGTAGTAAGCGCAGCACCTTTTTGGCCGCGTTCTTCTTTATCAATCTGAACAATGACTTCTTGTCCCTCTTTTAGTACGTCTTTAATACTTGGACGACCTTGGAAAGTGTAGCCTTTAGGGAAGTATTCTCTAGAGATTTCCTTCATTGGTAAGAAACCGTGACGGTCAGCACCGTAATCTACAAAGGCAGCTTCTAAAGACGGTTCTACGCGGGTGATTTTTGCTTTGTATATATTTGATTTTTTTTGTTCATGACCAGGGCTTTCTATATCTAAATCATATAGCTTCTGACCATCTACAAGCGCAACACGCAATTCTTCTGATTGTGTTGCATTGATTAACATACGTTTCATAGGTTTATGTGACTCATTATTGGCCACAGCACTATTGCTTTGTACACAAAGTATCTTTGGTGTTATACCAGCAGTTTGTCAACCTCACGGTTGTCAAGTTAACGTGTCATTGCACCACGTTAAGCTAATAATTGTCTGATCTCTATCTTCATGTAGCATTACCCCACTATTATTTATAAATAGGGAGATAACATTACAATTGTTTAGTTCTTTATGTGCTCAGGCTATGCGCTGTGCAAATTTATAAAGAGAATATTAAATGTGTTATTTGAACACTGTACTTATCTTTATAAATTATTTATTAAAATTGCTTTATGGTGCTGGGTAATGAATGTCGATAGCTAATTATCGATAAAACTGTTTATGTGTTATTTAACATGTTACATAACTTAAATCACAGTACGCTTATAAAGCCGCTCTTTGTGTTTAAATTTGCGTTAAATGTGACAACAGGCTGTTCATCAGTATGTCAAAAATTATTTTTCAAGTTAATGTTTACAACTTACGTTAAGTGTAAATAACGTTGCGAATTATGATTCTTAATAAAGAATTTACACAGAATAATTTTTATTGCATAAAGATGTAGCCGCAGTTTACCTCTTACGTCTCTCTTTAAAGCTTCTAAGTTGTTAATAATTCAAGTTGTATTTTTTTATTTTAGTAAAAATTACAACTTTATACTTGTAACAACTTCTACATTATCCACTATAAATTGCAATAAGCCAATAAATTTACTCTTTAAATTTACAATATTGCGAAATGAATGTGTTAAAATTTAAGAATACTAAGTAAATAACGATGAAATAAACAAAATGACTAATGTACAACCGAAAGATGAACGGTCTAAAAATGACGACGAAGATAAACCTAAAGTTCGGTATTTTACTATTGATGCTGAGGATGCGGGACAACGAATTGATAATTTTTTATTGCGTACGTTAAAAGGTGTACCCAAAAGCCATTTGTACCGACTAATGCGTAAAGGTGAAATACGAGTTAATAAGAAACGTATTAAACCTGTTTATAAGTTATTAGCTGAGGACATTGTTAGAGTTGCTCCTATTCGTGTATCAGAAAAAACAACGGAAGTTTCAACAGGACTAAAAATAGTATCAGAGTTAGAAAATCAAATTCTGTTTGAAGACGACCGCCTCATTGTAATCAACAAACCTTCTGGCATGGCTGTGCATGGTGGAAGTGGTTTAAGTTTTGGGTTAATTGAAGCATTAAGGTCTTTACGTCCAGAAGCTAAAATGCTTGAACTTGTCCATCGCTTAGACCGAGATACTTCAGGTTGCCTAGTGGTCGCAAAGAAACGCTCCGCATTGCGTCATTTGCATGAGCAACTTCGTAGCAAAACAGTACAAAAGTTTTATCATGCATTAGTAAAAGGGCATTGGCCGGATAAACTCACTCGTGTTACAAGTGCGCTCAAAAAGAACGACTTAAAATCAGGAGAACGTGTTGTAGTGGTTGATAACATTAACGGTAAACCATCTGAGACTCGTTATCGTGTATTAGAAAGGTACCGAGGTTGTACTTTAGTTCGTGCTTTTCCTGTAACTGGCAGAACCCATCAAATAAGGGTACATTGCCAGACCAGTAATCACTCTATTGCAATGGATGCAAAATATGGTCATGAACAATTTGATGAAGACATGAAGTCGAAAGGATTAAAAAGATTGTTTTTACATGCAGCAAGCATAGAGTTCACTCACCCTAAAACGGATGAGCGAATAAAAATAGAAGCGCCATTAGAGCCTAGTTTGGAAAAATTACTGGCTAAATTACCTCGTTAAGACAATCGTGAAAAACGGTATTGATAACGGCCTGTTAGTTTTTTCTTTGTTCAGCTAATACATCAATACCGTGTTGTTTTAACAAATTTACAAGCCTAATAAGAGGTAAACCAATTAAAGTATTTGGATCATCACCAGATAGTTTTTCAAACAAACAGATACCTAATGCCTCACTTTTGAAACTGCCTGCACAGTTATAGGGCTCTTCGGCATGCAAATAATGTGTTATTTCATCAAGTGAAAGAGTTTTAAAATGGACTTCAAAAGGTTCTACTAATGACGTTATTTTGCCCGTTTCGCTATTTAAAACACAAAGCCCTGTATAAAAGGTTACCTTCTTACCGCTAAATTGGCTTAATTGTGCAACGGCATTTTCAAAGTGGTGAGGCTTCCCTAAAATTGTACCATCACAAACGGCTACCTGATCAGAGCCAATGATAATGGCATTTGAATGTTCAATCGCTACGGCCTTTGCTTTGTCTATTGCAAGACGTTCGACGAGTGATTGGGGTGATTCTCCCTCTATAGGGCTTTCATCGGTATTAGGTTTTGCACATAAAAACGGTAAATTAAGTTTTTCTAGGATTTCTTTTCGAAATACTGAAGTGGATCCTAAAACGAGGGTTCTCATTATGTTTTATTCCTTTGGCTGACTTGATAATTAATTAAAGCATTATAGTGTCCATATTATCTTATTTTAGTGTTATAATTTCCATAATATTGTTTATTTAGATAAAAATGTTTAATTTCTTTTGACACTTGCCCTTTTGGGCTTTATTATGCGCGCCTTATGCAGAATCTTAAACTTCCAATTACAATTCGTCCAACCCAAAGTGCTCAACGTAGACTTGTGTGTGATGGTGTGTTCAAATTATCGGAAATGACTAGACTGCTTGCTGTATGCGAAGGCAAAAGCGAGCAGGTTCAGGTTAATGTTAAGTTTGATGTGGATGAACGTGGTTTGACAGTAATGTCTGGCACAGCATCGGCATTGGTTGCATTAATTTGTCAGCGGTGTACAGAACCTTTTGAGTATAAGCTAGAAGTATCTTTTACTTTTAGCCCAGCGAAAAATGCTGAAGCTGCTGAAGAAATACCGTCATACTATGACGTAGTAGAATTAGATGAAAATGGTGAAGTCAACTTGCGTGACTTAGTGGAAGAAGAGTTAATGCTCATGGTTCCATTAATTCCAAGGCATGAACTTAAAGACTGTCCGGCTGAAGCCGATAGTGTTTGGGGAGAGCTGCCTGAAGAGCTTGAAAAACCAAACCCATTTGACGTATTAAAACAACTTAAGTAAATCACTTAACGTTTAAAAAAAACTAGGAGTAACTCATGGCAGTTCAAAAAAGTAAAAAATCTCGTTCAAGACGTGGTATGCGTCGTTCACATGATGCAGTAACTGCAGAAAACTTATCTGTAGATCCAGTATCAGGTGAAACTCATCGTCGTCACCACGTGACTGCTGATGGTTTCTATAAAGGTGTTAAAGTTATCGCTAAATAAGCGATACTTTTGATTCTTAGGAATACCTTTGAATAATCTGACCATAGCGTTAGATGTTATGGGGGGCGATAAAGGCCCCCGTATAACTATAAAATCTTCTATAATGGCAATTAATTCCTTGCCAAACTTACAGTTAATTTTATGTGGTGATGAACAACAAATCACTTCGGAATTAGCTCGTTATAATATATCCCCAGAACAATTAAATAATCACCCGCAATTATCTATTTGCCCTACATCACAAGTAGTGGGTATGGATGAAAAACCTTCTTCCGCGTTACGCTGTAAGAAAGACTCTTCTATGCGCAAGGCACTCGACTTAGTTGATAACAACCAGGCACAAGCCTGTGTAAGTGCTGGCAATACTGGCGCCTTGTTTACAATGGCTCACCTTATTTTGAAAACACTTCCCGGTGTTGAAAGGCCTGCATTAATTTCAGCTTTACCGACTCGAGAAGAAGAACAGCAAGTTTTTATGCTTGACTTAGGTGCTAATGTATTTTGTGACTCTCATGTGCTGTATCAATTTGGCGTGATGGGGTCTGTACTTGCCGAGCATACAGCTCAAATAGATAAACCACGTGTTGCACTTCTAAATATGGGCTCTGAGTCGATGAAAGGAAGTGATCATATCAAACTTGCTTCAGTCGAATTAAGTGAAAATAGCAATATTAATTATATTGGTTTTATAGAAGGCCATGAAATATTTTCAAATAAAGCAGATGTTATCGTTTGTGATGGGTTTGTTGGCAATGTCGCTTTAAAAACCTGTGAAGGGGTTGCTCGTATGGTTTATAAAAAATCAAAGCATGTCTTCAACGAAAATGTTTTTATTCAGATTTTAAGTCGACTTTTGAAAAAAAGTATAAAAAAAGTGTTTAAAACACTGAACCCCGACCAGTATAACGGTGCAAGTTTGATAGGATTGCGCGGTATTGTGGTTAAAAGCCATGGCGATGCGAATGAAAAAGCTTTTTATGCAGCAATTATGCAAGCAGTAAAAGAGATAAAGCATCAAGTGCCAGAAAAAATCAATACCACACTAGATCAAAGTTAGATGACATAGCAAATAATAAAAAACGTTCTTTCGTTGTACACAAACCTCGTTGGTTGTTCATATCGTTTCATTTATGTTTTCTACTCCTTTGTGCCATTTCATTTAGATAAAGAAAGAGTAACAGATTATGCATAATTCATTAGCTTTTGTATTTCCAGGGCAAGGATCTCAGTCAGTAGCTATGTTAAGTGACTTTGCAGAGGATGAAGTTGTTCAATCGACTTTTTCTGAAGCATCAAGTGCTTTAGGATACAATTTGTGGGAGCTTATCGCTCAAGGTCCATCAGAAAAATTAAACCAAACCCACTTTACTCAACCCGCCTTACTTACTGCAAGTGTTGCTTTATGGCGATTATGGCAAAATAAATCAGATGTAATGCCAAGTGTTTTAGCGGGTCATAGTTTAGGTGAATACTCTGCTTTAGTTTGTGCTAATGTCATTTCTCTTGCTGATGCCGTAGTCCTCGTAGAAAAACGTGGTCAGTACATGCAGAGCTGTGTTGCAGAAGGTGTTGGTGCCATGGCTGCTGTGATTGGTTTAGAAAACGAAGTTATTATTGATAGCTGTAACAAAGCAGAACAAGGCGAAGTTGTTTCTGCAGTAAACTTCAACTCTCCAGGTCAAGTTGTTATAGCCGGTCATAAAGAGGCCGTTTCTCGAGCAGGAGAGTTATGTAAAGCTGCTGGAGCTAAGCGTGTTTTACCTTTACCTGTTAGTGTACCTTCTCATTGTGCTTTAATGAAAGATGCAGCAGAGCAACTTGCACAAACATTAGAAGAAATTTCTTTTAATACACCAAGTATTATGGTCGTAAATAATGTGGATGTTTCTATTGAGTCTTCTGGTGAAGTTATCAAGCAAGCCCTTATCAGACAACTATACTCGCCTGTACGTTGGAGCGAAACAATTACTAAGTTAGCCAATGATGGCATTGATACAGTTATTGAAGTTGGACCAGGAAAAGTACTTCAGGGTTTAAATAAGCGTATTGATAAAACGATAAAAAGTGTTTCAATAAATAACACAGCCAGTTTAGAACAAGCATTAGCGTTAGTGGGGGAATAAAGTACAGCTCATTTTTAATGAGAGGATAACTTTATTCACAATGAATCTAAAAATAACAATTATTAAACAATAATATATAAATAAAATAGGAAAATTATGTTCACGTTAACAGGAAAAGTAGCACTCGTTACTGGCGCAAGCCGAGGTATCGGTAAAGCGATCGCAATTCAGTTACAATCATTAGGTGCCATTGTTATAGGTACAGCGACTTCAGAAAATGGCGCTAATAATATCAGTGAGTATTTATCTGACAATAAAGATGTTGCAAGCATGGGCTTGGTGTTAAATGTTACTGAAAGCGACTCTATCGCTGCCTTATTCGAAACAATAAAAGATAACTTTGGTAGTGTTGATATATTAGTAAATAACGCCGGTATTACGCGTGATAACCTATTTATGCGAATGAAAGATGATGAGTGGCAAGATATTCTAGACACCAACTTAACTTCGGTTTATAAGGTGAGCAAAGCGGCTATTCGTCCAATGATGAAAAAGAAGAATGGTCGCATTATTAATATCGGCTCTGTGGTTGGCACAATGGGTAATGCAGGGCAAGTTAATTACGCGACAGCAAAAGCGGGTCTTCTAGGGTTTACCAAGTCATTAGCTCGTGAGATAGCCTCTCGTGGCATTACGGTTAATACCATAGCACCAGGATTTATAGATACAGACATGACGCAAACACTCACAGATGAGCAAAAAGAGGGGATTTTCTCTCAAGTACCGAGTAATCGTTTAGGTAAACCTGACGAAATTGCGAGCACTGTGGCGTTTTTAGCATCAGATTGTGCTGCTTATATTACAGGTGAAACAATTCATGTAAATGGCGGTATGTACATGGTATAAGCCCACTGAGTAAGGCTTGTAGACTATTTTTAGCAATAAATCAAGTTCGTCAAGAGGTTAGACCACACAAAAAAGTGTCCATTGGCACTTGCAAGGTTGGCATTTGACGAATAAACTACACGAAATTTTGAAAAAGACATACAATTTAGTTAAGGAAGTAAAATGAGTACAATCGTAGAGCGCGTTATCAAAATCACTATCGAGCAATTAGGTGTTAGCGAAGATGAAGTAAAAATTGATTCATCATTTGTAGACGACCTAGGTGCAGATTCTCTTGATACAGTAGAATTAGTAATGGCTCTTGAAGAAGAGTTCGATACTGAGATTCCTGATGAAGAAGCAGAGAAAATCACAACAGTTCAAGCTGCTGTTGATTATGTAAATGCTAACCAGTAATAAATAATCGAACAATCTTTAGTATTGTTCTTTTCAAGAAAGCGGGCCACTTATTTTAAGTAACCGCTTTTTTTATACCTAAAACCCACTAAATCACATGATAGAGGCCTATTTTTAGCTAGGTCATATATTTAAATAATACTTATTCAAGACTTAAGTTTATTTTGATCACACTATGTAAGTTGTGTTTAAATTAGCAAATAGAAATTTTTATCAATTTATTGGCTTGATGTATTTGGTCTGAATATAGAATGGAGTAAGAAAATGAGACGTGTTGTTGTAACAGGTTTAGGGATGTTAAGCCCTTTAGGTAACACTGCTGAAGAAACATGGCAAAATTTACTATTAGGTAAAAGTGGTATCAGAACTATTGAGCATTTCGATACTTCCGATTACACCACAAAATTTGCTGGTTTAATCAATAACTTCGACTCTACAGATTACATGGAAAGAAAAGAAGCCAAAAAAATGGATTTATTCATCCAGTATGGTGTGGCTGCTGGAGTTCAAGCTTTTAAAGATTCAGGCCTAAATATTACAGAGGAAAACGCACCTCGAATTGGTGTAGCCGTTGGCTCTGGTATTGGTGGTTTAGGTTTAATTGAGCAAAACCATGAAAAGCTATTAAAAGCTTCAGGCAATCCTAAAAAGCTTTCGCCATTTTTTGTTCCTTCCACCATTATTAATATGATATCGGGACATTTATCAATAATGTTTGGCTTACAGGGTCCAAACATCTCTATTACAACAGCTTGTACAAGTGGCGTACATAATATTGGCCATGCAGCTAGAATGATCGCCTATGGTGATGCTGACGCGATGCTAGCGGGTGGAGCAGAAAAAGCTTCAACTACCTTAGGTATGGGTGGGTTTGGTGCTGCAAGAGCGCTTTCTCGTCGCAACGATGACCCACAAGCGGCTTCTCGCCCTTGGGATAAAGACCGCGATGGCTTTGTCTTAGGAGACGGAGCAGGTGTTGTAATGGTTGAGGAATATGAACACGCTAAAGCACGTGGTGCAAAAATTTATGCTGAATTAGTAGGTTTTGGCATGAGCGGTGATGCTTACCATATGACATCTCCACCTGCTGATGGTGCGGGTGCTGCTCGAGCGATGGCTAATGCTATAAACGATGCGAAGATTACTACCGATAAAATTGGTTATATTAACGCTCACGGCACATCGACACCTGCAGGTGATATTGCTGAAACTAATGCGGTTAAAAGCATATTTGCCGAAAATGCGAGCTCAGTTATGATGGGGTCAACAAAATCAATGACAGGGCATTTGTTGGGTGCAGCAGGTGCTATTGAAGCGATATTTAGTATTCAAGCTTTAACTGAAAATGCCGTTCCTCCAACAATTAATCTAGATAACCCTGACGAAGGTTGTGATTTAGATTATATTACAGGCTCAGCTCGTGCCGTAAACCTTGAGTACACTTTGTGTAATTCATTCGGATTTGGTGGTACAAACGGGTCATTAATTTTCAAAAAAATCTAAATAAGCGTTTTAATGCTTGAATTTGATAGAGTAAGCCTGAATACTTAACTTCAATTTGATATTAAGTATTCAGGTTTTTTTGTTTCTTATGTTCACAGAATATAAGTTTTAAACACGAAGAACTCAAAACAGATAAAGTCGCATGATATATTGTTCAATAAATGGAATAGAAACGCCCAATGTTGCCGCTAATGATAGGGGCTTAGCTTTTGGCGATGGTTTGTTTACAACCGGTTTAATTGAACAAGGTGAATTGACTGACTTAAATGCCCATTTAGAACGGTTAGAGCAAGGCAGTATGCAATTAGGTATTCCTAAAATACCAAGAAAAGAACTTATCTCTTATATAAATGCAGCTTGTTTTAGCCACCAAAAAGCCGTTATTAAAATCACTATCACAGCAGGTTTATCTCATCGTGGTTATGCTCGTGATAAAGAAGCAAAGCCCACCTGTATTGTCATGGTTTCTGATTTCCCTGCTATTTATGACACCTTAAGAAATACCGGAATAACGTTAGGGGTAAGTGCTCAAAAAATAGGTTTAAGTAAAATGCTCTCAGGTTTAAAACATTTAAACCGATTAGAGCAAGTTATGATCAAAGAAGAGTTATCAAATATTCAGTACGATGATATCCTCGTATTGAACATTAAAGATGAAGTGATCGAGTCATCAAGTTCTAATTTCTTTTATTATGCAGACGGTGCTTGGTTCACGCCTGACGTTAGCTATAGCGGTGTAGATGGCTTAATGCGTCAGAAAATTTTAAATAGCATTAACGGTATCAATGTGAAAAGTACATTTCTAGCAGACTTAGAAAACGCTTCTGCTATGTTTGTTTGTAATAGCGTCTCAGGTATAATTCCAGTTTACTGTTATAAAGATAAAAAGCTTTCAATGGATGTAGTGTTTACTTTTAAGGATAAATTTAATGACTCATGAAACACAAAGTAAGCCGCGCAAGAGTAAGTTTCTCAATACCTTAATTAAACTCGTTTTATGTCTAGCGGTATTAGCTGTTATTGTATTTGCTAGTTTTCATTATTTATTGAATAAAACACTCGATAAACCAATTAATATTCAAAGTTCTTATTTGTTAACAATACAACCTGCTACGAGTTTTCATAAATTTTCCAAACAAATGGTACAATTAAAGTGGCTTGATCATCGTCTTTGGCTTTTAGGTTACGGAAAATTATATCCAAGTATGGTATCTATCAAAGCCGGTACTTATAAAATTGAACCAAAATCTAATTTACGCGCAGTGCTCAACAAAGTAGTGAGTGGGCAGGAACACCAGTTTTCAATAACTTTTATTGAAGGATCCACTTTCAAAGAAGCGATAGGGGTGATTAGCTCGCAAGAAAATATCACACACACTTTGCAAGGAAAAAGTATTAAACAAATATCAGCACTGATAGATTTAGAAAAAGATAACCCTGAAGGTCTTCTTTTCCCTGATACGTATGCGTATAGAGCTGGTACAACGGATATAGAGATACTAAAACGCGCTAATGCAAAGTTAAATAAAGAATTAGAAGCGTTATGGAAAACACGCGCCAAAGGTTTACCCTATAAAAATGCTTATGAAGCGCTTATTATGGCTTCTATCATTGAAAAAGAAACAGGGCATGTTCCAGAGCAACCTTTAATCTCGTCTGTTTTTGTTAATAGATTACAAAAGAGAATGCGTTTGCAAACCGACCCTACCATTATTTATGGGCTTGGTGAACGTTATACGGGGGATATTACCTATGCCAATATGCGAGAAAAAACAGCCTACAATACATACCGTATAAATGGTTTACCGCCAACACCCATTGCTTTAGCCGGTTTAAGTGCAATAAAAGCGACATTAAACCCAATAAAAAGCGATTATTACTACTTTGTGAGCCAAGGAAATGGTAAGCATACGTTTAGTAAAACATTGAAAGAACATAATAAAGCGGTACGAGCCTATTTAGCCTTGCCACAAAATTAGCGCCACTTTTATTGCTTAGCTGAGCAAATATTTAAGAAAGAGAAATAGAAATGCAATTAGGAAAATTTATCGTCATTGAAGGCATGGAAGGAGCAGGCAAGTCATCTGCTATAAATATTGTAAAAGATACACTTGAGCAGTTTAATATTGAGTATATTTGTACTCGTGAGCCCGGTGGAACACCGTTAGCTGAAAGCTTAAGAAATATGGTGAAGTCGGTTGATTTAACAGAGAAACTAACCCAAGAAACTGAATTGTTTTTAATGTACGCTAGTCGTAGCCAACTTTTAGCTAATAAAATTATGCCTGCTTTGCAAAAAGGTCTATGGGTTATAGGTGACCGCCATGATCTAAGCTCAAGAGCCTATCAAGGCGGAGGTCGTGGCTTTGATGATCAAGTAATGGACTCAATTGCGCAAATTACATTAAAAGGCTTTGAGCCTGATTTAACATTATATTTAGATGTAGAGCCAACTATTGGCCTTGCAAGGGCGAAAGCAAGAGGTGATCTTGACCGTATTGAACTTGAAAAAATAGACTTTTTTAATCGTGTAAGAAACAAGTACATTGAAATTGCTAATAACAATAATAAAATCATAACGATTGACTCTACCCAGCCGATGAACGATGTACATTCTGATGTGAAAGACAGCCTTAATAGCTTTATTCATAAGCAAGAAAATCGTAGTGAGTTATAAAGCATTGATTACGCTCATCGACAAATATTACTAAGTGAAATGATAAAAAATTTCATACAATGGATTAGTTATGCATAGTGCTATAAAAGAACACCAACAATTATTATCACAACAATACAAACAGCAAACCTTACCCCATGCCATTTTGTTTTCAGGCGCTATAGGGGTAGGTAAGACTGATTTATCTGACTGGTTAATTAAGCTTTTGTTATGTAATGCTCCTAATCATGATAACTCAGCTGATATGTTAGTTGCTTGCGGTACTTGTAAAAATTGTCGTCTTTTTGAAAGTGGTAACTACCCTGACCATTTTGAAGTGCAACCTAAATCAAAAAGTACGAGTTTAGGCGTTGATGAAATCAGGTTAGCAAATGAGTTTCTTCAAAAAACAGCGCATATTGGTCAATTTCAATCTGTGCTTGTTAATAATGCTCAAAGCATGACAACTCAAGCTGCCAATGCTTTATTGAAAACATTAGAAGAGCCAACACCTCATAGCGTAATTATTTTGAATACGGATGAAATAGACTTACTCTTACCAACCATTATTAGTCGTTGTAGGGTAATTCACGTAAAGGGTTTAGTTGCAGACCAATTGTTGGCCTCTTTAACTAAAAGCAGTGGAAATTCAAATTCATCATTTAACGCGTTACAAAATGACACTTTTAACGAAGTTCCTTATCTTAATTCTTCACACCTTACAGAGCTAAAAGACCCTAATAAAGCAGAACAGTATACGAATTTTAAAAGTTTAATTTGTCATTTTTTAATGACTGCGAGGGTAGAGCGCAGCTTAACGGAAGCTTTTAACGATAATAACAATGCTTATGCATGGCTAGAAAAAGTTATTGTAAATTTGTCACGATTAAAACAAACACATGATAACACCGAGCTATATTTAGTTGATGATATTCAGTTGAAGTTGTTACCTAACAGTGAAATATTAAATCAAATATATAAAATAGTTACTCAGCGTAGTAAACTAGCTAAAAACTATATACAAGCAAACCAACAGTATTTAACAGAGAAGCTTTTGGTGGATATAAGCCATCTTCTTAAAGTTTAAGCTTACAATAAAATATATAATAGACCCGTTTAATAAAGCAACATAATAGCCAGGAGAGCTACGTGGCAATGATCAACTTAGAATACAATACAGAACGTGATTTATACTTAGCCTATATGCCTTTTTTAAAGCAAGGAGGTTTATTTATACGAACGCCTAGAGTTTATGATTTAAATGTGGAAGTTGAGTTAAGTGTTACGTTACCGGACTCGCTGGAGCCTTCTGTTGTTAAAGGTGTTATTTGTTGGTTAACTCCCGTAGGAACACAATTAGGGACGCCACCAGGTATTGGCATTGCATTTACGGAAGACCCAGATAAACTGCGCTTTCAAATTGAGAAGTGCCTAGCACCCAAAAGCAATTCAAGTGAACCGACACTTACAATGTAAATTCGAAGGTGGTTTAATCGAGCCACCGACTGTTAAAATTCCATCAATATTTATGCTTTTATTGACCTATCAAGCTAAGGACTCCCTTGTTTATTGACTCTCATTGCCATTTAGACCGACTTAATTTGTCTCTTTATGATAACAACCTCGATAATGTTATTAAATCAGCCCATGAGGCAAAAGTGACTAAATTACTTTGTGTGAGTGTAACGCTCGATGATTTCCCTGCTATGGCAGAACAAACAAAAAATTACCCTAATGTGTTGCTTTCTTGTGGCGCTCATCCATTAAATCAAGAAGATGCGATTAATGAAGAACGCTTGTTATCGTTGTCAAGGCATGATCGCGTTATCGCTATTGGTGAAACAGGTTTAGATTATCATTATGCTCCTGAAACAAAAGCATTGCAGTTAGACTCTTTTGTAAAACACGTTAGTGTCGCTAAGACTTTAAAAAAGCCTCTTATCATTCATACAAGAACAGCTCAAGATGACACTTTAGCGATATTACGTAATGAAGAAGCGAGCAAAGTAGGAGGCATCCTGCATTGTTTTACAGAAACATGGGATATGGCTAAACAAGCATTAGACTTAGGTTTTTATATTTCATTTTCAGGGATAGTTACATTCAAAAATGCGTCAGAATTAAGAGACGTCGCCAAACGAATCCCTAACGATCGTTTCTTAATTGAAACCGATTCACCTTATCTTGCTCCAGTACCTCATAGGGGAAAGGAAAATCAGCCCGCTTATGTTACCGAGGTAGCAAAACACCTTGCCAGTATTCGAGGCCAATCAGTAGAAGAAATAGCAGAGCTTTCAACAGCTAATTTTAATCGCTTATTTAACCTGTAACAGAACCAACAAAGTTATATCGCCAAATTTATTTGATTCACATTTATCTCTTATGTTTAATTAATAATGGTTAATTAATAAATTTAGCAAAGAAGTTATCTGGTAATTAACCAATCTTTCTTAAAGTGATGAATTATTCAGTTTGTCACTTCTAAAAATTCCTCTATATAGAGCTTTTAATTATTTTCATTTTACAAAAATTACGCACTATTTTTATTTAGAAAGCTGTTTTTTTTAATCTTAATTAACACTAATTTTACAAGCTTCTGGCATGTTTAAAGTGCTTAAAAGGAGAGCTTAATCTAAAGTAAAAACTCTATTTCTCCCTTGATTTTACTATAAAAAATACTAAAAGTTCAAAAATTGGGTTAATCACTAAATAATTACAGTATAAATGTAAATAATGCTCGCAATAGTCTAAATTAATACTTAAAATTGTACTATGCTTTAAAAGCTTTCAGTAAAGCTTTTACTATGCCTGTATGTAAGATAAACATAACAAAAGATAACTTTTTACATAAATAGCTTGCAGTATTGGCATCCCCTTTAATTAAATATTGATTAGAACATATCAAGGAATACCCATGGCGTTAGTGAATGGTTCACCCTCAGTTTTATTGAATAATGTAGCCAAATTAATTCAAAAAAAAGTTTCCCCTGAATCGGTTAAGTTAGTAGAGCAATTTACCGGTTTACTTTATAACAATATAGCCTCTACGGATCTAGACGAAAGAAACGAAAGCGATACTTATGGCGCAACGTTAAGTTTATGGAGTGCTTTAAATGAACATAAAAGCGATACGCCTATAATCCACGTTTTTAATCCAACTTTAGATTTACATGGTTGGAAATCAAATCACAGTATTATCGAAGTGATTGTTAAAGACATGCCTTTCTTAGTTGATTCCATTAGAATTGCACTTAAACGGTTAGGTTTATCACCGCATTTAATGCTTAATGCACCTATTAAGGTGTTAAAAAATAAAAACAATGAAATAACGAAGTTATCACCAGCGGTAGAAGATAGCTTTAAAGCAACTTCTATCGATACAGTATTTTTTATAGAAATTGATAGACAAACATCAAAGGCTGATTTAGATAAAATCAAAGACGAATTATTTTCAGTTGTAGAAGATATCTCTTTAACAGTTAGCGATTGGCAACCTATGTTGAAATGTCTTAATCGTGTTATTGCTGATACTAAGAAGTCAAAATTACCAGGCACAAAAGAACACAAAGAAGATACCCTTAATTTCCTTTCATGGTTAGGTCAGAATAACTTCACGTTAATGGGTTACCGATCATACAAAGTAGAGGCTGTTAAAGGTGATGTTGAGTTGATTGCTGATGTTTCATCAAGTTTAGGTTTGATGAAGAATTCAAATTCAGCCGTAAAGCGTTATTTATCATCATTGAGTGAATCGGGTCGTGAAGTATCAATGGGATCTAATCACCTTATACTCACTAAAACGAATTCTAACTCTCGAGTTCACCGTCCTGTGCAACTTGATTATATCGGTGTAAAGCGTTTTGATGAACAAGGCAAAGTGATAGGAGAAGACCGATTTATTGGTTTGTTTGGGTCTGCATTTTACACTAACAGCGTTCAAGATTTACCTTTGCTAGGTCCAAAAGTCATGTCGGTTTGTACTTCCTCAGGCTTTGCACAAGGTTCACACGATTTTAAATCTTTAATCAATATACTTGAAACCTACCCTCGTGATGAAGTTTTACAAAGCTCTGTTGATGAGCTTCGTAAAAATGCAATGGGTATTTTGCGAATGCAAGAAAGAGATTACACCGGTATCTTTATTAGAAGGGATGCCTTTGATCGTTTTTATTCTTGCATGGTGTATGTGCCTCGTGAAAGGTATAACACCAAACTGCGTATGGAAACACAAAAATTATTACAAGAAACGTTTGGCAGTAAAGAAGAAGTTGAGTTTACGACGTTCTTTTCAGAGTCTGTACAAGCAAGAACCCACTACCTTGTTAAGGTAAAAGAGACAAAAGCAGATATTAATGTGAAAGAGATAGAACGAAACTTGAATGAAGCCGCTAAAAACTGGGAAGATAAGCTTGTTCATGCTTTAAATGGGAGTGTTGGTGAGTCTAAAGCAAAATCATTAATTAAGAAGTATTCCGCTTTTCCACAAGCTTATAAGGATGATGTTTTACCTGGATCTGCCATTGTAGATATTGCTAATTTAGAAAGCTTATCTGAAACAAACGATCTTGGCATGCTCTTTTATCAGCCTGTTGAAGAAAAAGCTGATAGCCGTTTTGTTAAACTTAAACTCTTCCACAAAGGCGAGCCAATTCATCTTTCTGATATTTTACCTATGTTAGAAAACTTCGGTTTACGTGTTATTGGTGAAAGCCCGCATGCGATAAAGTCATCCGATGGCGAAACTTTCTGGATTTTAGACTTTTCGATGTTATTAACAGGTGATAATGCATTCGATGTTTATACAGTGAATACTTTATTTCAAGATGCATTTAGTAAAGTTTGGCATGGCGATCTAGAAGATGATGGGTTTAACCGACTTGTTTTAGGTGCTAGTTTGAAAGGTCGCTCTGTTTCCATTCTGCGTTCTTATGCAAAATACGAGCGTCAAATAGGCGGTATATTTAGCCAAAATTATATAGAGGATACTTTCGCACGTTACCCAGAAATGGCTGAGTTGCTTATCAATTTGTTTGTTCTTAGATTCAACCCTGAAAACTCCATGTCTCAAAGTGCTAAGGATAAAGCACAAACTAAGCTCCATCAAACCATTGAAGCGAAATTGGATGATGTGTCTAACCTCGATGACGATCGTATTGTGCGACGTTTTGTTGAGATGATAGAAGCAACTATTCGCACAAACTATTTCCAAACGTATGAAAACGGAAGTGATAAGCCTTATATTTCATTTAAGTTATTACCGTCTAAAATTAGTGAAGTACCACAACCTGTACCGGCTTATGAAATTTTTGTTTATTCTCCACAGGTAGAAGGTGTTCACTTACGTGGGGGTAAAGTTGCTCGGGGTGGTTTACGTTGGTCTGATAGACCTGAAGATTTCAGAACAGAAGTTTTAGGTTTAGTAAAAGCGCAGCAAGTTAAAAATACTGTTATTGTTCCTGTTGGGGCAAAAGGTGGTTTTGTTTGTAAACAACTACCTAGCGGCAGCCGAGATGAAATATTTGAAGAAGGTAAATCATGTTATCGAACCTTTATTCGTGCTCTTTTAGACATCACCGACAATATTGTAGATGGTGAAATAGTTCATCCTGACAAGGTTGTTAGACTAGATGAAGATGATGCTTATTTGGTTGTTGCAGCCGATAAAGGTACGGCGACTTTCTCTGATATTGCCAATGCCATCTCTGAAGAGTATAACTTTTGGCTAGGAGATGCATTCGCATCTGGTGGCAGTGTTGGCTACGACCATAAAGCAATGGGTATTACCGCTAAAGGCGCTTGGGAGTCTGTTAAGCGCCATTTCAGAGAAATGGATATTGATTGTCAAACAACAGATTTTACCTGTATTGGTATAGGAGATATGGCTGGAGATGTATTTGGTAATGGCATGTTGCTTTCAAAGCATATATGTTTACAAGCTGCGTTTAATCACATGCATATCTTTATTGACCCGACACCAAACTCCGCTAAAACTTATAAAGAGCGTGAACGTTTATTTAATAAACCAGGTTGTAGTTGGGAAGATTACAACAAGGATCTCATTTCTGAAGGCGGAGCAATATTTAGCCGTAATGTGAAGTCAATCAAGCTTACTCCACAAATTAAGAAGATGCTTGGAACAGCTAAACAATCTATGGCCCCTAATGAGCTTATCCAAGCGATATTGATGATGAAAGTCGATTTACTCTGGAACGGTGGTATCGGTACCTATGTTAAAGGAGCTAAAGAGAGTCATTTAGATGTAGGTGACAGAGCAAATGACAGTTTACGAGTTAATGGAAGTCAAGTTAAAGCGAAAGTAATAGGTGAGGGCGGCAATTTAGGTTTAACCCAATTAGGTCGTATTGAGTTTGCTGCACATGGTGGTCGTATTAATACAGATGCTATTGATAACGCAGGAGGTGTTGACTGTTCTGATAATGAAGTAAACATTAAAATATTATTGAATGGTTTAGTTAAAGCAGGTGATTTAACGACTAAGCAGCGTAATCAGTTACTTTATGATATGACCGAAGAAGTAGGCGATTTGGTTATAGAAGACTGTTATCGTCAAACCCACTCACTTTCTATCACTGAAATGTTAAGTGCAAATCAACTTAAAGAGCAGTTACGTTTTATTCAAGAGATGGAGCGCTCAGGTAAATTAGATAGAGCACTAGAGTTTATTCCTGATGATGAAGAAATTAATGATAGATTGGCTCAAGGGCATGGGTTAACTCGACCTGAGTTATCAGTGCTGCTTGCTTATAGCAAAATGGTTTTAAAAGAAGACTTAGTTCACCCTGAAATTACAGACAATGCGTACTACGATAAATTACTATTTTCTGCCTTTCCAGAACAGCTAAGAAGTAAGTTTAAACCGCAAATGCAGCAACATCCATTGCGTGCAGAAATTATAGCGACCAAACTTGCTAATAAAATTGGTAACGATATGGGCTTTAACTTTGTTAATCGCATGCAAGAGGAAACTGGTGCATCTGTTACAGAAATTGCCAATTGTTATCAGCTTGCAAGTTCTGTTTTCGAATTAGAAGATATGTGGCAAAAAATAGAGGTTTTAAATAATAAAATTCCTACATTGACACAAACAGAAATGTTATTTCAATATAGACGGACAGTAAGAAGAGCAACTCGATGGTTCTTAAGACATTACAATAAAGATAAAACTATCCAACAATCTATTGATATGTATAGTGCTACTTTTAAAGAAATGTCTAAAAACTTAAATAATTTCATGGCTGATGAAGACATTAAACAAGTAAATACTAATGCAGAAAAACTTCTAGATAAAGGAGTTCCTAAAGAGATAACAGCCCGTATAGCACAATTAAGTACTATTTTTTCGGCAATGGATATTGCCGAAATTTGTGAACAAGAAGGACGCAAGGTTGAACATGTTGCAAGTTTATATTACAAACTTGGCAGTAAATTAGAATTACACTGGTTCTTAGCTCAAATAACTAAGCAACCGGTTTCTAATCATTGGCAAGCGCTTGCAAGAGCATCATTTAGAGAGGAATTAGATTGGCAACAGCGTTCTCTTACTTCCGTTGTTTTAAGGTGTGATAATAGCAACAAAATTAAATGCATTGATGAAATGATTGATAGCTGGATTGAAGCGAATAAAGCGCCTCTAGACAGATGGTCACAAATTTTAGCTGAATTTAAAGCTGGCCACACGCACGAGTTTGCTAAATTCTCCGTCGCATTGCGAGAATTAATGCTACTAAGCTTAAATTGTCAGCGTGCTCTTGATATTACTAAATAGCTTGCACTTGGTTGAATAGTTTAACTTATCAAATTTGTTGCTTATTTGTTGCTTATTTGTGCTTTAATATCGTGTTTTAGTTACATTTGATAATTACAATGTTAAAATCCCTTTGTTCGAATGAATAAAGGGATTTTTTGGTCTAAGCACCATACTCTTGGTGTCAGCTACCACATGTCGACAAATACCAGTAATCAAGAAAGAATTTACAGTTCAATAGGGGCGATATGCTTTACTCTCTCGTTAAAAAAGTTTTATTTAAATTTGATCCAGAAGTTATTCACGAAGCTACTATGGCTGGTTTTAAGGCGACGGGTTCTAATCCATTAAACCTTTTATATAAGCAATATGTGCCTAATAAACCGGTAAAAGCCATGGGAATTGAATTCCCTAATCCTGTTGGACTTGCTGCGGGTTTAGATAAAAATGGTGAGGGCATTAATGCATTTGCCGCTATGGGGTTTGGTTTCATTGAGATTGGTACTGTAACGCCTCGCCCACAACCAGGCAATGATAAACCAAGAATCTTCCGGTTACCTGAAGCTAACGCGATTATTAACCGAATGGGTTTTAATAATAAAGGTGTAGACCATCTGGTTGAACAGGTAAGAAAATCACACTTTAAAGGTGTATTAGGTATTAATATAGGTAAAAACAAAGACACGCCTGATGAAAATGCCAAAGATGATTATATTCATTGTATGCATAAAGTTTATGATTACGCTTCTTATATCACGATTAATATATCTTCTCCCAATACCCCAGGGCTAAGAACATTACAATACGGAGAAGCACTAGATGAACTTTTGTCTGCAATTAAAGCAGAGCAAAAAGTACTTGCTGCATTACATGACAAATATGTTCCGATTGCAGTAAAAATAGCACCAGATCTTAATGAAGAAGAAGTTAATTCAATAGCGAAGTCTTTAATAAAAAATGAAATGGACGGTGTTATCGCAACCAATACAACCTTGTCACGTGAAGGTGTTGAAGGTCTAGAGCACTCTGATGAACAAGGTGGTTTAAGTGGCCAACCTGTTAAAGATAAAAGTACTCAAGTGATTAAATTACTTAGTAAAGCTTTAGACTCTAAATTACCTATTATTGGTGTAGGTGGAATTGCTTCAAGTGAAGATGCCAATGAAAAATTAGCTGCGGGAGCAACTCTGGTACAAGTATACTCAGGCTTTATTTATCAAGGACCACCATTGGTTAAGAATATAGTTAAAGGTTACAAGGCCTAGACTAGATATAATGAAACAAAAAAGAGGTTCTTACGAACCTCTTTTTTTATTGTACAGAAATATTAGTTATAAGCTTAGTAACTTTCGTTATGTACACTTAGTACAGCACGACCAGAAGGATCAGCATTGTTTTGGAAACTTTCATCCCATGCTAATGCTTCAACGGTACTACAAGCAACCGATTTACCACCAATAACACAATCAGCTGCAGAGCTAAGCGGATATTTTTCTTCAAAAATACAACGGTAGTAATAGCCTTCTTTACTATCGGGAGTGTTGACAGGGAAGCGGTGAGCAGCACTTTCTAGTTGTTGATCGGTTACTTGGCTTTCAACAAAAGCTTTTAAACCATCAATCCACGAATAACCAACACCGTCTGAGAATTGCTCTTTTTGACGCCACAAAATTTCTTCTGGCAAATACCCTTCAAAAGAAGCACGTAAAATGGCTTTTTCCATTTTTCCATTGCCACACATTTTATCTTCAGGATTAATGCGCATTGCAACATCCATAAAGTTTTTATCAAGGAATGGAACTCGCGCTTCTATTCCCCAGGCAGACATCGATTTGTTTGCTCTTAAGCAATCGAATTTATGTAGTCGGTCAAGTTTACGGTTTAACTCTTCATGAAATGCTTGTGCATCTGGTGCTTTATGGAAGTACAAGTAGCCGCCAAAAATTTCATCTGCGCCTTCACCAGAAAGTACCATTTTTATACCCATGGCTTTAATTTTTCTTGCCATTAAATACATAGGTGTTGAAGCACGTATGGTCGTTACATCATAAGTTTCAAGGTGATATATAACTTCTTTAAGCGCATCAATACCTTCTTGCTCAGTAAAAATAACACTATGGTGAATTGTGCCAATGCTGTCAGCGACAGTTTGAGCTGCAATGAGATCAGGTGAGCCTTCTAAACCACAAGCAAAAGAATGAACCTTAGGCCACCACGCTTCGCTTAAGTCGTTTTCTTCTATACGTCTTGCTGCAAATTTTTGCGTAATTGCTGAGATTAACGAAGAGTCGAGTCCGCCTGACAATAATACACCATAAGGTACATCGGTCATTAAATGACTTTTTACTGATTCTTCAAGTGCTTCTCTGATCTTTGTTTTACTGGTTGTATTGTCTTTTATCGCGCTATATTGTTGCCAGTTACGTTTGTAGTAAGGTTGTATTTTACCAACGCGGCTATCTAACATATGACCAGGAGGGAACTCTGATACCGTTTTACATAAAGGCATTAAAGCTTTCATTTCAGAGGCAACATAAAAGTTTCCTTCGCTATCAAAACCGGTATAAAGCGGGATAATCCCGATATGATCTCGTGCTACTAGGTAAGTATTATCGGTTTCATTATATAAAATGAATGCGAACATACCTTGCAATTTATCTATGAAGTCAACACCAAACTCTTCATATAGTGGTAAAATTACTTCACAATCAGATGCCGTTTGAAACTCATAATCGACGTTTAATTTACTGGCTAAAGTTTTATGGTTATATATCTCTCCGTTAACGGCAAGAATATTTGTTTTACTTTTATTATAAAGCGGTTGAGCACCATGCTCTGTATCGACAATAGAAAGTCTTTCATGAACTAAAATAGCGTTGTCATTACTATAAACCCCAGACCAGTCAGGGCCACGATGACGTAATAAACGAGAACATTCTATTGCTTGAGGACGAAGTGCATCAGCACCTGTTTTTATATCTAAAATACCAAAGATCGAACACATTGAAGCGCTACTCCTTTAAGTTAATTAATGTGAATTGTAGTCCTGAATAGATTACCTTAAGCAGGTGCACGTATTAGGAAAGCCCACTTTGACAGGTTTGAATAAAAAATCAATAGATAAAAGACTAACTCTTCATATATTTAATTATAAAGCTTTAGCAATTTGATCTTCCGTTGTTTTTTGTTTGTTTAATGCACAATTAAATCAAACTTTGACCTGGTAGCTTATTTAATTTAAATTACTTAAGCCGAGTTCAGCTTAATTAGCGGGTATGTTGTAGATTTTTTAATTTTCTGAACATTGCATTCAACATGAAAATTTATTAGGTATAGAGGATTTGAGTTTTATGGTTAAGAAGGTAATCTTAGGTTTTTTTATTCTTGCCTTAACTCTTTATTATATCAAAGCCGAGCCAAAGCCAAGTTCGGCTAAAGACGAATTAGAACAGATATTATCCCAACACCATGGCAAGGTGATTTATCTCGACTTTTGGGCTTCATGGTGTGGGCCTTGCCGAAAGTCTTTTCCTTGGATGAACCGAATACAGGAAGAATATGCGCAACAGGGGTTTGTCGTATTAAGTGTTAATTTAGATGCTAACGAGTCTCTAGCCTTAAATTTTCTATTAGAAAATCCTGCTAATTTTGAAGTGATCTATGACCCTAAAGGGGACACAGCAAAACATTTTTCAATTAAAGGTATGCCAAGCAGTCTGTTAATTGGCCGTGATGGTGATATTAACTCGGCACACACAGGGTTTGATACAAAACTTATTGAAACTTATCAACAAAAGATAGAAGCGTTACTTAGTCATAAAACAACTTGATTATTACTTTTAATTCAGGCTATTGTGTTTAAAGAAAACCTATTAATAGTTACGCAATTTATAACAGAACGAGAACGGCATGAAAAAATTAAAACATGAAGCAGAGTTATTAAAGAAAGCCTTATTAATAGGCGAGAAGTACGCCATTAATCGTGGTTATAAAAGTTTTAGTGCAACGAACTCAGCAAAAGATAAAATAGAAAGCTTATATAGGTTACTTGTTAACGATAAATTAATACAGCCGTTAGCTTTAGATCAAGAAAGCCAGCCTAATATGCGACACAAACTTGCCCTTTGGATTGCTAAGCAGCTTCCAGATGACCACCCTTTACTTAAATAGGCTAAATAAGTGAAATAGGTGAAATAGGTGAAATAGATAATGCTTAAACACTGCTAAAAAAGCTATTGCTAATATCATTTAACTTTTAACTTTTAACTTTTAACTTTTAACTTTATTATTTTTACGCGGTTTTAAATAAAGTCCATGCGATAAACCACATCATTAAACCTATAGTTGTATCTATACAGCGTCTAACTTTAGGTTTAGATAATGCTTTTGATAATTTAGCTGCGCTTGTGGCTAGTGCTGTAAACCAAAAAATAGACCCAAATATGGCACCAAATAAAAAGTAGTACTTATCTATACCACTATATTGCCCACCGACACTACCAATTACCATTACGGTATCTATATAAGCATGTGGGTTAAGAAAGGTCACGATCAGACTTGTTATAAATACTATATAAAAAGATTTATTAACACGTGTTATCTCACTTCCTGTTGTATCACAAAACCATGCATTCTTTAATGACATAGCGCCATATATGAGTAAGAAACTGATACCACCCCATGTAAGAAAGCTATATAGCAATTCGTTACTTGATAAAATTAGGCTACCACCAAGTACACCTATAGAGATAAGAATCGCATCATAAATTATAAATAAGCCAGCTGTTTTAATATGATGATTCTTATTTATTCCTTGAGTAAGTAACATGGCATTTTGACTACCAATAGGAATTATCATCGTTAAAGTCAATGTAAATCCTTTGAGTAAAATTAAAAACATCTGTAAACCTTTAATTGAGATATGAATAAATAAAATGACGCTGGTAGTTTGCACTTTTTCTCAATATAAATATAATTAATTAAACTTATTTAACATAAGAAAAACTTATGAAGAGTCTGGATTATAAATTACTCGATGCATTATCTATTATTATGGAAGTGCAAAGCTTTGAAATAGCGGCAAATAAATTATTTATTAGTCAATCCGCTATTTCACAAAGAATCAAATTATTAGAGGAAAATATTGGGGAGCCTTTACTTATTAGGCGACACCCAATCACATTAACAGCAACGGGAGCTAAACTTGTTTCTCATCATAAAAAAATAAACCAGCTAGAGCGTGAGTTAATAGAAGATATTACAAATGAAGCTCCGACAAAGCCCGTTAAAGTATCTATTGCTGTCAATGCTGATAGCATTGCAACGTGGTTCATTAAAGCGATAGCGCCGATATTAAAAAACTACTTAATTGAGCTAGATTTAATTACCGAGCATGAAGATAGAACGTTACAAAAATTACAAACAGGCGAAGCTATCGGCGCTGTAAGCTCAGTTAAAACGCCATTAAAAGGTTATCAATCTGAATTGTTAGGACAAATACGCTATTGCCTGGTTTGCTCTCCTGAATTTAAAGTTAAATATTTTAATAATGGTGTTAATAGTCAAACATTGAAAATGGCACCAGCTATAAGCTTTGATCATAAAGATGACATGCATGTTCAATATATTGCTAAACACTTTCATTTAAAGGCTCATGAATATTACTGTCATACGGTTAGATCCTCAGAAGCCTTCGTAGAGTTGGCTTTACAAGGTGGTGCGTATTGTTTACTACCGCAATTACAAATTGAATCAGCACTAAAGCAGGGGAAATTGGTTGAACTTTGTGCAAATAAAGAGCTAATAAAACCGATGTATTGGCATAGTTGGGTTCTGGTTACGGGAATGAATAAAAAAATATCAAATGAAATTATAAGCACGGGTAGAAGGCTATTAAGCTAGTCTAAATATCCTAATATCGGAAATATAAAGTAACTTAATGAATATTAAAAGATTCGATGCACATTATTAGATTTACTTGTTATGATAATTAATTATCATAAAGAGGTGTGCGAAATGGGATTTAGTTTAGATAAATATAGTCGAGTTAAGTTATTTATTATATTAGCCAGTCTAGTTATTATTTTAGCAGGCATAAAAGCCGCTTCTTCTATTATCGTACCATTTCTTTTATCGATTTTTATTGCCATTATGTGCAATCCGCTTATTAGCAAGGCTACGGAGTATAAAATACCGAAGGGTATTTCAGTTATTTTTGTAATTTCTGTGTTTGTCAGTATTGTGTTTTTTCTTGCAGGATTAATAGGCAACTCGTTAAATGAACTTTCTGTTTTAATTCCACATTATAGAGAACAGCTAAATGAACAATTTAGCTGGCTTGCTCCTTTGCTGAGTAAATATAATATCAATGCTTCTTATAGTGTATTACTGGCCTATCTAGACCCAGCAGCTGCAATGGGTTTTGCTGCTCAGCTTTTAAGTAGTTTTAGTGCCATGATGGCGAATATGCTTTTAATTATCCTAACGGTTGTTTTTATGTTGTTTGAAGCTTCATCTATTACATTAAAGTTGCATCTTGCACTTGACGACCCTGACATGCGCCAACAGCAAATTGAAAGATTTATCGAATCTGTAAATAACTATATTGCCATTAAAACTTTAGTCAGTATTTTAACGGGTTGTATCGTATCTTTCATGCTGTGGTTATTTAACTTAGACTTTTTCTTGTTGTGGGGCGTACTTGCATTTTTATTTAATTATATCCCTAACATCGGCTCTATTATTGCCGCGATACCAGCTATTATTTTGGCTATTTTACAACTTGGTTTCGGTGATGCGGGCTTGATTGCTATTGGCTACTTATGCATAAATATGGTTATGGGCAATATCATTGAGCCTCGCTATTTAGGTAAAGGCCTTGGTTTATCAACTTTGGTTGTATTCTTATCGTTAATTTTCTGGGGATGGTTATTAGGTACTGTTGGTATGCTGTTAAGTGTCCCTTTAACGATGATCCTAAAAATCGCATCAGAAAAGTCACCTTCGGCTAACTGGTTTTCAACCTTATTAAGTGATGAAGAAACGGTTATATCATTGACCAAAGAGAACCAAATAAAAGCAATTGAAGAGTGAAGCAGAACATAAAAGTATTGATGTCCTGCTGTATTAATTTTTAATGAGGAAGTACTTTTTTATAAGGTTTAACGGTGACTTTTTTATATACCCCAGCTTTTATATAAGGGTCATCATTAGCCCATTCTTGTGCGGCTATCAATGAGTCAAATTCTGCTATTATCAACGAACCAGTAAAGCCTACCTCACCTGGGTCTTCGCTGTCGATAGCAGGACAGGGACCAGCAACAAACAACTTCCCTTGCTCTTGCAGATTAACTAACCGAGCGATATGCTGTTCTCTAACTGACAACCGTTTACTTAATGAATTCTCATTATCTTCGCTATAAATTAAATAAAACATAATTTTCCTTATGATGATTAATTGTTTTTATTTGTTTCTTCAGTGTTGTTTTTAATAGATAATTTTTCAATATCAGCTTCATCTTGAGGAAAGTATCGTGACAAATACAACATCGATATTATGGTAAATGCAAATGTGAGGCCGGTTAATCCGAACACTTTAAAATTAACCCATACTTCTAATTCAAAATTAAAAGCAATGTAGTAATTAAGTAGACCGCATAACGCAAAAAAAGTAGCCCAAGCTAAATTTAATTTATTCCAGACTTTATTAGGTAAATCAGGTAGATTACCTTCTAGTAACCTTTTTATAATGTTGTTTTTAAAACCATAGTGACTGATTAAAAGTACAAGAGCGAAAAGCTCATTTATAACCGTTACTTTCCACTTAATAAAAGCATCATTATGAAAGAAAATGGTTAGACCACCAAAGAACACTAAAATACCAAGAACAACCCAATGTCGTGTAGGTATTTTTTCTTTTTTTATCACAAAATACAGCATGTGTATGCCAGATGTTACAATTAAGGCGCCAGTGGCCCAATAAATATCGTAAAATTTATTAACAACAAAGAAGACGACAAGCGGTAAATATTCTAAAACAACATTCATGGAAAGCCTTAATACTAAACAAGCAAACTGAGATACGAAAAGTTCGTACTATATCTAAAGAAGACCAACAATAAAAGGTAACTTATATAAATAAACCTCTTTAATAGTGCTTATCCGTGCTAATTAAAACTTAAAAGATTAAATTACTGCTTTGGTCTATATTTAACCTAATGGTACTTTTATTAGGTGAATCAATGTCAACAGCGCAAGAATTTGAAAGTATGGGTGGAAGAAGTGCTTTAATTACGATAAATAAGGTTTTTTACGATAAAATATATCAACATCCATGGCTTAAGTTATATTTTGAAGAAATACCTCAAGAGCATATCGAATCTCAACAAGTAGACTTTATGCAAAAAGTCTTAGGTGGAGAAAATGTTTATGTCGGTAAAACACCGCCTAATAGTCACACCCATATGTTTATTCCAGATGAACTTTTCGAAGAAAGAAAAAAACTATTATGCGAAGCTTTTGTTGAATCAAACGCTAGTCAGCAACTGATAGATAAATGGCTTTTTCTAGATGAGTCTTTTAGGCGCTTTATAGTTAAAAAACACATTGATGAATGCCAGCCGCGATTCAAAACTGATCCTATCTTAAACTTCCCCAAACCATAAAACCGTAGATATAGTGAATTTTTTATCTATCTCAAATGTGCATTTAATCATTAATTTGCTGCTAAAAAGCGTATTTTATAAAGCCTTCAATAGCTTAAATGTAACTAATTAGTTTGTTTATTTGCATTTTGAAAATTTTGTGCTAGTTAAAAAAAATATTTAAGAGCTATTTTCTACACAAATAATAATATTAATTTAGTCTTTAATTCAGTGGCTTATGAGTTGAGTTAGTTAAATCATGGTGGCTTTCTTGCTTTAGCTTAAATCTAACTTATAATTAAAAATACAAATATGATTTAAAGCAAGTAAAAATTGATGATTAAACTTCCCAATGAATTAACGATTGCTCATGTAGATCAATATAAAGCAACGATATTAGCTGAAATAGATCAACAAGAAACAATCGAACTTGATGATTCGGACTTAGAACGTTTAGATACTATCGGGGTGCAGTTTATTCTTGCCGTTGTAACTTATATACATGCACAAGGAAAACAACTTAGCTGGAATTCAACATCTAAAGCATTAAAAGATAGCTTAATCCAGCTTGGTATTAATGATGACCTTGTGATGCAGTATTTAAAGTAAAAGTATATAAATAGCAGCTTAGAAAGTGTTCGATAAGCTGCAGGATTAATGCGTTAAGAGTTAGATTTAACATACCAATTCAATCCAAAAATTAGACTTTCTAATGAGAGGAACATTAAATGACTAAGGTGTTAGTTGTCGACGATTCAAATTCGATAAGAGATATGGTGAGCTTTACGTTAAAGAGTGCAGGTTATGCAACCGTTGAGGCAAAAGATGGATCTGATGGATTGAATAAAGCCCAAGCAGAGAAATTCGACCTCGTTATAACAGATGTCAATATGCCGTTAATGGATGGAATAACTTTATGTTCAGAACTTCGAAAATTAAGTAGCTTTCAATTTGTTCCAATTCTTATGTTAACGACAGAGAGCTCTACCGATATGAAAATGAAAGGAAAGGCCGCTGGAGCAACCGGTTGGTTAGTTAAACCTTTCAATCCAGAGAAGTTATTAGCGACAATTAAGAGGGTTGTGAGGTAAACATAATCTCCTGATATTTGAATACATCACCAGTTTTAGTGCATTGCATTTGGTTCATAAATTTAGTCACATTAGGTAAATAACTATGACTGTAGATTTATCGCAATTTATTCCTAGCTTTCTAGAAGAAAGTTTCGAAGGATTAGAGTTGATGGAAGCTAGCCTTTTAAATCTAGAAGAAGGCGATACTGAGTCTATTGATGATATTTTTCGCGCTGCGCACTCAATTAAAGGGGGAGCGGGTACTTTTGGGTTTGAAAACGTAACCGAATTTACTCATCTTGTAGAAACGCTACTAGATGAGATGAGAGATGGTCGACGGATTATCTGTAAAAGCGATACACAAATTTTATTAGAATCAGTCGATTGTATGCGTATACTAATCGAATCAGCCCGAGATGAAACAGATTATGATGATACTAAAATAAAAGAAACAACCATCTTACTAGAAGAAACATTAGATAATAATGAGACAAGTAGTCCGAGCTCTGAAAATACAACTAGTGATACACCCTCACCAACAACAGCAGTTACACCCCAACAAGAAAGTTTTACACAATTTGACATAAAATTTGAACCCGAACACGAACTTGCTAAAACAGGTAATGATCCCATCTTCTTATTCAGTGCACTTGCAGAGTTGGGAGAACTAACGATTCATGCAGATACACAATACATACCAGCCTTGAGTGATATTGATGCGCAAGAACTTTATCTTAATTGGCAGTTAAGTTTAAAGACAGAAGCGTCAGAGGAAGAAATCAAAGAAGTATTCGAATGGGTCGAGGATGATTGTGTGCTTGAAATTGTCGAAATTGTGCCAGATAAATTAGAAGAAACGCCTACTGATATACAAGCGGAACAAGAGAAGCTACAAACGGTTGATTCTAACGAAAACCCAGAGCAAGCTACACCAGAACACGAAGACCCAGTAGACCCACCACTAGCTGTTGAATCAACTAAAAAGAATACACAAGTTGAAACTCAAGAATGTCCAGATAAAGTAAAAGCTAAACCTAAGGCCAAGACAGATGCTGGCTCTATACGTGTTGGTGTCGATAAGGTTGATAGCTTAATAAACTTAGTTGGTGAGTTGGTTATAACCCAATCTATGTTGTCAGAGTTAGGTACTAACTTCGAAATGTCAAAGTTAGAGCGATTAACTAACGGGCTTGAACAGTTACTACAAAATACGAAAGAACTACAAGAAAGTGTTATGCGAATTAGAATGCTACCTATTAGTTTTGCATTTAATAGGTTTCCTCGTTTAATCCATGATTTAGCTAATAAAATGGATAAGGCAATAGAGCTTGTTATTAAAGGGGAGCAAACTGAATTAGATAAAACTGTTATGGAGCAAATTGGTGACCCGCTTGTTCACCTTGTCAGAAATGCGGTAGACCATGGTATAGAGTCTAAAGAAGAACGCTTAGCAGCGGGTAAGCCTGAAGAAGGGACTATTACACTCGATGCTTATCATCAGGGTGGCAACATTGTCATCGAAATTTCAGATGATGGTGGTGGTATTGATAGAAAGGCTGTATTTAATAAGGCTGTAGAGAAAGGTATTGTTGATAGTAATGCGACGCTAACAGATAGCCAAGTATTTGATTTACTTTTTGAACCTGGTTTCTCAACTGCTGCTGCAATTACTGACATATCAGGTAGAGGGGTTGGAATGGACGTTGTAAAACGTAACATTCAATCACTTGGTGGCAGAATTCAGGTTGAATCTGATCAAGGTGTTGGTTCAACGTTTAAAGTGCACTTACCACTTACATTAGCGATTTTAGATGGACAACTCGTTAAAGTGGGTAAAGAAACTTATATCATACCGCTTATTTCTATTGTTGAATCACTACAAGTCGATAATAAACAAATAAACCGCGTATCTGGCGACATGGTGCTTTATCGTTTACGAGAAGATAATGTTCCTGTTCTGCCAATTTATAAACTATTCAACTTAGAAGCAAGATGTACCTCTGTCGACAATGCATTACTTGTAGTTGTTGAAGCTGAAGGCCAGAAAGTTGGGTTAATGGTAGATGATTTACTGGCACAGCAACAAGTGGTTATAAAGAGTCTCAACGATAACTATCAGCAGGTTTTAGGGATTTCTGGGGCGACCATTTTGGGTGATGGCTCCGTTGCAATGATTCTCGATATTCCAGGTATGATTCAAATGGCTCTTTCACAAGCCAGAGATAACCAAAATCAAAATAAAACCAATTGGTTGAACCAGACACCGAAAGCGGTAGAAGGAGTTTTACCATAATGGATATTCAAACTTTAGAAAAAGAGATCCCAGTTGAAGGTGAACAATCCGTAGAAGGAATAGATTTCATTTCAAGTGGAGAGCAATATCTAACTTTTATGTTGGATCAAGAACAATATGCTGTCGATATTCTATGTGTTGAAGAAATAAGAAGTTGGGAGTTACCGACTAAAATACCTAATTCACCACATTATATTAAAGGTGTCATCAATATGCGTGGTGTCATCGTGCCTATTATAGATTTAAGGCTTAAATTCCATATTGGTGATGCACAATATTTAGAAACAACTGTTGTTATTGTTCTTACCTATGAAACAGAGGGTAGAACTAGAACAATCGGATTCGTTGTTGATGCGGTATCAGATGTTTTAAACATTATGCAAAGTGATATTCAACCTTCACCTGCATTTGGAGGCTGTGTTCCACAATCTTTTGTTGATGGGCTTATTAATGTCGGTGATAACGTTGTGACACTGTTAAATGTAGAAACATTACAAAAGGTAGAGAAACACCAACATCAAGCATAATTTGTGTTTGCGTTTAAGAAATATATTTAGGATAGCTTATGGCTGATTTAGAACAAGAATATCTGACTTTTATATTAGAAGGTGAAGAATATGGTGTAGATATTCTTTGTGTTCAAGAAATTCGCGTGTGGAGTTCAGTGACGGAGTTACCCAATAAACCAGATTACCTTAAAGGGGTAATTAATTTGCGGGGTATTATCATACCAATCATTGATTTAAGGCAAAGGTTAGGAAAAGAACCACACGAATATAATGAACAAACAGTCACCATTATTTTAAGACATCAAAGCGAAGAGAAGTTGATGGTAGTTGGTATTGTCGTAGATGCGGTTTCAGAGGTTTATAAATTTACCGCAAAGAATATTAGACCAGCGCCTGATTTTGGTAGTTCAATAGATAAGTGCTTTTTAAAAGGTCTTGCTACCATTGATGAAAAAATGATCATCTTGTTAGATAGTGAAGCACTCTTAAATGAAGATGATCTGTATAGTTTAGATAAAAGTGCGTGAATGTATGGCTGTAATTAAATTAGTTTCACATGATTTTGACGAATTGAATATTGATAGGAAAACCATATGACCCCTAAGCAAATCAGTTTGGTGCAACAAAGTTGGGAGAAAGTATTACCTATAGCACCACAAGCAGCGGAAATATTTTATGACACCTTGTTCCAAATGGATCCGTCGTTAAAAAAACTTTTTCCAAGTGAGTTAACTGAGCAGGGAAAAAAGCTCATGACAATGATCGACGCTGCTGTGAAGTTATTAGATAGCCCAGACAAACTCATCCCAGTGGTTCAAAAACTCGGTGCTAAGCATGTCCATTATGGCGTTCAAACAGAGCACTACGACACTGTTGGAGCTGCATTGCTTAAAACGCTTGAGGCAGGTCTTGGTAAAGGGTTCACCGCTCCCGTTAAAAAAGCCTGGACAGCAGTATACACCATTCTTTCAACAACAATGATAGAAGCCGCAGCAGTAGAGAGCTCTACCAATAGTAAAAAAGGTAATAACATGAATAAGCCATCAAAGGATACAGATATGCTAGATGATTCATTAGCGTTACAATTTCAGGGAGCTCTAGAGCAATCAGCCACCGCTTTTATTATGATTGATAGAGACTTTAATATCACTTATGCAAATAATGCGACAATTACTTTATTAAAAACACATGAGCAAACATTTGCACAAAATTGGCCTGGATTTAGTGCTGATAAAGAATCAATTATCGGTGCTAATATAGATGGTTTTCACAAGAACCCAGCTCATCAAAGAAAGCTTTTAGATAACCCTGCAAATCTGCCTTATAAAACCGATATTCAGATTAAGCATTTAAAATTTGAACTCAATGTGAGCGCTATTATTGATCAGGAGGGGAACTATATTGGTAACGCACTTGAATGGCAGGATGTTACAGAAGCACGAGCACAAGAAAACAAGTCGGCTCAATTACAAGGGGCTATCGATCAATCAGCAACCGCAAACATTATGATTGATAGAGACTTTAATATTACCTATGCCAATGCTGCTACATTAGCTTTACTTAAAGAGCACGAAGCGATCTTTGCTAAAAATTGGCCTGGCTTTAAAGCAGACCCTGAGGTAATTATTGGAACCAACATTGATACTTTCCATAAAAATCCAGATCATCAACGTAAATTACTAGCCGACCCAAGTAATTTGCCGTATCAAACAGATATAGATATTCAAGGTTTAACGTTCGAGCTTAATGTAACCGCCATTAATGACTCTACAGGTGCCTATATAGGTAACTCTTTAGAATGGAAAGATGTTACAGCCGCACGAGCACAAGAAAACAAGTCGGCTCAATTACAAGGGGCTATCGATCAATCAGCAACCGCAAACATTATGATTGATAGAGACTTTAATATTACCTATGCCAATGCTGCTACATTAGCTTTACTTAAAGAGCACGAAGCGATCTTTGCTAAAAATTGGCCTGGCTTTAAAGCAGACCCTGAGGTAATTATTGGAACCAACATTGATACATTCCATAAAAATCCGAGTCATCAAAGGAATTTACTTTCGGATCCGAGTAACTTGCCTTATCAAACAGATATTCAAATTCAAGGCTTAACGTTCGAGCTTAATGTAACAGCAATTAATGATTCTACAGGTGCCTATATAGGTAATTCTTTAGAATGGAAAGATGTAACAAGTGAAAGAGCTAAATCAGTAGAGGTTGGACGCTTAACTTCAGCAATGGAAGGGATGACAACTAACTTAATGATGGCGGATACAACAGGCAATATTGTGTATGCTAACCCTGCTGTTACTGCAATGCTTCGAAGAAGAGAAGCAAAATTACAAACTGCGTTACCATCATTCAGAGTTGACACAATGATTGGTACAAACTTTGATACGTTCCATAAAAATCCAGCACACCAACAAAACTTGCTTGGTAATCCAGGAAACTTGCCATACACCACGGAAATTTCAGTTGTCGGTTTAACATTCCAGTTAATTGCCATTGCATTAAAAGATGAGGAAGATAACCACGTTGGTACAGCAGTTCAGTGGGTCGATTTAACGGAAGAGAAAGATGCGCAAAATCAAATTGAAACACTGATCACTGATGCTACTGGTGGCAAGCTTGACTCTAGAATTGATACAGCAGAATACCAAGGTTTTATGAAAGACTTAGGTGAGAATATTAATGGACTTATGGATTCAGTCGTTGAACCAATAACTGAAGCGATAAATGTTGCTCAATCGCTAGCGGAAGGGGATTTAACCCATAGTATGCGAAGTGACTATGGTGGTGAGTTCTTAGCATTAGCTAATGCAATGAATGGCTCAATAGACAACTTAAGCAATATGGTTGATGAAATACGAGGAGCCTCAACAAATGTATTCGATTCTGCTCGAGAAATAGCGCAAGGAAATAGTGAGTTAAGTCACCGTACGGAATCTCAGGCTTCAAGTCTAGAGGAAACAGCCTCAGCGATGGAAGAGCTAACCAGTACAGTGCAACAGAATGCTGAAAACTCAACAGAAGCAAGTAAGCTTTCTTTGTCTGTAATGGATAAAGCAACGAACGGCGGAGAAGTTGTTAGAAGTGCAATTACAGCAATGAGCGATATCAACAAATCTAGTAAAAAGATTGCCGATATTATCAGTGTTATAGATGAAATTGCATTCCAAACCAACCTGTTAGCACTTAACGCTGCCGTAGAAGCGGCGAGGGCTGGAGAGCAAGGTAGAGGTTTTGCTGTTGTAGCTGCAGAAGTAAGAAATCTAGCACAAAGGTCAGCTGGCGCAGCGAAAGAAATTAAAGGCTTAATCAACGACAGTGTTGAAGCCGTAGGACAAGGCACTAAGCTTGTTGACGAAACAGGTCAAACTTTTACAGAGCTTGTTACGTCTATTGAAGATGTTAGTAAAATGATTGGTGATATTGACAGTGCAGGTAAAGAACAATCTGCAGGTATCGGTGAAGTGAGTGCAGCAGTAAGTCAAATGGATGAAATGACGCAACAAAATGCAGCATTAGTTGAAGAAGCGGCAGCATCAAGTAAATCGATGGAAGAGCAGTCACAAGCATTACTTGATCAAGTTGCATTCTTTAATAATGGTAATTCATCAAATTCGAATAGTTCAAGTCAAGGCGCACCTAAAGCAAAGGAAGCAAAGAAAACACCAAAAGCGTCTCCAATTAAAAGTCCTTCATCTAAAAAGCAATCTGATGATGAGTGGGAGGAGTTTTAAAATAACATCATAAGAGCTCATTAAACATCCCATTTAAGTTAATGAGCTTAATTTATATTTAAAACCATAAGCACTGATAAACGGCACAGGGAGTTAAAATTGACTACAAGAGAATCATCAGCGAGTTTAACTGATACAGATTACAATTTCTTATGTAAATTTGTTTATGACTCGACAGGTATTGTTTTAAATGAAAATAAACGTGAAATGCTTTACCGACGACTTACCAGGATAATTAGAGATAAGGGGTTAACTACTTTTAGTGAGTACTGTCAGCTACTGAAAAATAATGTCGATACAGAAAAAGATTATTTTATTAATGCGATTACAACCAACTTAACAAGCTTTTTTAGAGAGAAGCACCACTTTGAGCATTTAATAAACAAAGAATTACCTGCTTTAGCAAGGAGTAAGCAAAAAGGAGCTAATGGCAAAAAGCGTTTAAGAATATGGTCTTCAGCAAGTTCGACAGGAGAAGAACCCTATAGTATTGCAATATCTGTATGCGAAGGATTAAAAGATCTTGGTCAGTGGGATGCAAAAATATTGGCAACAGATATTGATAGTAATGTCTTAGCACATGGTAAAGCGGGTATTTACGATGAAAAGCGCGTTGAAGATATAGAAGAAGAGTATAAAGATAAATATTTTCAACACAGTAGTGATAAATTTAATGTTAAGCAAAATGTTAAATCGTTAATTACATTTAAGCAATTAAATTTACTTGATAATTGGCCGATGAAGGGGCCATTTGATGTGATTTTTTGTCGCAATGTGATTATTTATTTCGACAAAAAAACGCAACTTGGATTATTTGAAAAGTATTATGAGATGTTAGCTCCTGGAGGTTTATTCTTTTTAGGGCATAGTGAAAATTTAGGAGACTATGCAAAGTATTTCGAAAATGTTGGTCGAACTATGTTTAGAAAGCCTTTATAGAAAATAACGACAAAAGGGAGTATGTAAGTGTTAAGAGCGAATAACCCAAAGGTGAAAGAATGTATTGAACAATGTCTTCCTGAATTTAGGCATATCAATCACTATTGGGATAAAGACAGACAAATTGTTGTAGCTAAAATATTGCCAGGTGAGTTCTACACAACAACCAATAAAGTGGCTATAGCAACAACATTAGGCTCTTGTATATCCGCTTGTATTTGGGACGAAAAAACGCATATTGGCGGGATGAACCATTTCATGCTGCCCGCAACGGAAAAAGAGGTTCACGAAGTCAATTGGGGGCAACGAAATAACTTATCTGATGCGACACGTTATGGCAATTTTGCTATGGAACATTTGATAAATACTATTTTAAAAAACGGTGGCAGAAAAGCAAACCTTAAAGTAAAGATTTTTGGTGGCGGAAAGGTCTTAAGAAAAATGTCTGACGTTGGCGAGCGAAATATTGAGTTTGTATTAAAGTATCTTGAACAAGAGGAAATGGATATAGATACAGCTGATGTTGGTGACATATATCCTAGAAAAGTTTTTTTTGATCCGAGTACAGGTAAGGTTTTTGTTAAGAAATTAACGAATTTACATAACGAAACGATTATTAAACGTGAAGCTGACTATTCACATCAAATTGTTGATGATGATGTAGATGGCGATGTTGAGTTATTTTAAGTGATCTTAACAAACTGAATATTAAGTGGATACATAGCACTGTATTTATATAAAAGGAATGAGACACAAGTATGAAAAAAATAAAAGTACTTATAGTTGATGATTCTTCAGTGATCAGAGATATTATTAAAGATGCATTATCTGAAGCTGGTAATATAGAGGTGGTAGGTGAAGCACAAGACCCTCTTGAAGCAAGGAACCTTATAAAACAATTATCGCCAGATGTATTAACGCTTGATGTAGAAATGCCTAAAATGGATGGTATCACCTTCTTAGATAACTTGATGAGATTGAGGCCTATGCCCGTTATTATGTTATCAACATTAACAACTAAAGGAGCAGATACAACCCTTAAAGCACTTGAATTAGGTGCAGTAGATTTTATAGCCAAACCCACAGTTGAAAAGCTTTTAGCAACCAAGGGTAGCTTTAAACAATTGTTAATAGAAAAAATAGAGCTAGCTTATCAAACAGATCAAAAAAACTATAAACTTACTAAAAATATAACTAAAAAAGAAAATACTGCATCATCTGTTATTGGTTTTGGGGGAGTCAGCAGAAGTAATCATCTAGTTGCTATTGGCGCCTCTACAGGAGGAACTGAAGCAATAAAACAAGTACTACTAGGTTTACCCGAGAACTCTCCACCTGTTGTTGTAACTCAGCATATACCTAAAGCATTTAGTGCAAGCTTTGCTAAACGATTAAATGAGTTATGCAAAATTGAAGTTTGCGAAGCAAGTCACGGTCAAAAAATCAAAGTAGGTCATGCTTACGTCGCTCCCGGCGATATGCATTTAGAAGTTGCTCATAAAAACGGTTCACTGTTTTGTGTTTTAAAAGATGGGCCAGAAGTTAATCGGCACAAACCCTCAGTTGATGTACTCTTTGATTCTGTTTTAGACATAGCAGATAATGTTCAAGGTGTCATTCTAACAGGTATGGGCCGAGATGGTGCTGATGGTCTTCTTAGGTTGAAAGCCAAAGGCGCACGAACTGTTATACAAGATAAAAACACCAGCCTTATTTGGGGGATGCCAGGCAGAGCCCATGAAATTAATGCTCAAACAATATCCTTGCCTTTAAACAAAATCAGTAAAGAAATACTGCATTATGCTTCATTAAATCGTACTCAAATGAAAGAGGTGCTCCGTGGAACTGAATAAAAATCTCATTCGAGCCTGTATAGCGATTTGTTTATTACTATTCTTGAATCAATTTATTTTACAAAATAGTATTTTGCTTATATTAGGTTTATTTATTCTTGCAGGCATACTTTGCTTTATTTTATTTAGTGAAGACTCATCGGTCACTCATAATAAACCAGAAGCAGAAAATGAAATTTTTACCAATAATGAAGATGTTTGTGATATTTCTACAATTGATGACGAACTTATCCATAGTGTGGTATTTGATTTACAGCAATTCTTACAACAAGAAGTAAATGTTATTCAAAACGAATTAGAACGAACCGTTTTAATTGTCAATGACGCTGTACAAGGCATGTCTGATAGCTTTAAGCATTTACAGGGGTTAAGTGATGAGCAACAGACAATGTTCCAGTCTTTGCTAAGCCAAAGTAACAGTATTGACGATGAAGGAACAACGATTGAAAGTTTCGTAACAGATTCTAATAACACATTGAATGACTTTGTTAAAGTTATAGGAAGTACAAGAGAACATAGTTTAGAAACATTAACATACACTGACGAAATGGTTCAGAAGTTTGAAGGCATCTTCAAATTGTTAGAGCAAGTCGAGGGCTTAGCAAGCCAAACCAATTTATTGGCTCTTAACGCAGCAATTGAAGCCGCAAGGGCAGGTGATGCAGGGAGAGGTTTTGCCGTTGTAGCAAATGAAGTGAGATCGTTATCAGTAGATTCAACAGAGTTAAATAATGATATTAGAAACGAAATAAATAATGCTAAAGGTGTTATAGCCAAATTAAGAAGTTCAGTTGAAGTAATGGCGTCAGTGGATATGACATCGACTGTTGAAGCAAAAGATAAAATGTCTATCATGATTCAACATGTAGAAAGCATGAACCATGAAACTGGACAGGGTGTAAAAGACTTATCAGTTTTAGGGCCTAAAATTATTGAAGCGGTTGCATTGGGGGTTAGATCTCTACAATTTGAAGATCTTACTCGTCAATCGTTACAGTCACTAGAAGAAAATATTAGCAGTATTTTGAGTGTCAGTAATGTTCTCTCAACGTTTAATGAGAGTCGTGAAGAGCCATTACATGCGCAACTTGTCCAGCTTCGAGAAAAGTGTCAAGAGGTTTATAAAGAAACCAAAGAAGCTGAAGAAAGCCGCAGTGTGAAACAAATTTCGCTTGACGAAGGCGAAGTTGATCTATTTTAACCATTATTGTTGAGTATTCTGCATGTCGGTAGAAGCAAAAAAGCACAAAATATTAATTATTGACGATGCTGTTGATATGCAACTTATACTTGAGTTTGACCTGAGCAAAGCGGGGTGTGAAGTTTATAAAGCAAGCTCAGGAGAGGAAGGAATAGAATTCTTTGAAACGCAAACGGTCGACCTTATTTTATTAGATCTTATCATGCCTGGAAAGTCAGGGCTTGAAACACTCGAAACGTTAAAATCACTTCAAGTAAGTAAGTCAATTCCTGTCATTATGTTGTCGAGCTCAATCGATGAAGATTCAATCGTTAAGGCATTAGATCTTGGCGCCGATGATTATGTTATAAAACCCTACATATCCAGAGTGCTCTTAGCACGAATTAGAACATCCCTTAGAGCGAAAGAGAACAGTTTAAAATTAGAAAAAATGGCTAAAACGGATTACTTAACTGGAATTAATAATAAAGGGAATTTTATTAATTTAGCTAGTAAGATCTTAAGTTATACGAAGCGCACGAAAGGTGAGTCAGTTGTAGCAATGTTAGATTTAGATTTATTTAAGTCGATTAATGACAAATACGGCCATCATGTTGGTGACTTATGTATTGTAGCCTTCACCAAGTGTTTAAAAAAGAGTTTAAGAGACTATGACATTATAGGTCGTGTTGGCGGCGAAGAATTCGCCGTTTGTTTACCTGGTGCAACAATGAGCGATGCATATCAAACTTTTGAACGTTTTAGAAGAATAGTTGAATCGCTAAGTATTGCAACTCATACAAATGAGCAATTTGTGAGTCTAACAGTAAGTATCGGTTTATCTTCCACAGAAAAAGGCGATTTTGAGGTTACAGAATTACTTAAGAAAGCAGATAAGGGATTATATTATGCCAAACAAAATGGACGTAACCAAGTCTGTAATGGAGATGATATTCCTCAAGGAATTGAGAATAAAGAAAACACACAAAAAATAGGTAAGTTGGAAACAGCTACAGCATCATTAGCTATATTTCATACTAGAGTGTTACCTGGTATTAATTTTTCAGTTGGACTCGATAATGTCCTCGGAACTGAAAGCTTATACAAAGAAATGCTACTATTATTTTATACCAACCACTTTCAAGATGCGTACGAAATTGAACTTGCTTTGTTAGAGCAAAATATTTTAACTATACGCAGCCTTTCTCACCGGTTAAAAGAAGTTGCAAATTCTATCGGCGCTATGAAGTTATATAAAATATGCCAAGAATTTGATATAGCCATCAATCATGAGCCTATGATTGATGTTTCAATGACTTTTGAAAACCTTAAAGCAGAGCTAAATACCGTTTTAACTGGGATTCAGGAGAATCTAGATGTGTCATAACTAATCTAGGTTTACTATTTTTATCTAAAAAACTTGTCGATTTACCTTTTAACATCTAAATTTATATAGGAGGCTTTAAGTTTTACTAACTTTTAGCGTGTATCTTTTAAGGGAGTAAATAACGTGGTCTCTGATATTTTTAGTAAACTGTTAAATACAAATAAAGTTAACAAGGGAAATGATAACCAAAAGACCTCTAAGGACCCTTTTAAAAAAAATTATAATGAAAGCCACTGTGAAATTAGTAATAATACAGCTAAGTTTTTATCTGCATTAAGTTATTTTACTCCTCTTGGTTGGCTTATCGCTTTACTCTTCTTTGGTCATCACAAATCAAGTTTAACCTCTTTTCATCTTCGGCAATCCCTTGGCATTATCATTACAGGCGCTTTATGTTCACTTATTCCTTTAATAGGTTGGCTTGCTTGTTTAGCTGTATTTTTTGCATGGTGCTATGGGTTAATTAGTGCTGTTAGAGGAGAGACTAATTCAATACCATTGTTAGGTGATATTTACCAAGGGCATTTAGATTTCATTAAGTGATTTTTAATCGTTTTTATCGTAACGTTCCGAGAAAACCCGCTGATCGACGCGTAGTGGCGTCGGTGGGATGAATCGGAAAAACTACCCCTGTTCTTGAATATACTTTCGGA
>JBMYWR010000004.1:0-59656 GCA_049607625.1 Colwellia sp.
AGCGATCAGAGTTTGGTGTGGGAACTGAGAAAAAAGAAGCAGCCTAGTCGTTTAAGACTAGACTGTAGAAGCCCATAGATCGACGCGCAGCGGCGTCGGTGGGTAGTTCACATAATTGAATATAAACAAAACATAAAAGAATAGGTAACCTGAACTCTTTCTTGTTCTAAAATACTCGTTTTGCTTTAATGCTAATGTACATAATTATTGTTTGTTAAGAACCATTAAGCCTATCAATCCACTTAAGGAAACAGCATTGATTCATCTTTATCCCGGTAACAAAGCAGAGGGCTTATTACTGCTTCTTAACCAAATCTCATCACTTTCTCCACTTGGTTTTTTTGAACAAGAGGTTATTGTTGTAGAAAATCCAGGTATGCAACATTGGTTAAATTTAGAAATAGCGAAAGCGCGTGGTATTAGCATGAATATGCGTTACGCGTTACCAGCGCAGTTTCTCTGGGGGCTGCTAAGAACCTTGGCTAGCGAGGATGACGTGCCTGAGCAGTCACCTTACTTGCGGGAAGTGTTAACATGGCGAATATATGCTTTATTAGCGACCAAAAAGGTCATTAGTGATGTAGATTTTCAACCCGCGACTCAATATTGGTGTAAGAATTACGATGCGCTTATCTGTTTAATAGCGAATGATGAATTTGTAGAAAGTGAACAAAAACAATTTAAAGAAGAAACAGACAATAAAGCTACTAATACTACCAATCAATTTACTGAAAGTGAAAATTTAAAGCGCTATCAGCTAGCTGTTCAACTTGCCGATTTATACGAACAATATCTTATTTTTAGACCTCAGTGGCTCGATAATTGGGAGAATGGCAACTTTACTTTATCTGAAGAAAGTGAACAGTCTGAACTTAGTAGTACTTCTACAGATTGTGCTTGGCAAGGTAAGTTATGGCGCCTATTAATAGAGCAAGCTCCCTACAACCCGGTTAAATTGCTTAATAATGCAATTAATAATATTGCTCAAAGGTTAAGTGAAAACAAAAAGGTTATACCAGCACGCATTAGTTTTTTTGGCATAAATAGCATGGCGCCTATGTGGCTTAATTTTGCTAATGCCTTAAGCGAACATGTAGAAGTTCATTTTTATCATTTAAACCCATGCTTTGCTTACTGGGGAGATATTAAGAGTGAAAAAGAAGCGATAAAGCAAATTAAGAATTGGTCTGAAGGTGTAGAAGATGATCACTTGTTTGTAGGTAATCCTCTTTTGGCTAACTTAGGGCAACAAGGTCGTGAATTTCTATCTCTACTGCAAGATGTGTCCACCATAGATGTATCACTTTTTGTAAAAGCGAGTGAACAAGACAAACCGTTACCTGAACTTTCTCTTGATGAAAATTCGAATGACGATAAAGATACTAGACAAGCAAAAACAGTAAAAAACCAAGTGATATCAAGTTCGAAAAGTATTTTACACCTTGTTCAAGATGATATCTTAGCGCTAGAAGATGCAACCGATTTATTAAGCACAGACGCTTTTGAGGTAGAAGGGGAAAATAACAACTTAAGCCATAAAGATGACTCTATTACCATTGTTAGCTGTCACAGCGCATTAAGAGAAGTACAAGCATTACATGATTACCTGCTTCACCAATTTAATGATGCAGTTAAAGCGAACGAGAGCTTATCACCCAAAGATATATTGGTGATGTGCCCGCAAATTGAACATTACGCGCCTTATGTAAACGCCGTTTTTAGTCGCGGTTGGCAAGACATTAGCAGTGATTTACCGCCTTTACCTTGTTCAATTGCTGATCGAAGCGCTAAAGACAGTGATCCGCTTATTGCTACTTTTAGTGATTTACTCACATTACCAAACTCTAGATTTCAAGTTTCGCAGTTGCTTAGTTTCATGCGTTTACCCGCCATGGCAAATAAATTTGAATTTAGCGCCGCAGATCTTAATACCATAACCGGTTGGATAAATGATTCGTGTATTCATTGGGGGCTTAATTTACAAAACAAGTCTCAAATCTTAGGTGAACCGTCTAACGCACAATTCACTTGGCAACAAGGATTAGCAAGACTGTTAAGGGGGTTTGCTTATGGTGATAGTGATGCTTTATATCAAAGCCAGTTATTATTGCCTCACGTTGAAGGGGATAACGCATTGTTATTAGGACGCTTAATCCTTTTTATTGAGCAACTACAACTATTCTCCTTGAACCTTTCAAAATCAAGAACAGCGTATGCTTGGCAAACCTTTTTATTGGATCAACTTAACGTTTTATTCTCAGTATCATCATCGTATCAAGATAAGATGATTACAGAGCAGCAACACAACAAGCAGAACTTGCAAATAGAAAATAGTCTACTGATTATTCATAAGGCTATATCTGGGCTTGTCGAGTATTGCGAGCATGCAAAATTTTATGACGAAATTGATTTAGCTATTGTTGTTGATTATCTAACACACCACTTTAGTCAGGGAGACTCAAGTAAACAGTTTATGGTTGGTCAGGTCACGTTCTGCTCAATGTTACCTATGCGCAGTATTCCTTTTAAAGTAATAGCAGTTCTCGGTTTAAATGATGGCGACTTCCCCCGTCAAAGAGTACCGCTGGGTTTTGATTTAATGGCAAACAGTAAAGCTATTCTAGGAGATAGATCACGAAGAGGTGATGACCGTTATCTATTTCTCGAAGCCCTCATTTCTGCAAGAAAATCGCTTTATTTAAGTTATCAAGGTCGAAATATAAAAAACAATAGTGATAAACAACCCTCCATTGTACTTAAAGAGCTTATGTCATATTTGCAACACGGTTATGGCTGGTCTTTTGATGGTAGTGACAATGATGTTAAACAAACGCCGATGCAGGCTTTCAGCAAAGAAAACTATATAAAAAGCCAACCTCAAAAGCGGGGGGGGAACAAGGCAAGTTTTGATATTCACTGGCTTGAATTAGCGCAAAAAGAAATGCTTCAACTTGAAGATATCGATAGCTTTAATTTAATAGAACAAATACAGCCATTACAAAGTATAGAGTTTGATGATTTAATTAAGTTTTTCATTAATCCTAGTAAAGTCTTTGCACAACATGCTCTTAATTTATATTTGGATAACTATGATGTAACAATTGATGATGTTGAACCATTTAGTATCGATTATTTAGAAAGTTACTTACTCAAGCAATCACTGCTAACATCTCAACTTCAAGATGAACAAAATAATATAAGTGAACTACTCGAAAAAGCATCTATTAGTGGGAAATTCCCTGATATGCCCAACACCTTAGAAGATTTTGATGTTTGGCTAGAAGACAACCAAATGTTTTCTCAAGCTATCATAGAGGCTGGCTGTAATAACCCTGAGACCATTTCAGCAGAAATCAATATTCCTGTTAATTTGAGGCATTACCAACATAAATCTATCAAACTTAAGGTTAACTTTCCTATAAAGCTTGCTGATAATGGAACAGCAAACATAGTGCTTTATCGTGCAAGTGGCGCAAAAATAAAAGATAAACTACAGCTTTATTTTCTACAATTAATGCTGCAACAGTGGCAGTTAGAACAACTTGATAAACTACAAGAAACTTGTCTTCCTGATAATTTAACGAAAGAAAAGAGTCGGCTGTTATCGTTAAGCAATGTTGTTTCAAGTATTGGTCTTTACTTTAATAGTAAATCAAAAAAAGTAGAAAGCTTTAGCGTCAGTGATGTAGAGCAGGTAACTGGAAAACTGACGAAATTACTTGAAACCTACTTACAGGGACATTTTAAGCCATTGTTGTTAAACGCAGGTATAGCTGAATCCGTGTTTGCGACTAAATATGGAAAGCCAGTAGAGCTAACGCAAGAACAATTTGAAACGCTTTGGACTGGAGGACACAATCTTATAGGGTTAAAGGGTAACCCATACTTAAATTACTTTTGGCCTGTATGTCCAAATATAGATGATTATAAAGTGGATATAAAAACTGTGTATGAAGACCTCTTTACATACGTGATAAAGGACAAGCAATGAAATTACTAAACTTGGAAGCTGCCACTATCCCGTTGTCTGGAAAACATTTGATTGAAGCCAGTGCTGGTACAGGAAAAACTTATAATATTACCCGTATTTATTTAAGGCTATTACTTGAAAGAGAGCTTACCGTACAGCAGATTTTGTTAATGACATTTACCAAAGATGCGACACAAGAGCTACGTGGGCGTATTGACACTTTTTTACGAGATGCACTTGAAAATTGGGATATGCTTTGTGATCGTGACGAGTACTTTAACATATTAAATAGCCGTATCTCTTGTGAACAACGTGAATTTATATTAAAACGCGCGCTACTTTTTCTAGATGAAGCCGCTATTTTTACTATTCATGGATTTTGTCAACGCGCGCTTACACAGCATGCTTTTGCTAGCGGTCTTTCATTCAATGCTAATATGTCTACCGATAGTCGACTGTTAGCTCTTGAAGCCTGCCAAGATTGGTACAGACAACTTGCAAAGCAAGCAGGTCATTCTTTTTCGTTAGTGGTAAAATTTTGGTCTGATCCTGACAAGTTTATGTCAAGCTTTAGTAAAGCGATTACTCATGAAACGGCAATAACAACCAATAGCCCACAAAACATTATTCAACAGTTAGTTGTTATAGCAAGTCGTGCACTCACTTCAATTAAAGAAAATCAACAATACCTTCAAGACTCACTTATAAGCCATAAATCAGCAGATGAAACACAAAAGCGTAGTGAAGAACTCAAACATTTACTTAGCTTTCTGGAAGGCCTTGCAAATAACCATAATAAAGCATTAGAAGAACAAGACTTACGGGAATTGGTTAAGCAAGGTATTCCTAAGTATTTACTTAATGGTAATAGACACCCTAAAGCGGCTAAAGCCAAAATCAAATTGATTTTATCGCCATGTAAGACGCTTGAAACAAGTTTAAGTAAATTTGCTAACAATATTGATAAGGCTAAAGCATACGAAGTTGTGCAATTAGGTATTTACCAAATTAGAAAGCAAGTCATACATAAAAAGCAACTCCTTAATACGCTTGATTTTGATGATTTAATTAATACCTTAGCGCACTGTGTAGAACCGAATGAAAATGGTGAGCAAACCGCGTTAGCTAAAGCGTTATTAGCACAGTTTCCTGTCGCACTCATTGATGAATTTCAAGATACTGACCCAAAGCAATTTGCCATTCTTAAAGGTATTTATTATCACGGCAATCGAGCGGTAAATACGCTTAGTGAATCTAAGCAGGTTGATAACATAAGTAGCCATACAACTCCGTCTGAAATCGCACTTTACTTAATTGGTGATCCGAAACAAGCCATATATGGTTTTAGAGGAGGGGATGTTTTTGCTTACCTTAGTGCGCGTGCTGGCTGTGACTATCATTGGCTAATGGATACAAATTGGCGTTCTACCCCTAGTATCATTAATGCTTACAACCAGATTTTTTCAGGCTGCAGTATTAGCAAAGATAAAACTGATGATAACCAAGTAGCGCCAAAAACGGCTGTTGATGCGATGAATGATTCAGTCTTTGGTTACGGTATTCCATACCAAAAAGTGAATGCAGGCAAGCGCACCAATAATTTATCCATTGCCACACAGTTAGCCCAAGAGAGCAAAGATAAAGCTTTTCATTTTGTTCATTTTGAACCAGAAAAAGACAAGACAGCACAAGCGCAACGTCCGTTAATGGCTAAGTGGTGTGCCAATGAAGTTGCTTTATTACTTAAAGACCAAATAGATCAAAGTAGCACAAACATTAGCCCGAAAGATATCGCTATATTGGTTAGAGATAGTGCAGAAGGGCAAGCAATTAAGCAGGCTTTATTGGCGGCTAACATTCCAAGCGTGTTTTTATCGGATAGATCAAATCTGTTTGAATCCGAGCAAGCAAAACAAATTTCTTTGTTGCTAAAAGGTATCATTTATCCAGAAGATGAACGATGTTTTTTGCCTGCAATTACCTGTGGATTACTAGGTTTTGATTTACATAATTTATACAACTTACAGCATGACGAAATAGCCTATCAAACTTTACATTTTGATTTCGTAGATTATCGAGAGCAATGGATCAATAAGGGTTTTATTTCAATGGCTATTGCACTTATGCATCGACATTTAAAGGTACCGAATGCCAATAAAGATAGAGTGCTGACTAATGTATTGCATTTATTTGAATTATTGCAGTTAGCAAATCAACGTTTTTTGCAGCCTCAAGAGCTCCTGTATTGGTTTGACCAACAATGCGACACACAAGGAAACAGTGCTGAGGTTGAAATAGAACTCCGTTTAGAAAACGATGGAGACTTAGTTCGAATTATTACGCAACATGGCTCCAAAGGCTTGGAATACCCCGTTGTCTTCATTCCATTTGCTTCACGTTTTAGAAACCCTCTTAAATTCGGTAATAAAGAGGTCAGTTATATTGAATACCATAATGAAGAAAATGAGCTTGTACTTAGCCTTGATGGAGATGAAAATGCCAAATCACGTATGGCAAACGAGTCTTATGCTGAAACAATCCGCCTTCTTTATGTTGCTATTACCCGTGCCGAGCGTAAGTGCTATATCTTTACTACACCTTTTGATGATTATGCCTTATCACCACTTGGCCAAACGCTGCAGTGGAGTAAAGAAGAAGATATCCCTCAAAGTTTAAGAAGAATTAGCGCTCAAGCGCCTAATGACATAAGTTTTGATTCGGTATCTCTTGACGAATTAAACGATCAGCTTGCCGATATGTATAATGAGTCAACTGCTCAGAATAAAGAACAATTAAGCGAAGATATTTGTTATCAAGCAAGCAAATTCGACGGGCATATCGAAAGAGATTGGTGGTTAAGTTCATTTACCGCTCTAAGTAAAAAGTTAAGACATGATGGTAAATCAGCTCCGAATAGGGATAGTCACCTCATAGAGGACACGCTTGATGAAATTCAGAGCAAAATTGACGAAACCGAAGAGGCTAATTTATTAAGGTTTCAAATACAGAAGGGCGCTCAAACGGGTAATTTTTTACATGCTCTATTGGAATATACAGACTTTCAACAAAAAGATTGGCAGGTACAAGTTAAAGCACAAAGCGCAATTTTCAATGAATTAGCGCCTCAATATACACTTGAAAACTTGAATAACTGGTTAGATGACATTATGCATTGTCCACTGTCTGAGTCTCACCTTGATCCAGGTTTTTGCTTACAAGACATCCCACAGGAGAATAAACTTAAGGAAGTAGAGTTTTATTTTCCCATGGCTAATGCCAGTAGTAACCGGTTAACGCAGTTACTTATAGAACACCGAGAAAACGGTTTTAAAAAATCATGTTCCCAATTGAACAACGCAGGAGCTCAAAGCTTAGAAGTATTAAAAGAAAGGGGCCATGTTAATAGAGTTAGACTTCCAAGTTATGCATCGCTTAAAGGCATGATGCACGGTTTTATTGATCTTGTTTTTGAACATCAAGGAAAATATTATCTCTGTGATTATAAATCAAGTCATTTGGGCAACCATTTCGAAGCCTACAGTGGTGATGCTCTGCATGAGAATATTGAGAAAAACCATTATGACTTACAATATCTTATATATAGCGTGGCACTGCATCGTTATTTAAAAACTTCGTTAAATGATTACGACCCTGAAATACATTTTGGCGGCTCTTATTACTTGTACCTTAGAGGCATGAAAAGAGAGCGCATAGAGACAACACAGGGATATCAGCATGGGGTTTATTTTCGTCAAATCTCTGTTGAAACGCTAGATGCGTTCGATACACTTTTTTCTGGTGAAACTCCTAATAACTTAAGCGATGAATTATTAACCCCTTGCAATCCATACTCTAATGAGGAGCTTTAATAATGACCGATCATAGTTATTTGGCTAAACAGCCTGAAACAAGCTCTGCAGCCAACGCTTTATGTAAGGAAGCACAAAACAAAAAGGAACAAGAACAGGTATTGCTCAGCCCTTATGGTACTTTTTATCAAGCAAGTGTAAATCTTTGTGAAATAGAAGCTATTGACTATTTCTTTGCAAACGAGGTTAATAATGCACTGTTAGCTTATTTGCAGCAAGGCACTAATAAGTTGCAAGGACAGCAAGAAACCTCAATGGAAGCAGAGGTTTGTCAAGCGAAAAATTTAAGTTTAAGCTTAAATTTATTACGCACGCATAGCGAGTGTTTATGGCATGTTTTCGCGGCGCTTAGTCAATGTCTTCGCCAAGGAAATACCTGTTTGTCAGTGGCAAAACTAGCGCTGGTAGAGTGGGGGAAAGATGATAGTCACAAAGGCTATCTTTTTAAAAATGAAGAAACACTAGAAACATTATTCGAACAATTACACCTTAACGAGCATAATTCACAATTAGTAGTTTATCGTCAAGGTAAACTATACATGCGCCGTTATTTTCAATTTGAACAAGAATTAAAAGACTTCATCACTTCCAAACTAGACAGTCCGTGTCGCTATCCTATAAAACATATAGCCTCTACTGTATCCAGTTTATTTCCTGATGATCAAGCATTGGTAAATGAAATAGATTGGCAAAAATTGGCGGTTGCTAATGCACTTAAGGCTAAGTTTAGTATTATTGCTGGTGGCCCAGGAACAGGTAAAACGTATACAGTAACAAAATTACTAGCCGCTATTTTGATGTTAAACATTGAAAATCAAAATCAAAAAATGAATAAAGATTTAAAGCAAACCTCATCAGTTGAGATCGCGCTTACAGCGCCAACAGGTAAAGCTGCGCAGAGGCTTCGGGAGTCTTTAGAAAAATCACTTCATAATTTTAAAGGTACGATTGGCGATGACATATTGTCATTAATTCCGACTAACGCGAAAACCTTACATCGCCTACTAGGCGTGATCCCTAACAGTCCAAACTTTAAACATAACCAGCATAACCTGTTAACCTGCGATATTTTATTGATAGATGAAGTCTCTATGGTTGACTTACCCATGATGACAAGAGTCTTTAGAGCGCTAAAACCTACTGCGAGTGTCATTCTATTAGGCGATGCAGACCAACTTCCTTCTGTTGCTGTAGGGAGCGTACTTGCAGACTTAGCACCAAGTCCTCATCCTGGCTATAGTAAAGAAAACTTAAACTATCTAATTGAAAGTGCCGGTATATCGAAAGCATGTTTAACAGAGCATTCGCTATTATCAGAAAATTTAAACATCAACTTTGACTACTTAAGTTTTTTATTGAAGAGTCGACGTTTTGATGGAGAAGGCGCCATCGGAAAAATGGCAAAAGCTGTTATTCAAGGTCATGTTGATGCAAGTTGGGCATTATTGAAAGAAAATGAAGTAATCCATGATACTTGCACTGAGTATATTGTTAACCAGCCTTTAACTTTGGTAAATCACGATCTCACTTCTTGGTTAAAACCGCTTGTTGATGCGTATTATCAAGGTATCTCTATGTGCAAAACGGTTAATGATGCCTTCGAACAGCTGTCTAAATTTAGAATTTTGTGTGTGATGCGTGTCGGTGAGTTTGGAGTAGATGCAATTAACCAATGGGTTAAAGACTATTTAGCAGGTAAACAAAATATAAGATCAAATTCTTTTGATGCGACTTCTACTGGCGAGGCACAACGTTATTATCATGGTTTACCTATTATGATCACGCAAAATAATTACCGTATGAACCTTTTTAATGGCGATATTGGCTTGATGTGGTTGAATGCGGATAATCGTCTTGTCGCTTACTTCGAGCAGGCAAGTGAAAAAAATGAAACTCAAGTCGATAAGCAAGAGATGACATCTCCCAAAACAGTTGATACGCAATACAAACAGTTTTTGCCTTCAAGGTTACCTAGTTTTGAAGCTGTTTACGCGATGACAATTCATAAAACACAGGGGAGTGAGTTTGAGCATGTCGCGTTAATCGTACCTAATACGGCAATATCAAAACAAAATAATAAGCAGGATAACCAATTATTATCAAGGGAATTGCTTTATACTGGCATAACACGGGCGAAACAACGCTTAACAATCGCAACTCAAAAAGCTAATTGGCAGCAAGGTGTGAAAAGTAAAATTAATAGAGACTCGGGTCTTGGTTTAAGTTTATAAAAGCATCGCAACTCCAATAGTGAATAATTATTGATAACTTTTAGGAAATTTATAGAAAATGCAGCTTCAGTTTGTTGAAAAAGCAAAATATCGTAAACATTTAAATAGTGTTATTTTTGCTTTTATAGCCTCTTTGTTAGTTTTATCATTAGCTTATGGTACTTTATTTATTAAATTGTTTTCAGACCAACCTAATCAAATTGGTTTTATGCCTCCTGAACAACAAACGGCTGAAATGAAAAGTAAATCAAACCAAGAACCAGTACTAAATAATGAAATGATAAGCGACAAAGAGCGCTTTGTAGAGAGTGAACAAGCGCCAAAAACTAACTTTAGATATAACTTATTAGGTGTCATTTTAGCGTTAATTACCTGTGGAATCGTACTAAGTAATCTTAGGCATACAGCTTTTTTTAAAGAAATATACTATGTTTGGAAGTTAAAGCAGGTTCATAACCAGATTTATAGAAAACTTAAACCTATAAAACAAGCCGTTAAAGAAGGTGATGAAACGGCTATGCTGATACTTAGCTTTTATTATCAAGGATTAAAGCAGGTTTATGAGCTTGATGACAATACCATTACAATGGGCACAATAAACAGAGATATTGACGCACTCGATGAGCAAATTAAAGCACAAGGCAAAGAAGTCGATATTTCAACTTTTAAAGTCAACTTACTAAAAGTATTTTAATAATAAGGCCGTTAATTACTTATTCATTATTAATGGTCGAAATAAATACTGCGTTATCAAATATAAAATATAAAAAAACCAGCATCATGCTGGTTTTAATGTATCAAATGCGAGTGACTATCATGTCACATTTATTATCTTGCTCTGAAGATAATACGTCCTTTTGATAAGTCATACGGTGTTAATTCAACGGTTACTTTATCACCAGTTAAAATACGGATGTAGTTTTTACGCATTTTACCAGAGATGTGTGCAGTAACAACGTGACCATTCTCGAGCTCTACTCGGAACATGGTGTTAGGTAATGTATCTAAAACAGTACCTTGCATTTCAATATTTTCTTCTTTCGCCATGGGGCGCTAAACCTCTAAGTTGTCTTATATAGCCGAAAAACACGACAAATGCTTCAGCACAAAAATAGTTGCGCGAATAATGCCTAATTCAAAGCAAAATGTAAAGGATTCTGCCTATTTATTTATCAATTTACCCATGATTTTAATGATTAACCTGAACTCGGCTTAAGAGATTGCTTAATTTTACATAGTTTAATGATGTAATATATAAAGCCAACTCTAGCTTGATAGTTTTTCTTCTTTTCATATGATAAGCAAGGCAAATTCATGCGTCAATAGCTTGCCTATTGCAAATGAATTTAACGCAGAAGCTAGGAAAAATAGTTGCTAGAGAAGTATGTATTAAGATGAGCTCAGGTTAAGTTAGGTGTTAGATGGTAAAGCAGGGGATGTGCAGATAACCCAGTTACCAGAAATATAACGTTCATGAGGAAAGTATCTTGTTTTGTAGTTCATTTTCTTACAATTATCTATTTGATATCCGAGATATAAAAAGTCGATATCTAAATTTTGGCATAGTTGTATTTGACTTAATATAGAGAAAACACCTAATCCCTGTTTACGTTTCTCTGGGTGATAAAAGGTATACACGGCAGATAAAGCATTATCTAACTTATCTGTAACAGCAACACAGATGAGGGTTTCATTACCATCCGTTACATCCCAAGTTTCAATAAAAAGTTGCTGTGTTAATTTAGTACTTAAAAAGCTTTCAAACTGTGGCTTTGTGGCAGGGTACATCGTGCCGTCTTGATGCAGTGTATTAATGTAATTCTCATACAAGGGGTAATATTCTTCTTTTAAATTATCTGAAGTTCTAATTACCAAGGCACTGTTCTTTTTTAAAGATCTCTTTTGACTTTTTGTTGGTTTAAAATGCTTTGCTAGTACTCTAATCGACTGACAAGCATTGCAGTTAGGGCAGTGGGGTCTGTAAGCTTGATCAGCGCTACGTCTGAACCCTTGAGCCATTAAGCTGGTATAACACGCTGCATTTTGTAAACGTTCATCTACAGCAATTAATAAGCGCTCTTCTTGGTCGGGTAAATAACTACACGGAAATGTAGTTGTTAAACCTAATTCAAAGTTATATTCAGTCATTTATATTATTAACGCGTTAAGTGAGTATTAGTTCTTTCGCAGACCAAAAGTTTGCAGGTACTGCTTTATTTATAGCATGCCCTTGGTATTCCATAAAGGAAGAGCGAGAAACATTTATAGCGCCCATGTCTGCTAAAAAAGGGTTCATTAATTGGCAATCAATAAACGCAACACCAATAGATTCAAGGTGTAACTTAAGACCAACTAGCGCACATTTTGAAGCGTTATCTTTTAAATAGAACATCGACTCTCCAGAAAAAAAGCCATTGATTGCCACACCGTAAAGTCCACCAACAAGTAAATCATCTTGCCATACTTCAATAGAGTGTGCGTAGCTTTGTTGGTGCAATAAAGAGTAAGCTTTTTGCATAGGCTCAATTATCCACGTGTCATCATTTCTAAAAGGAGCATTGGCGCAATTTGCAATAACGTCATCAAAAGCGGCATTTACTGTGATCTTATAAGGAGACTTGTTAATAAACTTTCTTAAGGTTTTATTTATACGTAAGTCGTCAAGAAAAATAACCGTGCGAGGGTCTGGACTCCACCACAGTAGCGGGTCACCTTCATTAAACCACGGAAAAATGCCACTATGATAAGCTTGTACAAGACGCTGTGTGCTTAAGTCACCGCCAATAGCCAGTAATCCGTTAGGGTCTGTTAAAGCCTTATCTACTTCAGGGAAAGAAAGGTTATCCTCAGATAATTGAGTCAGTGTGTTTGCCAAAAAAGCCTCCAAAAAAAAAGCAGTTGATACAAAAGGTTGTGAAACAATAACCTTTCATGCCAACTGCCTTTTAGATTTTTACGCTATTATAAATTATCTAAGAAACGCTCTGCGTCAAGTGCAGCCATACAACCAGCTCCTGCAGATGTGATTGCCTGACGGTAAATATGATCAGCAACATCACCCGCAGCAAATATTCCTTTAACGCTGGTTTGTGTTGCATTACCTTCAGTACCACTGTTTATAGAGATATAACCATCTTTCATGTCAAGTTGACCATTAAACATGTCAGTATTTGGTTTATGGCCAATAGCTATAAATACACCTGCTACATCAATTTCATTGGTGGCATCTGATTTTGTATCTTTAAGGCGAAGAGATTGTACACCCATATTATCGCCAAGCACTTCGTCTAAAGTTCGGTCGGTATGCAAGATAATATTGCCATTAGCAACCTTCTCATTTAAACGGTTAACTAATATTTTTTCTGCACGGAAAGTATCACGGCGGTGAACTAAGTGTACTTCACTGGCGATGTTAGATAAGTACAATGCTTCTTCAACGGCAGTATTACCGCCACCTACAACGGCAACTTTTTGGTTTTTATAGAAAAATCCGTCACAAGTAGCACAGGCTGAAACACCACGCCCCATAAATGCTTCTTCTGAAGGTAAGCCGAGGTATTGTGCAGAAGCACCTGTACATATAATTAAAGCATCACATGTATAGCCACCATTGTCGCCTGTTAATTTAAAAGGTCGGCTACTGAAGTCTACGTCATTGATATGATCAAAAATGATTTCAGTATCAAATTTTTCAGCATGCTTTTGCATTCTATCCATCAGAGCTGGACCGGTTAAACCATCGGGATCACCTGGCCAGTTTTCTACATCAGTCGTTGTGGTTAATTGGCCACCTTGCTGCATGCCTGTAATCATCACAGGGTTTAAATTAGCTCTTGCCGCATAAACCGCTGCCGTATATCCAGCAGGGCCCGAGCCCAAAATTAAAAGGGGACAATGTCTTGATTCGCTCATGAATACTCCAGTAGTCTTTAAAAATACAATCTGCTTTATATATTATAAGCAGACTCGTTATAATAGCCCAACTAAAAAATAGAGCACGCAATGTGGTTATTGGCTACTGTTTGTTTAGTTGCTTGATATGATTTAATCGTTGTATAAATTACGTCGCTTTTAAATAATCAGATCACTTATATCAGTTAGATTGGGATGATAGATATTTTAATCAAGCGTGTACAGTAACTTTATTTTTTATTCATAAATAATAATTTTAAAACTAGCTGTGATGAAAAGTGGCAAGCATAAAAAAGGGCGTTGTATAAACAACACCCTTTTAAAGAAGACAACTTTTGTCTTAATTAATTTTCTAATTAATAACCTGATTAGCTATTAAGTGCAATTGCAGGCTCAACAAAGTCATAACCTAAGTTTTCCGCAACTTCTTTCACTGTTACTTGGCCGTTCATAACATTTAAGCCATTTAATAAATGGTTGTTGTCATTTAAGGCTTTTTTATAACCTTTATTAGCTAATTGAATAATATAAGGCAGAGTTGCATTATTCAATGCGAAAGTAGATGTTCGTGGCACAGCACCTGGCATGTTAGCAACACAATAGTGAACCACGTCATCGACAATAAAAGTAGGCTCTGCGTGTGTTGTTGCATAAGATGTCTCAATACAACCACCTTGGTCTATTGCAACATCAACAATTGCTGAACCTGGTTTCATATTTTTAATATGTTCTTTGGTTACTAGCTTAGGGGCAGCTGCGCCAGGAATTAATACACCACCAATGACAAGATCAGCCTCTAGTACATGTTTTTCAAGCGCATCAGCGGTTGAATAAATGGCTTTAATTTTATTACCAAATTGTGCATCTAACTTACGTAATACATGCGTATTTCTGTCTAAAACAACTACTTCAGCACCCATGCCTACAGCCATCTGTGCGGCGTTGTTACCAACCATACCACCACCAATAACGACAACTTTAGCTGGTTCTACACCAGGTACGCCGCCTAATAACATACCGCACCCAGCATTTGATTTTTCAAGTGCTTGTGCACCCGCTTGAATTGACATTCGTCCAGCAACTTCAGACATAGGAGCAAGTAAAGGTAAGCCGCCACTGTTATCTGTCACTGTTTCATATGCAATACAGATGGCTTTGCTATTGATTAAATCCTTAGTTTGTTCTGGATCAGGGGCTAAGTGTAAGTAAGTAAATAGTATTTGACCTTCACGTAGCATCGCACGCTCAATGGCTTGTGGCTCTTTTACTTTAACAATCATCTCTGCGCTATCGAAAACTTCTTTAGCTGTAGCTAAAATACTTGCACCAGCTAAAGTATAATCTTCGTCTGTAAAACCGATACCTGAACCCGCTAATGTTTCTACTCGTACATCATGCCCTTGACCAACTAATTCTCTTACACTCGCTGGAACCATGCCAACACGGTATTCATGGTTTTTAATTTCTTTAGGTACACCGATAATCATATTATTACTCTACTTATTTTTGGTTAAAGGGATAAACCACCTATAAATACGTTTATAAGTGGTTTTATTTAAAGCTAGTTTACTTGTAATTTGTTGAAATAACCTGTCGTTATTGCTAAATTATTAGCATATAATATCGTTAAAGTTAAAATTAATAGATAATTAAACTAAGTGAGTTGACTGGTGAATAGAAAAACAGATCGTATTGATAAAAACATTTTAAGTGAATTACAAAAAGATGGCAGATTATCAAATGTCGAGCTATCTAAAAGGGTAGGTCTTAGTCCAACACCTTGTCTTGAAAGGGTTAAACGTTTAGAGTCTGACGATTATATATTAGGCTATAAAGCCATCTTAAACCCCGCAAAACTTGATGCTGCTTTACTTGTTTTCGTTGAGATTACCCTGACAAAAACCAGCCCCGATGTGTTTAATGACTTTGCCAAAGCGGTACAACTTGTCGATGTTATACACGAATGTCATTTAGTGTCTGGTAATTATGACTTTTTACTTAAAACTAGGGTAAGTGATATGTCAGCTTACAGAGAATTGCTTGGTGAAACCTTATTAAGGCTTCCTTCAGTGAGTGAAAGTAGAACTTATGTGGTAATGGATGAAATAAAATCGAGTAATATGTTACCAATCAAGCCGTAATCTGGTATTTTATACAGTAAAGGTTAGTACAGATGCGTAACCTAGCATCTTTTTAAAGCGCTTATTTACTATTATAAGAAAAACTATGATAAATTCTTTAAAAGAACAAATAAGAATAGTGAAATGTGAAGTTTTCACACAGGGACAAGGTACGTTAATTCGTTATGCAATCAATAAATAATAAAGAACCATTAGATAACCAAATAACGAACCAATTATCTGGCATTCAAAGAATGTTGGAAGTGGGTCTATTAGTATTTACTGGCTGTGCTATGTTTTTAATGCTCGCTCTTTTTAGTTTCGATGCTGCAGACCCAGGCTGGGCTCAAACAGGCTACCAAACTCCGGTACGAAATTTAGGTGGTGCTGTTGGCGCATACTTATCCGATCTCATGCTTAACCTGTTTGGTTTTATTGCTTATAGCTTACCCTTTGTTATTGCCATAACTGGTTGGTTACTTTTCCAAAAATTTTACCGTATTAGACAATTAGACTTCCTGACTTTAGGTCTTAAATTTATCGGCTTTTTTATGTTGTACTTAGGTATAACTTCCTTAGCCAGTATGAATTTTGATGATTTATTCTATTTCTCTGCAGGAGGTATTTTAGGTGATGTCATTAGCAATACATTATTACCATATTTCTCATTTGTCGGCAGTACGTTACTTTTTCTTTTATTTACCTGTACAGGTTTTGTGCTTTTAACGGGCTTTTCATGGGTTAAATTTGTTGATAATGTTGGTTTATATACCATTGCTTTTTTTGTATATCTTCAAGAAACCCCACAACGCCTTAGAGAAAGAAGTGAAGCTAGACAGCAGAAGCTAAATGAAACTTTTGCCAATGAACTTAACCATCATGAACAGCACGAATTAGCTGATACCGCTGTCAACCATCATCCCTTAGCAGATACGCATTCGTCAGACGAACAACAAAACGTTGTTGAGCATCAGTTAAAAGAAAAGACATCGATGGCGGCAAAACTTTTTGGTAAGAAAAAGCCATCAAGCGAACAAGATGTGCAACAACGAGTCGATCCAAGTATAGAAAAAGAGCCTTTCGTTGATATTGATGACTTAATGGGTGGACCTTTAGAAATGAAGGTACAGGAACATGTTAACGAAAAAGAAATTACTGCCGCGTTTGCACAGGTTAATCAAGTTGTAGTTGCTGATGACAAGTTAGAAAAACCTGTTGTATCTAATCAATCAAGCAGCACTATAAATGACAGTAATGGCCAAGTTAATTTGGTTCCACAAGATAATATACAGTTAATGCCTTCAATTGATTTACTTGATCGAGCCGACAAAGCCAAAAACCCTATCAATCATGAAGAATTAGAACAAGTTAGTCGTTTAGTTGAAGCAAAATTATTGGACTTTGGTGTCCAAGTTAAAGTGGTTGCAGTTTATCCAGGACCTGTTATTACACGTTTTGAACTTGATCTAGCGCCGGGTGTTAAAGTTAATAAAATTGTTAATTTAGCAAAAGACCTTGCTCGAGCTTTATCAGCAATAAGTGTACGTGTTGTAGAAGTTATTCCTGGTAAGTCAGTTATCGGTATAGAAATACCTAACAAACACCGAGAAATCGTCCGATTAAGTGAAGTTATTTCATGCGAAGCATTTGAAGAGTCTAGCTCACCTTTAGCGATGGTTTTAGGTAGCGATATAGCCGGTGATCCTGTCGTTGTTGATCTTGGTAAAATGCCACACCTACTCGTTGCCGGTACCACAGGCTCTGGTAAATCGGTTGGTGTTAATACCATGATTGTTAGCTTACTTTATAAATCAACACCTGAAGATGTGCGGATGATAATGATTGACCCTAAAATGCTTGAACTAAGTGTTTATGAGGGGATCCCACACTTATTATCAGAAGTTGTTACCGATATGAAAGATGCGGCTAATGCACTGCGTTGGTGTGTCGGTGAGATGGAACGACGCTATAAAGTGATGTCTGCTCTTGGTGTTCGTAATTTAAAAGGTTACAACAAAAAAATTCTTGAAGCCATAGAAGCGGGTAACCCGCTGATTGATCCATTGTGGCAACCAACCGACGGATTAGATCAAACCCCGCCATTACTTGAAAAATTACCGAGCATCGTCGTTATTGTTGATGAATTCGCCGACATGATGATGATTGTAGGTAAAAAGGTTGAAGAACTTATTGCACGTATCGCTCAAAAAGCGAGGGCAGCCGGTATTCACCTTATTTTAGCAACACAACGACCTTCTGTAGATGTCATAACGGGTTTAATTAAAGCTAATATTCCAACGAGAATGGCTTTCCAAGTGTCTTCAGGGTTGAACTCAAGAACCATTCTAGACCAACAAGGGGCAGAGCAACTATTGGGTATGGGGGATATGCTTTACTTACCGCCGGGTACAGGTGTACCAACACGTGTTCATGGTGCTTTTATTGATGATCATGAAGTACATGCGGTTGTAGATGACTGGAAGTCTAGAGGCGAGCCAGATTATATTGAAGAGATACTATCGGGTGGCAATGAGCAAGATATTCTTCTTCCTGGTGAGCAACCAGAAGGGGCAGAGGGTGAAGAAGAGCTTGATACACTATATGATGAAGCCATTGATTTTGTTACAACCACACGCCGTGTATCTATCTCTAGTGTACAAAGAAAGTTTAGAATTGGTTACAACCGCGCTGCCCGCATCGTTGAGCAAATGGAACATCAAGGCGTGGTTTCTACACCAGGAACAAATGGTGCACGTGAAGTCTTAGCGCCACCGCCGGTCTCACTGAGTTAGGTTTTTCAATTTACATTACAGTACAAGCGCTACAATGAATGTTATGAAACATTTGTGTATATTTTTTTTAAGACATTTTTAAAGATATGTCTTTAAGAAAATCATTGTTTAAATAGGTCACCCATGAATAAGTATATTTTATTTTCATCACTCATATTATCATCTTCAATGTGCTTTTCTGTCTGTGCATCAAGCTTTGAATCAACACAGGAAAAACTGGTTATTGAAGAGGCATCGAGCCAAAAGAGTTCAGTATCACATGAAAATTTACAGCAAGCGGTTCAAACTGATAATAAAGTTAAACAAAGTTTAAAAGCTAAATTAAGTCAACTTAGTTTTTTTTCAGCGCAGTTTACGCAAAAAGTGATGATGGAATCTGGCGAGATACTGCAAGAAAGTAAAGGTAAATTAGCGTTACAAAAGCCTAATTCTTTATACTGGGAAACGTTTGAACCAGATGAGCTCTATATTATTTCACAAAACGATGAGGTTTGGTTTTACAACCCTTGGATTGATGAAGCAAGCGTTTATAGCGTTTCTACGGCCACTGCAAAAACGCCTTTGCTCCTTTTAACAAGCAACGATGAATCGTTGTGGGATTTGTATCATGTTACAAAGCAAGCTACTGAAGATGCGAGTAAAACGCGCTATGTTATTTCAAGTCAAGATATTGATAGTCAAGTTAAATCGCTTACGCTTACCTTTACTTCGACCGACTTAGGAGAAGTGTTATCAACATTTGCCTTTCTTGATGCAACAGGGCAAGTAAGCCTAATTACTTTGTCCCAATTTGATGGAATAAAACCACCACCCGCATCTTTATTTAAGTTTGAAGCACCCGATGGCATTTCAGTTAATGATTACCGACAGCAGTGATTTAGCTAATAAATTAACGAAATTTATTACCATCAACTATCATTAAGCGCTTATATGGATAACGATACACAACAGTTAGGTTTTGAAGAAGATGACTTGTTTGTCAACTCTAAACCATCAGCTTCTCAAAGCCAACAAGGCTATGTGCCTTTGGCTGCCACACTTAGACCCACCACTTTAAATGACTATGTAGGTCAAGATCATTTACTGTCTGCGAACTCACCGTTAAGGCTTTCTATTGAGCAGGGCAAACCACATTCCCTTATTTTTTGGGGACCTCCAGGAACGGGTAAAACAACGCTAGCAGAAATTATTGCCCTACACGCAAATGCACATATAGAAAGACTTTCAGCGGTAACCTCAGGTATAAAAGAAATAAGGCAAGCGATAGAGCAAGCCAAATTTAGAGCTTCTAATATAAGTACAGATGAAGCCAAAAGCTGTAAAACAATTTTATTTGTCGATGAAGTTCATCGTTTCAATAAAAGCCAACAAGATGCTTTTTTACCTTTTATTGAAGATGGCACCATCATATTTATTGGCGCAACCACAGAAAACCCTGCGTTTGAATTGAATCAGGCGATTTTATCAAGAACCCGGGTTTATACACTGAAAAAAATACCACCTGAATCGCTCATTAGTGTCATAGATAGAGCGGTCGACTATTTTGCTACTCAAAATATTAAGATTGAATTAACCAAAGACGGTAAACAAAGTTTATTAAACAGAGCTGCAGGAGATGCTAGAAGATTACTTAATTTAGTTGAAAATTGTCTTGCAACTTTTACTCATAAAATTGATGTACAAACGCAAGCTTTAATAACTGAAAAACTTGTCGCACAAGTTGCTGGTAACCAAATAGCTTTGTATGACAAAGGCGGTGATGCTTTTTACGATTTAATCAGTGCGTTTCATAAATCTGTTCGAGGCTCTGATCCAAACGCGGCCTTATATTGGTATGCCCGGATATTAAAAGGCGGCGGTGATGCTTTATATGTGGCAAGAAGACTGTTGGCCATTGCGAGTGAAGACATAGGTAATGCTGATCCCAGAGCTATGCAATTAGCCGTTAATGCCTGGGATACTTTTCATCGTGTTGGTCCAGGCGAGGGAGAAAGAGCTATAGCACAAGCAAGTGTTTATATGGCGTTGGCCCCTAAAAGTAATGCGGTTTATCAAGCTTTTAATAAAGCGAAGCTTCTTGCAGAGCAAACAATAAGTCTCGATGTACCAGAACACCTAAAAAACTCTACAAGCTATATCACAAAAGATTTGGGTCATGGCGAGTCTTATCGTTATGCACATAATGAACCCAATGCATTTGCAAGCGGTGAAAACTATTTTCCCGAAGCATTAGCAAAAGCTTCGGACTTTGATACAAACTTCTATGAACCGACAGAACGTGGTTTAGAAAAACAATTAAAAGATAAACTGAATTATCTAAATCAACTAAACAGAGATAGTAATGACCAACGGTATTAATCAATTTACATTATATGCATTTGTCGCTTTAGGAGGAGCCTTAGGTGCTAGTTTGCGTTTTTATATTTCACAAGTGGTGTTAAGTTGGCTTGGTAAAGGCTTTCCTTTTGCTACTTTGATGGTAAATATAGTGGGCTCTTTGCTAATGGGGATATTATTTCAACTCATAGATTTACAAATTCTTAATGTTTCAGTTCACAAAACTCTTTTAGGTATTGGTTTTTTAGGCGCATTCACAACCTTTTCAACCTTTTCAATTGATACTTTATTATTACTCCAGCAAGGTTATTTGCTCAAAGCCAGTTTAAATATCCTCTTAAACGTTTCGTTATGTATTGCAGCTGCGGCGTTAGGTTTATATTTAGTCTCAGCATTATCAAAGTATTAGAAGCTTATAATTCAGGTTAAATCTCTATTTAGCAAGGTATAGCTCCTAAAAAGACAAGAAATATACATACTAGGTATAACTCAAACATAAAATAGCGGTAAGAAATACAAAAACAGCTTAAACATATTAACTTTTGCTAAACACTCGCGTTGTACGTATGTATAATGGGGGAAATTTATAGGGTAATGATAAAGTTCACTCATTATCTAAGTTAAAATGAAAAACCAACAAAATTATTGAACAACTTTAAACACAAAATAGTTAAGTGACTTATTATGCTTGATGCAAAACAACTTAGAACAGATTTAGATAACATTGCCGTACAATTGGCAAAGCGTGGATTTACTTTAGATAAAGAAAAGCTTTCAGCGTTAGAAGAACAACGTAAGGCGATACAAGTTAAAACACAAGAGCTACAGAATGAACGTAATACCCGTTCAAAGTCTATTGGTCAAGCTAAAGCACGCGGAGAAGATATCGCTCCTTTATTAGCTGCTGTAAGTCAACTTGGTGAAGAGCTTGACGCTGCTAAAGCAGAACAAGATGCAGTGCTTAATCAAATTAATGATATTGCTAGTGCTATACCCAATGTACTTCACGAATCAGTACCGGAAGGTGCTGATGAAGATGACAATGTTGAAATTAAACAGTGGGGCACACCGAGAACATTTGATTTTGAAGTTAAAGATCATGTTGATGTAGGCTTAGGTATTGAAAAAGGCTTAGACTTTGAAAGCGGCGCTAAGCTTGCTGGAACGCGTTTTGTTGTAATGCGTGGACAAATAGCTAAATTACACCGCGCGCTTGCTCAATTTATGCTTGATATGCATACACAAGAACATGGTTATCAAGAGATGTACGTCCCTTATCTTGTTAACGCCGACTCTTTGTATGGAACAGGTCAATTACCAAAATTTGGTGAAGACTTATTTCACACAGACTTATCAAATAAAAAATTCTCGCTTATTCCTACATCAGAAGTTCCGTTGACGAATGTTTTCAGAGACGAAATTGTTGATGAAAATCAGTTGCCTATTAAGATGACAGCGCACACACCATGTTTTAGAAGTGAAGCGGGCTCTGGTGGTCGTGATATACGCGGTTTAATCCGTCAACACCAATTCGATAAGGTTGAAATGGTACAACTTGTTAAACCTGAAGAGTCTTTTAAGGCGCTTGATGAATTGACAGGGCATGCTGAAGCAATCCTTGAAAAGTTAGAGTTACCGTACCGTACCATGGCACTTTGTAGTGGCGATGTAGGTTTTAGTGCAACAAAAACATTCGACTTAGAAGTATGGTTACCAGCGCAAAACACTTATCGTGAAATATCTTCATGCTCGAACATGGGCGACTTCCAAGCACGACGTATGCAAGCTCGTTTTAGAAACAGTGAAACAAATAAACCTGAGTTACTTCATACCTTAAATGGCTCTGGTCTAGCTGTTGGTCGTACGCTTGTTGCTGTACTTGAAAATTATCAACAAGAAGATGGCTCTGTTGATATACCCGTTGCACTACAGCCTTATATGGGTGGCATAACAAACATCAAGTAGTTTGGATGTTTTGTTAAAACTTAAGTGAAACGTGTCTATAGGTAAATCTTATAGGCACGTTTTTATTTTTAGGAGGTTTATTTGATACGCAGTATGCTTATTCAAGCTTTTATCGCTTTTCTCGCCTTTCAGGCAATCTCTCTTTTTCAAGAAAGAAATATGGTGAGCGTAGATGAAAACCCTTTTGTTAACCGTGATAACCAAAATGTAGTAAACAAACTATTTGTTTTACCAACAACAGATGGTGATGAAATATCACTTAATGTACAAGGTAAAAAAACTGTGATTTATTTTTTTGCTCCTTGGTGTACTATTTGCCACGCGAGTATTAGTAACTTACAGTCTTTGTATGAATCAAATGAACATATTGATGTCATTGCTGTTGCTTTAGACTATGCTAATGTAGAAGAGATTCACGATTTTACTAACGAGCACCAGTTAACATTTCCTGTTGCTTTGGGAAATGAAAGTATCAAGCAAGTGTTTTCTATCTCTGCTTATCCTAGTTACTATGTGTTAGATAGCAATAATGAAGTCATTGGCCGTTCAATGGGGTATTCGACAGAATTAGGGTTGTTTCTGCGCACTTTATAAATAAATCCTAGCGATAACAGGCAATAAATAATGAATAAAAAGACTAAGTATCAAAAATTTAAAGCAAGCTTTGATTTTAAAGGGAAAATGCTTAGCTTCAAAGAAGCTCTTGCCCAAGAGAAACAAGAAACCATAGAAATGTTATCTATATATCGTAAACTCACCCTGAAAAAAGCCAGTAAGAGTGAATTGAAAATAGCCAACGCTCAGTTTTTTGATTTGCTAAAAGGCACGGGGTTAGGGATATTTGCGCTTTTACCGTTTGCACCGATAACAATTCCTTTACTGCTAAAGCTCGGCAAGATGGTTGGGGTAGAGTTATTACCTACTTCTTTTAATAAAAAGAAAGACTAAAAGCCAGAGTTCGGCTTATAGCTAGCCATATCATTTATACCAGTTCAATTAAGTTTGTGATCTTGTTATACGAAGGAAAATGAATCAAGGCAAGCCGCTCGATTGAATAATAGCTGGCTATTGGGATTGAGAGGAACGCAGCCATGACTTATTTTAACCAGTACAAGTAAGCAATAACTTAATTGAATTGGTATTAATAAGTTTTCTACTTTTGTACCTGCTGTTTTTCTTAGCTTTTACTTGTGTAGAGATATATCGTATAAGTTTTGCTCACCTATAACATTTTATTCTATTAACTTCTTATATTGCGTCTAGTGATCCTCTCTAGCTTTGTGTAAACTGTCTGCAATGATTTTTTCAATCCGCCCGTTTAAGTCCTCAATAAAGAGGCTTATGGTTTAAAGTAATAATCTATTAGGGATTAATAAAATGCAAATTTCTGACAATTTTGACAGTGGAAATATCCGCGTCTTAGATGCAAGTAACCCAAGTAATATACAGCTTGAAATCAAACATGATAACCAATCAGATTTCTACCAATGGTTTCATTTCAAATTACAAACATCACCGCAAACTAATCATGAACGTGTAGAGCATGTTATGCATATAAATAATGCAGGTGGAGCAGCCTACGTTGATGGTTGGGATGACTACCAGGCAGTTGCCTCATATGATAGAGAGCACTGGTTTCGCGTGCCAACAAGCTACGATGGTGAAAAGTTAACTTTTACTTTAACGCCAGAGTTCGATTCTGTGTATTTTGCCTACTTTGCTCCTTATAGTTATGAACGTCATCAAGATTTAGTGCATGCAGCGCAAATGCATATAGACTGTCATCTACAGGTATTAGGCCAAACGATTGATGGTCGTGACATAAGTCTTTTAAAAGTAGGTGAGGAAGGGGAAGGTAAACCGGTTATCTGGTTAACAGCAAGACAACACCCGGGCGAAACAATGGCCGAATGGTTTATTGAAGGCTTCCTAGAACGCTTACTTGATGAAGATGATGGTGTTGCTCGTGATCTTTTAAACAGGGCGGTTTTTTATATTGTGCCAAATATGAACCCAGATGGCAGTGTTCGAGGTCATTTACGTACCAATGCTGTTGGCGCTAACTTGAATCGTGAATGGCTAAATCCCACTATGGAGCGTAGCCCTGAAGTATATTTAGTTCGAGAGAAAATGCTCGAAACGGGTGTTGATATGTTCTTAGATGTTCATGGTGACGAAGCTTTACCTATTAACTTTGTTGCTGGCTGTGAAGGTGTTGTTAATTACGATGCGCGTCATAAAGCATTAGAAGACAAATTTAAAGCCATCATGTTATCTATAACACCAGAATTTCAAGACGATCGTGGTTATGATAAAGACGAACCAGGCCAAGCGGAGCCCACGGTTGGAACAAACTGGGTAGGTAACCACTTTAAATGTTTAGCTTATACCATTGAAATGCCATTTAAAGATAACGACCTACTACCTGATTTCAGTGTTGGCTGGTCTGATGCTCGTAGTAACCTGTTAGGTCGAGACTTTTTAACAGGTGTTTATCATATGGTTGATGATTTAAGATAAACCGATTCCAGTTTCGGTATTGGTTTCGATATTATTTTCGATACATAGATATTTTCGATACATAGATAATTTTTATTTAAGGTAATTAGCATGAAAAACAACAACGATAATAACAACAATAAAAGGAATACCACGTGCAAGAACTAGTAAACACGATTAACGGTTATATTTGGAGCTCAGCACTTATTTATTTATGTTTAGGTGCAGGGTTATTTTTCACAGTACTTACACGCTTTGTACAACTGAGACAATTCAGTGAAATGTGGCGTTTATTACTCTCGGGTAAAAGCTCTGACAAAGGTATCTCTTCATTCCAAGCACTCGCAGTGTCATTATCAGGCAGAGTTGGTGCCGGTAACATTGCCGGTGTTGCTGCCGCGATTGGTTTTGGCGGACCAGGTGCGGTATTTTGGATGTGGGTTGTAGCCTTTTTTGGCGCTGCAACGGCTTATATCGAATCAACTAATGCGCAGATATATAAAGAAGAACATGATGGTGTCTACCATGGTGGCCCAGCTTATTATATTGAAAAAGCGATGGGGCAAAAGTGGTACGCGTGGATTTTTGCTATCGCAACTATTATTGCAACAGGTATTTTATTACCTACCGTTCAATCGAACACCATCGGTACGGCTATAGAGCAAGTTTTTTCTAACAGTGGTCATTTTGTTAGCGATGCTTTTGGCATGATAAGTTATGCAAAACTTTATGCTGGTACGCTGATTGTTTTACTGCTTGGCTTTATTATATTTGGTGGCATTAAGCGCATTGCTAACTTTACACAAGTTGTCGTACCTTTTATGGCGCTTGCTTATATCTTAATATCTTTAGTAATAATCGCTTTACATTACACACAATTACCGGGTGTATTTATGTTAATTGTTAGCGATGCCTTCTCACCTATGGCAGGTGTTGGTGCTGCAATTGGTTGGGGTGTTAAACGTGGAGTCTATTCGAATGAAGCAGGACAGGGTACGGGGCCACATGCCGCTGCTGCTGCAGAGGTGCAACATCCGGCTCAACAAGGTTTAGTTCAAGCATTTTCTGTTTATATTGATACCTTATTTGTTTGTTCAGCTACCGCCTTTATGATCTTAATAACAGGTGTATACAACGTTCATGGTGCAGATGAGACGTTTATCATTCAAAACGTGGCGTCAGATGTTGTGGCGAATGGTCCAGCCTTTACTCAATTAGCGGTTGAAAGTGTTTTCACTGGTGTTGGTAAGCCATTTGTTGCATTAGCCTTGTTCTTCTTTGCTTTTACTACATTACTAGCTTATTACTTTATTGCTGAAAATAATATCTATTACATTAAACGTACTTTTAAGTTACCGGGTGCTATTTTTGCGCTTAAAGTTGTTATTATGTCAGCTACTTTCTACGGTACCATTAAAGCCGCTAACATCGCATGGGGTCTTGGCGATATCGGTGTTGGTATGATGGCGTGGTTAAATATCATTGGTATTATCATTATATTCTTTATGTCTAAACCTGCGGTTAAAGCCTTGAAGGATTATGAAAAACAGCAAGCTGACGGTGTAGAGAAATATACATTTGATCCTAAGTCATTAGGTATTAAAAACGCTACTTTTTGGGAAGAGCGTTTTGAAAAAGAAAATCCGAGTAAGGAATAACCCTTTTTCATTAAAACGTATTTAAATAAAACGCCCTTATGGGCGTTTTTTTATTCTTTTATAACCGCTAATTCTGTAGAATATCACTAAAGCAAACAATCACACTCCGTTCAAATGATTTAGTTTGGTTAAATTTAATTAACAAAGAAGTAAATTTATGGCTGTCATACATTGCCCAGGTTGTAATAAAAAAATATCAGATAAAGCCTCAAGTTGTTCACATTGTGGATTAGAACTTAAAGGCTTAGACCCAGAAAAAATTACGCGGTTATCTAATACAAATAAAATAGAAAAAGCGCAACGTTTAATGAATTATTCATTTTTAGCGATGCTTTTATTTTGTGGTGGCTTCTTATTTATGTTTTGGGATAATGTCGAGAAGGGCACTTGGCAACATACAACAGCAATGGTAAGTTCAATCATCGGCTTTATTTTATATATTGTTATTCGCGTTAGAATGCTTATTTTTAAATTTCAACAAAAGAAAAGATCATAACCTTCCTCTATAAAAGTTATTATCTCTACCTAGGATACCTATGAACTTACAAGAAACTATCACTAACATGCCAGAAAGCATGTACCAACGCTTAAAGTGCGCAGCAGAAACCGGTAAATGGCCAGAAGGTACACCGGTTGATAAAGCGCAACGTGCTACAGCATTACAATTAACAATGGCTTATCAAGCTAAAATGCAACATAACGATGAAATGCTTACGATTGGCCCCAATGGTGAAATTGTCACTAAAACAAAACGTGAAATTAAAGCTTACATGTCAGGAAGTGATACGGATGAGCCGATGGAAAAATGTGATAAGCCATCAAACCCAGTAAGTGATATTGCTCACTTTAAAGATATTTAGTTATATTCTAAGTGGCAATATAAAAATAAAAAACGCTATATAAATAACCTGAACTCGCCTTGAATCAATAAACACTATCAAGCTAGAGTTGTTTTCTTCATTTAAATCAATAAACTTCGCGAAATTAAGTTATTTTTTTAAACCGAGTTCAGATTAAATAACGCTTTTTAGGGTGATAAACTCTTACATCTTTTTTAAAACGCCTAGTGTGTTAATTCACCTCGTAGATTTTTCTGCATCATTTCACATATTTTATCGTAATCATAATTTTGACTTAATAAGTAATGCAATTTCGTGAGTGTCGCTTCAAGTGTCATATCCAAACCACTAATTACGCCTGCTTCACTTAATGCATTGCCCGTTGCATAACCTGACATATTCACTTTGCCCTTAATACATTGGCTACAGTTAACGACAATAATTCCTTGGCGTTTTGCAAGTGCTAAACATGAAAGTAGTGCTTCGTCTTGAGGCGCATTGCCAACACCATAACTTCTAAGAATTAAGGCTTTAACCGGTTGTCTAATGACATTTTTTAGCAGCTCACTACTTATCCCTGGGTAAAGGTGAACAACTCCAATAGGCTGCGGAACAATTCGATTAAGTTTGAGTGGTTCCTGAACGCTTAAGTTTGAGCTAGCAACTTCACCTGCAAGTACTGAAATATTAATACCCGCTTCAAGCAGTGGTTGCATGTTGGGCGAATCAAAAGCATTAAATCCGTCAGCATAAGCTTTTATACAGCGGTTGCCACGATAAAGGCGATTATTAAAAAACAAACCAACTTCATTAATCGGGTAGTTTGCTGCTATATATAAAGCATTTAAAACATTGACTTGGCCATCGGATCTCAACTGACTCAAAGGAATTTGTGAGCCAGTAACAATAACGGGTTTTTGCAAGTTTTCAAACATAAACGATAATGCAGAGCTTGTATATGCCATGGTATCGGTGCCGTGTAATACCACAAAACCATCGTAATCGTCATAATGGTGTTTTATGTCATCGGCAATTCGTTGCCAATCACTTGGCGTCATATTTGAAGAGTCAATGATTGGCTGATATTCATTGATTGTAAACTGTGGCATTTCTTCGCGATGAAACTCGGGCAGGGCATTAATAGCAGAGGTTAAGTGACCATTGACAGGTACAAAACCTTGGTCACTTTTTTTCATTCCTATAGTGCCGCCCGTGTAGGCGACATATATTTTTTTCTTTAACATTTCAACTCAATAATTAGTGACTTTCTAGGCAATGTGTACATAAGATGTACATACCTTGTGGGTCATTAAAGTTGTCTAATTTTTCAACTTCATTCATTAACAAAGAGAGCATTTGAGTGATAGTTGATGATGAAGTTTGCTTGGTAAAATCGTTTTGTGCATCAGATTTTATTAAATTAGCTAAGTAGCTTTGTTGACCAAATATTTTTTGAATCATTATGTCACGTTCAGATCGTTCTTTCTCTACCAGTAATGTGTCATAAACATCTAACTCGGCAAGAGAAGCAGCTGCGATTACAGCATCATCTAAATTACCTAATTCATCTACTAAGCCTAATTCTTTAGCTCTTACACCTGACCAAACTCTACCTTGAGCTACGGCATCTACTTCTTCCATGCTCATATCTCTATTTTCTGAAACTAGCGTTAAAAAATTATGATAGCCACGCTCAACGTTCATTTGAAATAACTTGCCCATATTTTCCGTTAAAGGTCGGGTAGCACTTAAACCTGCGATATCTGTAGTGCCTACACCATCAGTATAAACACCTACTTTCGCTAGCGTATCTTCGAAAGTCATCATCATGCCAAAAATACCAATTGAGCCAGTTATAGTAGCAGGAGAAGCAATAATTTTATCTGCAGGAGCAGATATCCAATATCCACCAGATGCAGCATAAGTACCCATAGAAGCGACTACCGGTTTACCTGCAGCTTTTAAAAGCTCTACCTCTTGTCTAATGATTTCAGAAGCAAATGCGCTGCCACCAGGGCTGTCTACACGAAGTACAACTGCTTTTACGTCTTCATTATTACGGGCTTTACGTAATAAACGGGCAGTGGAGTCGCCTCCAATAGTGCCTGCTTTTTGATTACCGTTTAAAATGGTACCTTTAGCAACAATAATAGCTACTTTACTTGAATTTTTATCTTCCATAGCTTGTGCTAATGGGTCAGGCATAGAGGTCGCATCAAGATAACTAGAGAAACTAACTTGATTAAAACTCGTTCCTTTTTTGTTACTACCTACAAGGCCGATAAGTTCATTTCGCATTTCTTCACGGGTTTTTAATTCATCAACCCACTTATTTTGAAGAGCATATTCTGCAAAGTTACCTTTTGAAGCTTCAAGCTTTATTAATAAAGACTCCATGCTTTCATCAAAATTATTAACATCAATGTCTCTTTGTTTTGCAATATCGTCTTTATATTGTGTCCATAAATCTGATAACCAAAGCTTATTCGCTTCTTTAGCTTCATCAGACATATCGTCACGAATAAAAGGCTCTACAGCAGACTTATAAGTACCAACTTTGAATACATGTTGATTAATTGAAAGTTTCTCTAAAGCTGATTTAAAGTAAATACCATAACGTCCATAGCCTTCAAATAACATAAAGCCTTCTGGATTTAACCAAAGTTTATCTGCATGACTCGCTAAATAATATTGATCTTGTGAATAAGTATCACTCAATGCAACAATCGCTTTGCCTGAGCTTTTAAAATCTTCAAGTACAGCGCCTATATCTTGTAACTTGCTCAAACCAACACTTCGCATACCGCTTAATTGCAATACCAATATTTTAACCCGATCATCATTTTTAGCATGTGCAATCGCTTTAGTGATATCAGTTACCAGCACTTCGGGGTTTTCTTCTTGTTCTTTTATAGCTTCTGAAACGAGGGCGTCAATGGGGTTTATTTCACGCTTTTGTTCTACAACGTCACCGACGATATTAAGGACAAGGGCACTGCCTTCTGGAACGATAATTTGTTCTGTATCAGCTGTGGATGCGGCGAATAAGACAAATAGAATACCAAAGAAGATAAGGTTTACAATAATTGAGCGGGTAACAGAGAGTAACTTCCAAAAAGCAACGAATAAACGTTTTATAAGATTAACAATTGATTTCATAATGTTAAGGCCTAGTCCTTTTTTATTTATATATTGGGTCGCATTTGTATGATTTATGTACAGTTGCTGTAATAACTACTATAGTACATTAATAAATAACATTTTTCGAAATAAGATTGTAAATAAATGCGTATTTTCAATTAATACAAAAATTTAAAATTACATTATTATTTTTTTATTACGCTCTTATTCAAAATAGCACTGTATTTAACGTATAAAGTAACAATACTATGAAAAAAACGACACTGTATTATCAGTTTACAAAAGGCTTAAACTCTTTTGATGGCTTACCCGCATTGTTCATTAGAATTTACTTAGCACCCATTTTTATAATGGCTGGCTTAAGTAAAACGCAACTCTTTAATGATGAAACGCTAAGCTGGCTTTCACTTATGGCCGACCCTAGCATTATCGCTTGGTTTGGAAATGATGAATGGGGCTTAGGGTTACCTTTTCCTACCTTGTTGGCAAATATTGTCATTTTAGTTGAGTTATTAGGTGGTATCTTATTACTACTCGGTATGTTCACCCGACTGTTTTGTATTCCGCTTATGTTCACTATGATTGTTGCAGCAACCAGTGTACATGCTGAAAATGGATGGTTTGCAATAACTCCGACTAACGCTCAAATAAGCCCAGCGAGAGTGCTTGATTTTTTTGGTATTGAACAGGCCGAAAAAAGCCTTGAAAATAGTGTGGAAGCGGGTAAAAGATTAGAGGTGATGAAAAATATTTTAGAAGAGAATGGCAATACACAATGGTTATATGAAAAGGGATCAATTGTTGTATTAAACAATGGTGTAGAGTTCTCTATTACTTATTTTATTATGTTACTCGCTTTATTTTTCATTGGCGGTGGGCGCTATACCAGTATTGATCATTTACTTGTGATTAAATATGCACAACCACGTCCCACTTTCTCTGAGCTTTAATACTATTTTTTAAATATCATTTTCTTATGATAAAGCACTAAGCCAAATAGTATAATTGAAGCGCCAACGATTAATGGCGTGGTAAGCGGCTCTTTATTTAACAAGGTACCTATACTTATCGCCACAACGGGCGTAATTAGGGTAATAAGTGAGACAGTACTCGCTTGTAGCTTTTGTAACACAAAGTAATAAGCATAAAAGCCGATTAATGAGCCAAATATACCTAAATATAGTGTAGATAGGATTGAGCGATACGACCAAGCATCAGCACTAAAGGTACCGTCTAAAATAAGCCAGTTTACGAAAAATAATGGCGTACATACAGATAAGGTACCCATCGTTGTAGCGAAGGGATGTATATCTATTTTAACACTCTTAACCAAGACACCACTTAAGCTAAAGAAAAATACAGCCGCTAATACTAGCACTAGACCTAACATTGACTGGTGTTTTAAAGTTGTATCTTTTAAAGCTATATTATCAGCACATACAATGGCTAAACCGACCAAGCAAATAAGCATCGCTATTTTTTTTAAATGTGACAGCTTTGCTTCATTAAGTATCTTATAACCGAGTATTGAAGAAATTATTGGGGCGAGACCAAAAACTAAAGACATAATACCCGAAGACAGGTAAGTTGCAGCTAAATAGGCGAACGTCATGCCTCCAAATACACCGATCCCAGAAAACCCATACAAACGTAATGCTGTTTTACTCCAAGGAACAGATATCTTTTGATGATAAATAATCACATAGCCTAAGATAAGCGCTATCGTCATTCGCATTAAAACAGCAAGGGTAGGTGGTATTGTTTCACTACTCCAAACAATGGCGAGTGGGGTTGTAGACCAAATGAGTAAAACAGCAAAGTAGGCAATAGGGACTTGCATTGAGAGACTTCCATTAAAATATTTATCATTCCTTACAGAACACGTTATTATACGCTTTACGCAATCATTATTGTTAAATTCATCGTAAATATATAAGATGATGATGTATCAAAACGTTTCAAATTAGGTACATAATACCAAGTCCATTAATTATCTGTTCATTTTAATGGCCAAAATACATAACGACTGCGCTATCAAATATAAAAATAGAATAACTACTTAGTAGATTAAAGCCTTGTATTTATCTATTTTTCTCATGAAAAAGTAGCACACTTAATTAACGGAATTAGTATCATCAATGAAAGCAATCAATTTGCTCACACAAAGACAATCAACCCCCTTATTAACAGAGCCTAAGCCGAGCAAAGACAGTCTCGAGTTAATTATTGATGCTGGAATGAGAGTGCCAGATCATGCTGCACTTAAACCATGGTTCTTTCATGTTATTACAGGCGATGGATTAAAAAAAATAAGTGACCTTTTTGTTAGTTCATCAATAGAAACAGAAGGTGCAAATCTAGAGAAAATAGCTAAAATGCCATTTCGCGCCCCTATGATTATTGTTGTCAGTACGCAATATAAAACGCATGATAAAGTCCCTCTAAAAGAACAATTAATTACCGCAGGATGTTGTGTACATGCTATGCAAATGGCCTGTGTGGCATTAGGTTATGGTGCTATGTGGCGAACCGGTGCATTAGCTGCTAATGAGAAAGTAAAAGAAGGTTTAGGCATAAGTGAACAGGACGAAATTGTCGGTTTTCTTTATGTCGGGACACCCTGTAAAAAAGATAGATTAAAGCCCAAAAAAACATTAGTAGATAAAGTCACTTTTTGGCAATAGGGTAAACACCTAGTATATTAAGAGGCTTATTTGAAATCTTAGTTAGAATACCAATATCATTTAATATGTGATCATTTCTACTTGTTAAAATTCCCAACTACTTCGTTATTTCTTTAATAATTAACGGTGCATGGATGCACCTTATTAGACAATGCAGGAGCTTATTGTCCTGAACAACTAGTTACTTAAAAAAATGTCTTGTATTTGGCTATTTTCTCTACGTATAAAGTAGATCACATATTTAATTCAATTGGTATAACTTGCTGAGTCATTTTTAAAAGACATAAAAAAAGGTGGAATACATTCCACCTTTTTATCTATTAAACATCTCAATCTCTAGAAAGAAGCACTATTAGGCGTTCTTGGGAAAGGGATAACATCACGAACGTTTTGCATACCGGTTGCATAAGCAACTAAACGTTCAAAACCTAAACCAAAACCTGAGTGTGGAACGGTTCCGTAACGACGTAAATCACGGTACCAGCTATAATCTTCTTTATCTAGTCCCATTTCTGCAAGACGACTATCAAGCACATCAAGGCGCTCTTCACGTTGGCTACCACCAATAATCTCACCAATACCTGGCGCTAAAATATCCATTGCAGCAACTGTTTTGCCGTCTTCATTTAAGCGCATATAAAATGACTTAATATCTTTCGGGTAGTTTTGTAACACAACAGGACCGTTAAAGTGTTCTTCAGCTAAATATCTTTCGTGTTCAGAGTTTAAATCAACCCCCCAAGAAACTGGGTTTTCAAACTTCTTACCGCAACCTTCTAAAATAGTAATTGCATCAGTGTAATCTAAACGAACAAAGTCTGACTTAATAACAGAATTCAAACGTTCAATAACCGTTTTATCAACACGTTGTTGGAAGAAAGCCATATCGTCTGCACGCTCTTCAAGAACGGCTTTAAGAACATACTTAAGCATTTCTTCAGCTAAATCAGCTGCATCAGCTAAGTTTGCGAAAGCAATTTCAGGTTCAATCATCCAAAACTCTGCCAAGTGACGACTTGTATTAGAGTTTTCTGCACGGAAAGTAGGTCCAAATGTATATACTTTAGATAAAGCACTACAGTATGTTTCCACGTTTAATTGCCCTGAAACCGTTAAAAAAGTCTCTTTACCGAAAAAGTCTTCTTTGTAGTTTACTTTACCTTCATCATTACGAGGAAGGTTTTCCATATCAAGTGTACTTACACGGAACATTTCACCAGCACCTTCACAGTCACTACCGGTGATCAGTGGCGTACTAATCCAAAAATAGCCTTTTTCATGTAAAAAGCGATGAACAGCTTGTGCTAAGCAGTTACGCACACGCGTTACAGCACCACCAATGTTTGTTCTTGGACGAAGATGCGCTTGTTCACGTAAAAACTCAATACTGTGACGTTTTGCTGCCATTGGGTAAGTGTCTGGATCTTCTACTAGGCCAAGTATTTCAACTTCAGTTGCTTGTATTTCGAATGATTGACCTTTACCTGGAGATTCAACCAAAGTACCTGTTACTTTTACAGAACTACCGGTGGTGAGTTTTAGAACGTCATTTTGATAATTTTCAAGTTCACTTGGCACAATTGCTTGAATAGCATCAAAGCATGAACCATCGTGGATGGCTAAAAATGAAATGCCTGCTTTAGAGTCACGACGGGTTCTTATCCAACCGTGAACAGTGATAGCTTGATCAACAGGGTATTTACCTGCTAATACATCAGTAATTGATATAACTGACATGAAATGACCTCTTTTGGTAAATTGTTCAACACGTTTATCGACATTTTCTATTTTGTGAAGGATAAACTTCGGATATTTGTCGTGTGCTTGAACAGAATAAATTTTAAAGCAAGTATGTTACCTTGCCCAATTTGTTTAACAAGTAAAACTTGATCAAACAGAAGAAAAAAGCACAAAAAAAGTAAAATATTGTTCATATTGCTAAGGTGAGTATAAAAATACCCACCTTAGCTTTTATAATGATGTTTTATTATACAAATATTAAACCGTGCATTACAAAACAAAAGCACAATGGAAAGTTAATTTAAAAAACAAACCTCTTCATCTAATACTTGCTCGATAGCGCTAGCAAGTTTCTTTACTTGTTCTTTATTAATAACTAATGGGGGGATAATGTAGATAAGGCGACCAAAAGGTCTGATCCAAACGCCGAGTTCAACAAAGCGTTTTTGAATCACAGCGATATTAACATTTTGATGACACTCCACAGCGCCTATAGACCCCAGAACACGAGTTGCTTTTACGCGTTTATGTTCACTTAGTGGTTTTATGTAATTGTTTAGATGACACTCAAGGCTACTTACTTGTGCTTGCCAGTTATTTTCAAGCAGCATGTCTATACTTTTATTGGCGACAGCACAGGCAAGTGGGTTACCCATAAAGGTTGGTCCATGCATAAAACAACCTGCTTCACCTTGACTGATTACACGGGCAATTTCATTTTTGCACAGTGTCGCAGCAAGTGATAAATAGCCACCTGTTAGGGTTTTACCTAAACACATGATATCTGGTGTAATATCTGCCCATTCGCAAGCAAATAACTTACCTGTTCTACCAAAGCCTGTTGCTATTTCATCGGCTATCATCAACACATCGTATTTATCACAAAAGGCTCTGCAAGCTTTTAAATAATCAGGATGGTAAAATCGCATACCGCCTGTACCTTGAACAATAGGCTCGATAATAAAAGCAGCTAATTCATGGTGATGGTTTATAAATAATGCTTCAAGTTCAACTAACTCTTTTTCATTAAACGTTTCACCAAAGGTTGATAAAGGCGCAGGAGCAAAGATATTTTTCATTAAAACTTTATCAAAAATTTGATGCATACCTGTAACAGGGTCGCATACCGACATAGCGGCAAAAGTATCGCCATGATAACCGTTACGTACCGTTAAGAGTTTTGTTTTATTTGAAGATTCATTGCCGATACTTTGCCAATATTGCATTGCCATTTTTATTGCAACTTCTACTGAAACCGAGCCACTATCGCAAAGAAAAACCTTATCAAGCCCGGGTGGGGTTAGCGCAATTAATTTTTGAGATAAATTAATTGCAGGCTCGTGCGTAAGCCCGCCAAACATCACATGTGATACTTTTTCAATCTGGTCATGTAATGCTTTATTAAGCTCTGGATTATTGTAACCATGTAATACCGCCCACCAAGATGACATTCCATCGATGAGTGTCTCTTGAGATGTTAACTTTATTTCTACACCTTTCGCACTTTCTACCATATAAGAAGGCAAAGGGTTACTCATGGAAGTGTAAGGGTGCCATACGTTTTCACGGTCGAAATTAAGTAAATCGGATTCTGTATTCAAGGGGGAGTTCGTTGTGTGTTTTTTGTTCATTAGTAAACTAAAGCCATCTCTAAATATTGACATCATAATCGAGGTCGATAGACTACCCCTTAAATAACACGTATGCAAATCGGAATTTCTTTAGCATGACACAACAAATAAAACAAAATTCTCATAATAGTACCAAGCTTGGTCAAATAAGACATAACTGGACGATTAAAGAAGTTGAAGCACTGTTTGCTTTACCTTTCAACGATTTAATGTTTGAAGCACAGACAATCCATCGCCAACACTTTAATGCCAATGAAGTACAAGTAAGTACTTTGTTATCAATAAAAACAGGTGCTTGCCCTGAAGATTGTAAATATTGTTCTCAAAGTGCTCGTAATAAAACGGATTTAGAAAAAGAACGCTTACTTGAAGTAGAGAAAGTTCTTGAAGCTGCTCAAAAAGCTAAAGAGATGGGCTCTACGCGTTTTTGTATGGGCGCTGCATGGCGTAACCCTAAAGAGCGTGATATGCCTTATGTACTTGATATGATTAAAGGTGTTAAGTCTTTAGGGCTTGAGTCTTGTATGACATTAGGTATGCTGTCAGAAAATCAAGCTTCACAATTACAAGATGCCGGTTTAGATTATTACAACCATAACCTAGACACATCACCAGAGCATTACAACCAAATTATAACCACCAGAACCTATCAAGACCGTTTAGATACCCTTGATAATGTTCGTTCAGCCGGTATGAAGGTTTGTAGCGGAGGAATTGTTGGTTTAGGAGAAGAAGCCGTAGATAGAGCTTCACTTTTAATGCAATTAGCAAACTTACCTAAGCAACCAGAAAGCGTACCAATTAATATGTTGGTAAAAGTTGAAGGTACACCACTTGCCAATGTTGATGATCTAGAGAGTTTCGACTTTGTTCGTTGTATCGCAGTAGCGCGTATTATGATGCCTCAAAGCCATGTAAGACTATCTGCAGGGCGTTCAGAAATGAATGAACAAATGCAATCTTTATGTTTTCTTGCTGGTGCTAACTCAATTTTCTATGGCTGTAAGTTGTTAACAACTGAAAACCCAGAAACAGATAAAGATATTCAATTATTTAATAAGCTGGGCATCAATACAGAGACAATCGTAGATAACAGTGAAGTTGAAGAAAAGATATTAACCACAGCTATTGTTGACCAACAAAATAGTGACTTATTTTATAATGCAGTAAATTAACGCCGTGGCTTTTGATTTTATTAAGGATAGGTTGAACGAGCGAGTTTCTCAGTCACAATATCGTGAAAGAGTTTGTATACAAAGCTCGTGTTTAGATAATCCAGAAAAAGAAGGTTATATCATTATTGATGGTAGGGCTTACCTTAATTTTTCTTCTAATGATTATCTAGGGCTTAACCAACATCCAAAAATAAATGAGGCCATGATTGAAGGCGTTAATAGGTTTGGTGCCAGTGCCAGCTCGTCAAGTTTGGTTACTGGCTATCAGTATGCACATCAAGCACTCGAAGAAACACTTTGTACTTGGTTAAACAAAAGTCACTGTTTACTTTTCTCAAGTGGCTTTTCAGCGAATGTCGCTCTATTTGATACTTTAGGTAAAAACTATAATACAAATCAAGCACAGTTCTTTCTAGACAAGTTAAGCCATGCATCAATGATTGATGGCGCAAGAACAAGTGAAGCGCTTGTTAAAAGGTTTGCTCATAATGATATTAACCACTTAAACAAACTACTTGATTCTAATCCTTCAAATAACAGTTTAATTGCCTCTGAAGGCGTATTTAGTATGGATGGCGATCAAGCTAATGTTGCAGAATTAAAAGAAGTCGCAAAACAACATAACGCACTACTTTTTTTAGATGATGCGCACAGTTTAGGTGTAGTGGGCTCACAAGGACAAGGCAGTTCAAGCGTGGCCGAAGTAGATATTACCATGGGGACATTTGGTAAAGCACTTGCTACAAGTGGTGCCTTTATCGCATGCGACAAAGATATCTACGAATATTTAGTTAATTTTGGTCGACACTATATCTATTCAACGGCAATTTCTCCTGCTATTGCATGGGCAACCAAAGCCAGTATAGAATTAGTGATTCAAGAGCAATGGCGTAGAGACAAAATAATTGACTTAAGCCATTTATTTAAGTCACTACTCAGTTCAGACATTGAAGTATTATCTTCTGAGTCATCAATTCACGCCATTATTTTAGGTGATGAAACAAAAACAATGAAAGTGAGTCAGGCGCTCAAAAATGCAGGGATTTGGGTAAGTGCAATTAGACCTCCAACCGTTCCCAAGGGTACGTCTAGGTTACGCGTTACCATTTGTACCAACCATAATAACAATGATATCAGATATTTAGCAGAACAAATAAATAAGGCCATTATTTAATGTCACTTAAAGAAAACGAAAGCGGTAACAGCACAACCGAACAAGAAAAAAAGCGAATTAAGCTAGCAAGAAGCTTTGGCTATGCGAGTGAGTCTTATGATACGTCAGCTCGATTACAGCGATTTTCAGGCAAACATTTATTACCTTGGTTACCTAATCGAAATGATTTAACCGTACTCGATTTAGGCTCTGGAACTGGATATTTTACTGACTTACTCGCCAGTAAATACAAGCATGTTATTGGTTTAGATCTATCCAGGAAAATGTTGCAATTTTCCAAAGAAAAACGCAGTAAAGACATTAGTTGGATTGAAGCTGATGCATTAAGTTTACCCTTACAGTCTAATAGTGTTGATTTCATCTACTCAAATTTAGTTATTCAATGGTGTGAGCCATTAGAAGTTGCTGTTTCTGAAATGATGCGTGTTTTAAAACCGGGTGGTTTATTGATATTCACTACACTGATGGATGGTACGTTGCATGAATTGAAGTCCTCTTGGAAGCAGGTTGATGATGACCAACATGTTATTGATTTTAAGACACAACAAGATTTAGAAACCTATTTTAACACAGATGCTTCAAATGTATTTGACAGTAAATCTCAAGATATTGTACTTGAATATGAGAACGTTATTCATTTGGCGAGAGAGTTAAAAGGGCTAGGTGCTAACCACTTAGCAAAAAAGAAGAATAGGGGGCTTTCTGGTAAAGATAAGTGGTTCAAGATGTCTGAATCTTACAAAGACTTTCTTGAGCCAAGTGGTATTTATCCAGCAACTTATAGCTTATATTCAGGCCTCGTTATTAAGTTGAATAATAAATGAAAAAAATTTTTATAACAGCGACAGACACAGATGCAGGTAAAACCTTTATTGCCAGTGCGATTACACATGCATTAAGTGAGTCGAGTTTCAAAGTTGCTACGTTTAAACCCATCGCTGCAGGCTGTGAGAAGTGTCCAGAGACAAATGATTTAATTAATGAAGATGCATTATTATTAACGCACTTCGCAAATTCAGGACAAAGCATCAATAGTGTCAACCCAATCCGTTTTTTAGATCCTATCGCTCCACATATTGCTGCAGCCAAAGAAAATATCTCTTTAAGTATTCCTTTAATCAACAGTCACTTTGATAGCTTAACTACTTATAAACCTGACGTAATTATTACCGAAGGAGCTGGAGGTTGGAGGCTACCTTTAGTATTAAATGAAACGGAACAAGTGTATTTACCGCAATTCGTCCAAGCACATAAAATGGACGTTATTTTAATTGTTAATATGAAGCTGGGTTGCCTAAACCACGCAATGCTAACACTTGAAGCTATTCAAAAAGATGGCTTGAACTGCATCGGCTGGATAGCAAACAGCGCGGATGAAATACCGATGAACAATTACGAAGAGAATTTATCCTCACTTCACTTAATGATGCCGGTACCAAACCTTGGCGTTATAGATCATTACCCATCGCAAGGTGACAATGTGCAAATGAGTTTGCATCAGAATGTAGAACTTGCATCAAAAGAGCTGAACCTTCAAGCAATCTTATAACTAACAAATTATTTAGCGATTTATTTAGTACATCCACTTTTAGTTATAGTGAGTGTCCTATTAATTTTTATTTTGTCTAAGAACGATAACTTAATCGTTCTGTTTAAGATAAAGTTATCAGTTTGTTCGCTTTTTTGTTTATATTCATATAGATTGATATTTTATCTTCATTTAAAGTTTAAAGGTACAGTCAGTGCAAAGAGTTTATGTAAGTCTTGGTAGTAATATAAACCGAGAACAGAATATCATAGCCGCATTAGATACATTAGATTTGATATTTTCACCGTTAGTTTTATCAAATGCATATGATTGTAAGCCAATTGGTTTTATAGGGGATAATTTTTTAAACCTTGTCGCAGGTTTCGATACAAGTTTTTCGCTTTCAAAAGTTGCAAGCATTTTAAGACAAATCGAAGATGATAATGAACGAACCCGCACAGGACCTAAGTTTTCTTCTAGAACGTTAGATCTCGATATACTAACTTATGGTTCTATTGTAGGGAATATAGAAGGTGTAACGGTACCAAGAGGCGAAATCACAGAAAATGCTTTTGTTCTATGGCCATTGTCTGATGTAGCCAAGAATGAAAAACATCCTGTATTAAATAAATCATATCAAACGCTTTGGGATGAGTATGACAAATCTAGTCAATCATTATCTAAGGTAGATTTTAATTGGCAAAGTAAAGCCAGCGATTAAATATGTGTTAACAATTCTTATATGGTTATTAATTTCATATAACATTTTCTATTAATTACCTTTACTATTAATTACCTTAATTAAGGTGAACTTTAAAACATCTTTTAACGTATAAAAATGAAGTTATACCAGTTCCATTAAGTTTGTGATCTTGTTGTACGAAGGAAAAATGAATCAGGGCAAGGCGCTCGATTGAGTAATAGCTAGCTATTGGGATTGAGAGGAACGTAGCCTTGACTTATTTTAACCAGTACAAGAGAGCAATAACTTAATTGAATTGGTATTAATGATATAAATAAAATAACAGGTTGATTTATGAGCAATAATGCAATTATAACTATTACAAATTTACGTCTGAGAACGTTTATTGGTTTTAATGAAGAAGAAAAAAGTAAACAGCAAGATATTGTTATTAATGCTGAAGTACATTATCCAGCAAATAGAATGTGCCTTAATGATAATGTTGATAATGCACTGAATTATAAGGTTATCTGTAAAGATATCATCTCACTCGTTGAAAATGGTCGTTTTTTATTATTGGAAAAATTAACCAGTGATGTACTAGAGGTTTGTCGTAGTCATCCTTGGGTAAACTTTGCCAAAGTAACTATCGACAAACCACATGCTTTAAGATTTGCTGACTCTGTATCGTTAACTTTATGTTATCAACCTGAACAAGGAGAAAAACATGATAAGTAATGAAGCTATTTTAGTTCGCGATACATTAATTGAAAGAGGTTTGGAAACACCTTTAATACCCAATCAGTTATCAAGTTCAGAGAAGCAGAATCGTATAGAAGCAGCATTCACAGAAATTGTAAGTACACTGGGCCTTGATTTAAACGATGATAGTTTAGCTGAAACGCCTCATCGTATTGCCAAGATGTATGTGAATGAAGTGTTTGCGGGTTTAAATTATGAAAACTTCCCATCAATTAGTATGATTGAAAATAAAATGGCGGTTGATGAAATGATCAAAGTAACCGACATTAATTTAATTTCAACCTGTGAGCATCACTTTGTAACCATTGACGGTCTTGCTAAAGTTGCTTATATACCTAGTAATAAAATTATCGGTTTGTCGAAACTAAATCGTATTGTCAGTTTTTTTGCTCAAAGACCGCAAGTACAAGAGCGGTTGACTCAGCAAATCTTAGTTGCAGTTCAAACATTAACGCAAACACAAGACGTTGCTGTTTCAATTAATGCTACCCATTATTGTGTGAAATCTAGAGGGGTTATGGATGTTAATTCAACCACATCTACCTCTGCTTTAGGTGGCGTTTTCAAGACTAATATACAAACACGTAGTGAATTTTTACGATGAAGCCAGTTATTCTTATAACCGGTGTGGGCAAACGCCTAGGTCTTGAACTTGCGGAGCATTTTTTAGGTAATGGTTTTCAGGTAATAGGTACTTACCGTACCAAATATGATTCCATTGATGTATTAACATCCAATGGTGCAGATTTATACCAAGTCGACTTTTATGATCAGGAAGCCGTTGAACTTTTTATTAATTATATACAAAGTAAATATAGTCTCATAAATGCGATTATTCATAATGCGTCGGATTGGCTTGCGGATAACAACGATACAAACACATCAGACTATAGTGCAGCTGAAATAATGCATAAGATGATGACAATACATGCCGGTATTCCTTATCAAATAAATTTAGCTTTTCAAAATCAACTGAAAAACGCTTTTTTAGAGAGTAATGATTTTGCTGATGTTATCCATATAAGTGATTATGTAGCTGAAAAGGGCAGTAAAAAGCATATTGCCTATGCGGCAAGTAAAACAGCAATGAATAGTTTAACGTTATCATTCTCTGCTTTATTGGCACCTGAAGTTAAAGTTAATTCAATATCACCAGCGTTAATAAAATTTAACGACCACGATGATGACACTTATAAAGAAAAGGCTTTTTCTAAAGCTCTATTAGCTAAAGAAGCTGGGTATAGTGAAATAATTAAAGCGATTGAATTTATCTTTTCGAGTAATTTTATGACAGGGAGAAATTTACAAATTGACGGCGGAAGGCATTTAAAATAATCCTAATTATTTCTCTGTATTTCTCAGTATAATTAAGCAATGTTAATTTATGTGACTGTCATTTTTTTCAGCTGTATTTTCACCTTCCTATATTTCCACTGTCTATATTTTATTAACAGGGGGGGAATTTTTGTTTCCCCCAACTGTTATTATCTTTTTGAATCTCTGTGTTTTTGAATCTCTGTGTTTTTTAGTCTTTTAATTAACCTGAACTCGGTTTAAGAGATAGCTTAATTTTACGTAGTTTATTGATTTAACATATAAAACCATCTCTAGCTTGATAGTTTTTCTTGATTCAAGGCAAATTCATGCGTCAATAGCTTGCCTATTGCAAATGAATTTAACGTAGAAGCTAGGAAAAATAGCTGCTAGAGAAGTATGTGTTAAGCCGAGTTCAGGTTAACTAACTACTTTTCTTGACGTTTTACATGTGATTTATTCATAGACAGTAAATATATTGCTGGTACGATAAACATAGATAAAACTGCTGAGAACATCAGTCCCCATACGATAGATGTTGCCACTGGAGCCCAAATTAATGAACTTCCACCTAAACCCGTAGCTAACGAGAACAAACCAGCAACGGTTGTAAATGTTGTTATTAATATTGGCAGCATACGTCTTCTTGCAGCGTAAAAAGTAGCATGAAGCAAGGTCATTCCTTCATCAATGTTGCTGTTTGCTTTTGAAATCAATACGATGGCTGAATTTACAGCAATACCCGCTAATGCCACAATGCCATACAAGGTAAACAAACTCAGCGGGTTATTGGTTACAATTAACCCGATAATAACGCCTGTAAATGCCATAGGTACAGTCGCTAAGATCATGAACGGCTGAAAGTAACTACCAAATTGAGTTGCTAAAATTAAATACATCAATGCAAGTCCAAATAAAAATAAGATTCCTATAGCATCCATACTTTCTTGAATGTCGTCGAGCTCACCAGAAAAATCTAGATCAACATTTGGATACTTTTCCATAATACTTGACCAGTGATCTATTAATAAGTCGTTCGCTTCAACCGTGTTTAATGCTTCCTTATCAATATTGGCTTCAAGGGTAATAGTCCGTTTAAAATTGTAATGACGAAGGTTACCTTTAACTTTGGCCGTTTTAATATCTACTAATTCAGCCAGAGGAACCTTACTGCCGTTATTAAGCGTTAGTTGCATAGCTAATACATCTTCAATGTTGTCAAAACTATGCTTTAATGCTTGTACTGATTGTACTCTAATCGTTACTTGATCCCCTTGATGTTGAATTTGACTTACTATTTCACCATCAACTAATGATTTTATTGTTCTCATCACCTCGTCCGGTCGAATACCTGTTCTATAGATGGCATCGTTATTAATTTTTAATGTTAAGCCATGTCTCCCTGTACTATCATCATCACTAATATCAATAAAATTGGAATTATTTGACATAAAGTTTGTAAGTTCATTAGTTGCTTTTCTTAGTTCGCTGTAGTCTTTTCCTCGAACTTTAACACTGATAGGCTTACTGGTAGGTGGTCCTCCAGCTAGTGTTAAAAATGATATGTTCATTGGACCTGAAATATTTGTTACCTCATCACGCATAGAATCAATAATTTCATTAACAGAGCGTCCATCAGATTGCGCAGGATTTAAACTGACTAGTATTTGTCCATAATGGTCACCGAAGAGGGGTTCCATTTCTGTAAACTGTTGTCCTGCATAACTCACTACCGTTCTTGCTTCACCTGCTTTGAGTTTTTTATTGACGCTTTGTTCGATTACTAGCATCTTATCTAAAGTGCTTTGCAGAGAGGTACTTGTAGGCATGCTTACATTCACATAGAAAAGTCGAAGTTGATCAGAAGCGAAAAAATCGACCTTGATAAAACCAGATACTAATGCACTTACAGATATGGCAAGTAATAATATGAGCATTATAATTGCTCGAACAGGTTTGCGAAGCACCTTTAATAAACCTTTACAATATTTTATTCTTAACCAGTGAGTGATTTTATGTCTTAGTAATTGAACATGTGATGGCTTAACAAAATTTATTTTACTCGCCATGATATGTCCTGGTAACATCCAAAAAGCTTCAATCAAACTTATCGCTAGGGCTATGGTAACAACCATAGGAATCACCATCATAAATTGCCCTAAGATGCCCGGCATTAGCATTAATGGTAGAAAAGCCGCCATAGTAGTTAAAACAGAGGCTGTAACGGGGCTTATTACTTCAAAAAGGCCATCATGAATAGCTTTAAATGCATTAGTTGCACCATGTCGTAAACGATTATAAATTGACTCGACAACAACGACGGCATCATCAACCAACATGCCTAACGCGATAACAATACCAAGGAAAACAGATGTATTAAGTGTCTGTCCCAGCAATTCTAAGGTAAAAAAGGTACCTGCTAAAGTAAAAGGAATGCCTATTGTTATAAGGATGGAAATTTTACTACCAAGGAATAGCCACGTAATAAGCATGACAAATATAAGGCCATAAATAGCATTGGTTTGCATGATATTTAATGCATTTTTAGTAATTAACGTTTGGTCATCTGCAAGGGTAACAATGACAGATAAACCATCAGCATTAATATTTTTTTCGTTTATATAATCATTAATTTTTTCGACAAGTTCTAAAGTATTAGATTTTTCCCTTTTCATTATTGCCAGCATAACAGCAGGCCTTCCTTGATAACTAACTAGTTTATCTGCCTTAGCACGAGCACGAGCTACTGTGGCAACATCTCCAACGCGTACTTTATGCACTAGATTAGGGTTAATAATAGGTAAATTAGCGATAACACTTGGCTCTACAGATGTACCATCAACTCGAACTAACCAACGCTCTTTAGCAATATTAGTAGAGCCCGCAGAGATATCTTTAAAGAACATCCTGACGCTATCGGTGATGTCTAGTGGAGACAAGCCTAATGTTTGTAATTTATTAACATCGAAGCGAATTTGAATTTCAGGCTCATGCAATGCTGTTGCTTGAACTCTATCGACGCCTTCAATACGCGCTAAATCTCTCTCTACAGAACGAGCTTTCTCTCGAAGGTTTTCATCATTAGCCGCAGCATGGACTAATACCGTTGCACTTGGAAAGGCATTCGATGAAGTGATTTCATAAATTAATGGTCGTTCTACTTCAACAGGGAGCTTATCTTCAACATTTTGTATTTCACGACGTAAGTCTGAAACGCGCTTATCAAAAACACGCTCTCCTACATCTTGAAATCGAATTAATATACTTGAAATACTTTCACGGGAGTTACTTGAAACAAACTTCATATCTTGAAGTTTTTCTATCGCTTCTTCTATAGGTAAGGTAACTTTTTGCTCTACATCTTCAGCAGAGGCCCCTGGATATATAGTTGTGACTTGTATCCAGTTAAAATTTACCGTGGGGTCTTGTTCTCGGGGAAGGTTTTGGTAACTAAAAAAGCCAATCAAAAGAACTAAAGCAAAACTTAAATTGGTAAATACATGGTTTTTAATTAATTTGATAAGCATGTTAATCTTTATTATCCTTTATACTTGAATTATTTTCTTCCAAAGTGTTTATTTGTAAAGAATCATTCTGATTAACTCGATGCCTACCATCTATAATAACTTGTGTGTTTTTAGGTAAATCTATTTTGAATGGACGTCCTTCTTGCGCTTGAGGTAGCGGGATAAATTTAGCAACCTTATACTTGTTAGTTTCATTACTTTTATCACTTTCGGCAATAAAAATACCATACTGACCATTACGTTGTGTTAATAGGTGAGAAGGTAGAAACCCTTGTTTACTATACCAACTTACCATACCGTTTAAGCCTGCGACTAATTCTAAAGTATCTATTGTTGGTGTTTTATCAACAGCGCTACTGATGTTATAGCTGCTAAAGGTAACAATTTTAGATTGGCTATTCATTGAAATAAAATCAACAATGTTGTTCACTTTCAAAGGTGTCTTTTTTATTCCTTTAATAAAATAATATTGATGAGCTTGTTGAAAGTCGTCTAGTTGTTCAATCGGTATTTGTGCTTCAACTTCAAGGTTGTTTAATTGTAAAACCTGAATTATGCCTTGCCCAACATTAACATAATCGCCTTCACTGATCGTACGTTGAGTTACCACGCCGTCAAACGGAGCCACTATTTTACATCTAGACACAGACAAGCTAGCAGATTGTTTATCAAGCAAAGCATTAGCAAGCGTTTCTTTAGCGATAGTGACCTCAACCTTACTCGCATCAATATCTGCTTCGCCAATATTTTTATTTTTTTTCAATTTTAGTGAACGATCATAATTACGTTGTGCAAATTCCAATTTGGCTTGGCTCAACGCATACTGTGAGTATTGTCTTGCTAAGATGATTTCTTTATCTTGGCAGTCAAGATTAACGAGTACTTGGCCTGATTTTACTTTGTCACCTATTAGGACATTTACATGGTTTACTTGCGCAGAGATTTGAGCTGGGACCAGTGCATGGTTAATTGGTTTTACGAACGCGGTTGCTTTTTTCTCTGGATAAAAGATTAAATCGCCCAACAATTCAAAAGAAACGTTATGAAAGTTTCTATCTGATGCAATATCAATTTTTGTACCTTTTCCATAAGTAGGGATTATCGTTAAAAGAAAAATAGAGATGAAAATGAATTTACATAAAGGCAATTTAGCCATAAGTTTTCCTTGAGTTGGCTTACTAATATGAGAAATATATATTTTAACGCTATAAACGTAATAATTACTAAAATAGTTTAAAAGCATTATTCATTAAATAATCGAATTAAATTAATGAAATATATTAAATTATTATTACGGAATAACTTTAAGTTAAGTTCAATAATGGGTAAAGATAAATGAACAAATTTCTTTTTAACCACATATTATAAAAATAGACCGAAGGTAAGCCTAATTGATAGAGCAATTCCAGCTAAACTACTTTAAGTTTATTTCTCATTTAATCTAATCAGTTAATGTAATTAGTTTACTTTATCAATCACATACAGATGGCTATGTTATATAACACTGTAACAGTCTGTCTTAAGCTTTATAAGTCTTTAGTGCAAAAAGAGAATTAAATGTTCGGACTCATAAATACTGTTCTTATAACTTTTTATTATTTTAAACAAGATTATTTCAGTAATGCCAAACAGGCACTAGCAATAAAGCCCGATCGTGTTTTGTATTGTTTATTCGTTGTGACATTTTCATCAATTTGTTTGATCAGCAATTCAGGTAGAGTGACATTGATTTTATGGCTTTTACCTAAATACAAGCTTATATCAATTGCAACCAGTGCCCAAAAAGAATTTTGATGAGTATAAGGATTATCCAACGTAAATTTTTTCCTGTGCTCTTCAAGCGGAAGGGCATTTGGAATTTTCTCTCCATATTCTGCCAATATTTCTAAATGAGATTTGATCGCTTTTTCGATCAAAGCCATTCCATCATCAATTGATTTTGATCTTACCGAACATCCCGGTAAGTCAGGGACAGTCACGTCATATAATGGCTCTTTGTCTTGTGGTGTGAAAACGATGCTGTAATTCATTTCATTAGCTCTTTTAATAGTTTTAATTAACTACAATAAGGGTAACTCCGATAACTCTACATGTCAAATAAACAATAACCCTTAGAGTTACTGATGGTCAGGGTGTTACAACCCTGGTAACTCTACCTTGTCACGGCAGCCCAGTAATTATACTCAGGGTGTAAGTATTCACTTTCTGTGGAACATATATTTGGCAGTACTATATATTCATAATAAAAATTTAAAATTAAAATAAGCGTAAAAATTATTAGACAATTTAATTGAAAATTATTTTTACTCTTGGGGTTATAAATTAAGTGGAAGATTTCAAAATTGATCCTTATAATGAAGATCAACAAACGATCTTTAACATCAATTTAAAGTTAAAAATATCCGGTTATTACATGTATACCCAAGCTATTAAGATGCATATTTAAATTAGATATGACTTAATAATATTTGTATCCAGTACAAGTTTTGTTGCCAACAAAGATAGGAAAGATGGATGAAAGAATTAATAAATGGAAACCCTGAAATTGTCATATCAGTCATTGGTGTTGGTGGATGTGGGTGCAATACTGTTCACATGCTTGAACAGAATCAATTATCTGAACAAGTTAATCTTATTGCCGTAAATACAGATCTTGCCGCTTTAAACCAAATGCAGGTCAGTAGTAAAATTTTAATAGGCCAAGAGCTAACTCAAGGATATGGCGCTGGTTCTGATCCAAAAGTAGGCTTACAAGCCGCTCAAGAAAGCGAAGAGCTGTTAAAAAGTGCCATGCAATCAAGTGATATTATAATTATTACAGCAGGTTTTGGTGGAGGAACAGGAACCGGAGCAAGCCCATATATAGCTCAATTGGCGAGAGAACTTGATATTAATTGTTTAGCGATTGTTACTGCGCCATTTATTACAGAAGGGAAATTACGAACAGATATAGCACTTGCAGGGATAGAGCAAATTAAATCTAATGTTCATGCTTATATTACTTTGTCGAATGATCTACTGCTTGAAGGGCTTGGAGAAACCATCGGTTTATTAAGTGCTTTCAATGAAAGCAATGAAGTTTTGAAGAATTTACTTATTTCATTAACCCAAATGCTGACCCAAACAGGGCATGTTAATATCGACAAAAATGATTTTTCACGTATTTTATCCTACGAGGGACAGTCTATTTTAGGTGTAGGAAAGGCTGACTCAGAAGATGAGGCTTTCGATGCCTTAGAGCAAGCGATGAATAACCCTTTAGTTTCTACTGCGAATATAGAGAGCGCAAAAGGGGTTATTATTCAACTTTTTTGTCGCAATGAGCCCAAACTTTCTACGTATAATGGTTTAATGGAGCAAGTACAGCGTAAAGTAACTAACAAATCTGTTCTGGTTGTTCCTGGCTTTACCCAAAATGAAAATTTGTCTTCTGAAGTTGTTGTATTGATTATTGCATCGGGGATAGAGTCAGATGAAACGATAAACAAATTCAAACATAAAAATAATCATAAAACACTTTATGTAAACCCTTTTGATGAAAAGCAACAAGTAGATCAAAAAGACTATTTAGGTGAAACCCTCTCTTTTGTGAATTCGATAAACCCAGATCAAGTTAGTGACGAGGATGAATATACTAATATACCAGCCATCACCCGAAAACTAAGAGAACAAGCTAATTAAAAGTCTCTTTTATTAACATTTAGATATAGAGTTTTATTTAGGATAACCCGTAATAGTTTTAATCGCTTTATAAAGCGGGTTTAATTGTTTATACATTTTTTTATAAACATTATTAAAGAGTTTGTTATATATCTCTACATGTTCAGCTATGGGTTCAAATGTCTCTCCAATATGTGTCATCTGGACAATCGCTTCCTCATAAGTCTGATATAAACCTAAACCGACGGCCACATTAATTGCAGCGCCCAAACCTGATGTTTCATAGGTATGGGGGCGGTGAACTTTCATCGCAAAAATATCAGCTGTTATCTGCATGACAGCATCACTTTGAGACCCACCACCTGAAACCATTAAATCTGTTATTTTTATTTTTGTACGTCGCTCTGAGAGCTCTTTACCTTCTCGAAGGGCATAAGTTAGCCCCTCTATAATTGCTCGGTAAATATGTGATCGTGTATGAACATCACCAAACCCTATCATCGCACCTTTCGCTTCAGGCCCCGGTGTTTTAATACCAGGGCTCCAATAAGGTTGCAACATGAGTCCCATTGAACCGGCAGGCACTTCATTAAGTAATGCTTCAAATAAAGTTTCAGTCGTAATACCTTTTTCTTTTGCTGCTTGTACTTCACGTAAACCAAATTGCTTCTTAAACCAACTAACCATCCAGTAGCCACGTCTTACTATTATTTCGCTGTTAAATAAATGAGGAACTGCGGCAGGGTATGCTGGTAGCCTTTTCGATAGTTCTATATATTTGGGCAAAGTAGTATTAAAGGTGGCGGTAGTTCCGTAACTTAAACTCCCCTGGTAAGGTTTTAAACAACCAGAGCCAAGCACTTCACAAGCTTTATCAGAGCCTGAGGATATAAGCGTTAACCCTTCGGGTATTCCGGTTTCAATGGCAGCTTGTTTAGTGATTATACCCAATGAATCTCCGCAAGGAACAAGGTCGGGTAACATGCTTTGTGTGATCGGCATCGCTTGCCAACGCCAGTCTGTAGGTTTGCACCAATAATGTTTTTTATAGTTAAAAGGCACATAACCCACTTGACTAGATACACTGTCGACAAACTGACCTGTAAGCTTAAAAGTTTGAAAGCCTGATAAAAAAAGGTATTTGTGAGTATTTTGCCAAATAGACTTTTGGTTTGCTTTAATCCAATTTGATTTTGCTTGTTTTCTAAAGTGTTCAATAGTGAAGGTTTCACCGGCAATAGAGAAAATAGTTCGCCAGAAGAGGCTCATTTTAGGTAACTCTTCCTGTTCACGCTGATCTAACCAAACCATAGCGGGTCTTAATGCATTGCCATTTATATCTACATTAACCATAGTTGCGCGTTGACAGGTTATAGATACACCAGCTATTTGAGCTTTATCAATGCCTATATCGATAAGTAATGGCCAAAGTTGATGACAAGCTTTAGCTAACATTTCCCAGTAATAATCGGGCTCTTGCTCAGCCCAGCCAGGTTCTTTAGAAAAATATGGCTCAATATCTATCTTCGATTTGGCGACTAATGTTCCTTTTAAGTCGAATAGCAGTGCGCGAATACTTTGCGTCCCGTTATCAATTGCTAAAAGGTAAGTTGAATTCGTTAAGTTTTGGTAAGGTTTAGCGGTTTGAATCATGATTTTCCATGTTATTTTTATTTTTAGTCAATTTTCATCTAGCTCAAATAAATTTATAACTGATTTGCTTTTATATTAAACAAAGTAATTATTCTGCCAAATAGTTTGATAACGAATTAACTCATCTTGCCATTTTTTTGTTGTCCAATCTAATTCTTGCTGACACAACACCTTCACTTGTTCTAGTATTGCTTCACCGCCATTTGCTAATATTAAACCTAATCGGGTTCGTCTTAACAGTAAATCATCTAAATGCACAACCGATTCAAATCTTAAAGCCCAACGACAATCAGCTAAACAAAAAATCGAGTCTTCTAACATGGCATACTCTTTTGGGTCACATGTTAAAAGAAAACCTTCAATTTCTTTATGCATATGTTTTCCATATTTATTGATGAAATTTAGATAGGTTTCATTATAAATTAGCTCATTAGCATTATCTGTAACCGTACCATATAAAGATTCATCAAGAATAGCTTCCTCGCTATTAGCTTTTTTATTTACGGAGTAGGGGCCTTGTTCATTTATCAACTTAAGTCGTTTTTCCAGAAATGGATTCGCAGTTTTTAAAACGTCTCGGGCAATCAATTTGAATGTTGTCAGTTTACCACCACTAACCGTTATTAAGCCTTTATCAAGCCACACAGCATGATCTCGCCGCTCTTTAGATGGGTCCTTACTTTTATCTGAGCCGATAATAGGCCTTACACCCGCATAGCTTGAAATAATGTCGCCTGGCGTCAAAGGAGCTACATTAAAGTTTTCGTTAACTAATGCTAATAAATAATCTATTTCAGTTTTTGTAATTTTAGGCTCTAGATCTAGGCTCACAGCATGATCTAAATCAGTTGTTCCAACCACGGTGGTGCCTTGCCAAGGGAAAATAAATACCGCTCTCTTGTCCTTAGGGTGAGTTAAAGTTAACGCATCTGGCACAGGTAATTGTTGTTTTGAAAAAATAATATGGCTGCCTCGTAAAGGACGAACACGTTTTTCTTTAATCACTTTCATGCGAAGATTATCAGCCCATGCACCAGTCGCATTAACAACTACATTGGCTTTTAAGATAACTTTATTTGCCATCGCTACTTTTGGATTTAGTTGTTTTGGATTTAGCTGTGCTGAATTGTTTTCAACTTCTTCTATACCTACTGCATCATTAACGACAACGCCACAGACCTTGTGCGTTTCTTCACAGTGATGTAACTCTTCAGCCTTAAGATAATTTACAAAGTGCCCACCGAAAGCTTTTGCTTCACTTAATACTCTAAACACTAAACGAGAATCATCAACGGCGGTATCTGTGTAGTAACAAGCACCATTTAAATTTTTCGTTTTAAGGTTAGGGAATAGTTTAGAAAGCTGTTTATTCTCAATAAATCGATTGTCACTCATTCCAGCAAGGCAATCGTATACTTTAAGTAACGCTGTCATAACAAAGCGCCCAGGAAACCTTCCTTTTTGAAGTAAAAAATAATAACCCATTCTACTAATTAATCCTGGGTACTCTTTAAGTAAGTGTTCTCGCTCTGTCAAAGAATGCTTGGTCATTTTAATATCACCTTGGGCAATATAACGTAAACCACCGTGAACCATTTTTGAAGACCGACTTGAAGTTCCCCATGAATAATCTTGTTGTTCTATAAGAAGGGCATTTAAGCCTTTTTTACTCGCTTCTCTTAAAACACCGGCACCGACAATGCCACCACCAACGACAATGATGTCCCATTGATAATTTGGATTTTGTTTACTCCATTGAATAAGTGATTGCTTGTCACTAAAACGAAGGGGTGGTTGTATTTGATTGTCTTGCATCGAGGCTATCTCATTTAGTCAACTAATTTACCTGGGTTCATACGTTTTTCTGGGTCAAAAGTATTACACAAGCCTTGAATAGTCTTTATACCTAACTCACCTTTTTCAGCACTTAAATATGGTTTGTGATCTGTGCCCACGCCATGTTGATGGCTAATTGTGCCGCCATTGTTAACAATAGCTTTGGCTCCCGCTGCTTTTAATTTTTGCCAACGTGACATGGTTTCTTGATAGTTATCACCCATTCTAAATACATAAGTGGTATAAACGCTACACCCTTGGCCATAAAAGTGGGATAAATGGGTAAATACGTGTATGTTTTCATTAATTTCTTGCAAGTCAGTATTTACATGGCCTTGTAAAGCAGTACCAATATCTGTTTCCATTTGTTTAACAGTCGCAGGAACCTTTGGCCAATCGACACATGTTTCCATCGTATCAACCGCTAATCCAACCTCCCACAAACCTTCCCTTAAGTATGGACTACGAAAACGACTATGCTCCCAATGTTTACCTAATACAGTGCCAATATTTATTCCCTTATGGGAAGAGATTTGCTTCTTTACCTGCTTTAAAGCAGATTTACACTGTGCTTTGGAGCCTGTAACGCCATAAGTAAACATGGTTTTTCCTTCGCTACATCCTCTTAACTTTAGGTATTTTTCCATTATTGAAACAGCTCTATCATGGCCTGCAAGTTTCAAATGAGAACTTGTTTCTTTAGCGTTACTTAAACGCATCATTGAGAGTTGAACACCGTTTTGAACAATACTTCTTGTTGCTGCGATACCAATTTCCCAACTAGGGAAAAAAGCGACATGGAAGCTTTCGTGTTCTGAAACTTTAGTAATCCTTACTTTTACTTCAGAAATAATCCCCATTCGTCCTTCGCTGCCTAAAATCATTTCGCGAACATCTGGCCCAGCAGAAGAGGCAGGGAAAGTTGGTATATCTAAAGTGCCTTGTAGTGTTTCAATTTTCCCGCCGGCAAACATTTTCTCAATACGTCCATAACGAAGTGATTGCTGCCCACTAGAGCGACTAGCCACCCAACCACCAATGGTTGAAAGCTCCCATGATTGTGGGAAGTGGCCTAGCGTAAAACCGTGTTTTGCTAATTGTTTTTCTATATCAGGACCTAAAGTACCAGCACCAAATGTCGCTATTTGACTCTGTTCATCTATTGCCATTAATTTATTCATCTTAGCCAGTGAAACGGTAACAATAGCCTTAGAAGGTGAACTTTCAGGGTTAATATGGCCACAAACAGATGTTCCACCTCCATAAGGGATAACAGTAAAGTCTTGTTCTTTAGCTAATTCAAGCAAGACTTTGACTTGTTCTGAGTTTTCTGGGAATGCGACACCATCGGTGAAATTAACAAATTCACCGCTTTTCATCGCTATCCAATCGGGAATACTTTGTCCGCGGCTATGACGAATTCTCACCTCCGAATCTGTATTAATTAATGGGTGTGATGGGGCTTTACTTTCAGGGACCTTGCTAATGACTTCTTCAAGAGACGCTTGTGGTAAATGTTGATTTTTACCCGTGATATTTTCTATATAGTTTTTGGCTACAGGTGTTAATTCAAAATTAAAATTATTCTTTTCATCGCCCCAGCCATTCCAACGCTTCATGCTTACTCACTTAATTGTATTTATCTGGTTATTATAATTTTGATTCTAGACATATTAAAATCATATCCCCATATTAAACTAAACATCTTTCTTATTTTATGATTTAATTGACCCAATAATTGATAATTGCGGACAAATGATGCATTTATCTCCCTAAGAGTAATAGCATTTCATGAAATTGATTAAAATTAAGAATAGTACAAGTTCTCAATCTATTATGGGAATTAGCTTATTAGTTAAAATGTTAAATAATTACCAAATCGAGCCTAAGCCTTTATTAAACGAAGTGGGTATTTGTGAAAAATTATTAGAGGATCCCAATGCACAAATAAGTTTTGAGCAAGAATATAATTTCACACTGTTACTCATTAAGGCTATAGCTGACACAAACTTAGGTTTTAAAGCGGGGCAGCTTTATCGGGTAAGTGCTTTTGGGCATATAGGGTTAGGCGCTAGTGCAAGTGAGACGGTTAACGAGGCGATCGATTTTTTCCTAAAGTATATCCGCCTTGCTTATACACATTTTAATGTAAACTTCATTAAAGAAAACGGCAATGCTATATTACGTTTTAAAGATATATACGAGCTTGGCGCTTTAAGGCAATTTTATATTGAGCGGGATTTTTCGTTTGCCTTTCTATCAACCCGAGATATTTTTCCTCGTTCTGTCATAGGTCATAAACCTAAAACAATTCATTTTGATTTCCCTTGTCCATCTTGTGTAAAAACCTATGAAGATTTGTATGAGTGTCCTGTATTATTTGATATGCCTTTTAACGAAATTTTATTTGATGAAAAGTATTTAATGCTTAAGTTACCGCAAGCGAATGCGCTAACTAAACAACTCTTTGAAGAGCAGTGTAAAGCACAAGAAATTGCTTTTGTCGGTTATTCTGGCTTTGAAAGTATAATCAGAGATCACATCATCAACCACAAAGAAATACCAAATTTATCGGTTATTGCGAGTTTACACCAGACAACAGCAAGGACAATTAGGCGTAAACTCAGTAGCCAAGGTACGTCATTTCAACAAATAGTAAACGAGGTATTGTGTGATAAATCAAAAAAATTACTTGATGATACTTCATTAACGATTGAAAAAATTGCATACCAATTGGGCTACAGTGAAGCGGCAAGTTTCATCCATGCCTTTAAACGATGGACTAATACAACACCTAATAGTTACCGGAAAAGCTCTTGATTTAGTTGTTATTTAGCATATTATTGTGAGGATGTAGTGTGTATTAATTTTTAGCTTAGCACCTCTATTATTAAAAGGATTGTCTATGAGTATACAAAAGCATGGTTTATCGGTTGGTATTGAAAGAGTCGATAATAATTTTTTCTTATCTTTAAAAGCAATTGGAACACTAACTCATCAAGATTATGAGGTGATATCCCCATTAATAGACTCTGCCCTCGAAAATGTTAAAGACCCACATATCAACGTATTTCTTGATGCGACTGAACTTAATGGCTGGGAGATTCGAGCAGCATGGGATGATTTCAAACTCGGTTTAAAGCACGGCAATCAATTTAGACATATTGCGCTTTATGGCAATAAAAATTGGCAAGAAATGGCAGCCAAAGTGGGTAATTGGTTTTTATCTGGCGAAGTAAAATATTTTGAAGATGAATCTGAAGCGCTTGCTTGGGTTAACACCTAGTTAAGCTTTCGACACTATTTAAATCCACCTTTCTATCCTAACTATTAAAGGCAAATATGACCAAAGAATATAAAAGTTTTGATACGTTTTATCCTTTCTATTTAAGTCAACATCAAGATAAAACGTGTCGTAGGTTACATTTTATCGGCTCATTCTTTATAGTGCTCTTAACAATATATAGTGTAATAACTTCACAGTATAAGTTACTATTTTTTATCCCTCTTATCGGTTATGGGTTTGCATGGGTAGGGCACTTTATTTTTGAGCGAAATAGACCCGCAACCTTTACTTACCCAATATACAGTTTAATAGGGGATTGGGTGATGTTTAAAGATATATTAATAGGTAAAATAAAATTTTAAAAAAAACACAAAAGGAATAATTAAATGGCAAATGGAACACAACTGACAAGAGGCAAAACTTTCATCGCCGGAGGTGTTTGTTCGGGGTTAGCGAAATACTATGGTCTCAGAAAAGGCGGCTTACAAGCTTGCTTTGTTATTGGTAGTTTTTTTTATGGTGCAACTGTTTTACTTTACCTAGCACTTTGGATTTTAATACCTAAAAATGATTTAACTAAAAACAGTTGAAAAATTAATGTTTAGCAACAAGGATTACAGATACTTTAATGAAATAACTTGTTACGAATAAAATTTGCAATGAAAACCTGTTTTTTACACAATAACCTTTCATTATAATAACGTATCAATTTGATAGTGACTTTGAGCTTACGCTTTAAAAGGGCATGCTTGGCCTGCATAGTAGCTAAGCAGAGCATAGAAAAAGTTACTTATCTATGTCATAAGAGAAACATAATGGAAAAATTATTTTTAGGAATTAGTAGTCATGTTGTTTGCTTAAGCAAGAAAACAGGTGAGCAATTATGGAAAACAAAGCTTAAAAGCTCAAGTATAACGAATGTGTATTTTGAAGATGATAAAGTCTTTGCATATTCTGGCGGCCATTTATTTTGTTTAAACGCTACTGATGGCGTTATTATTTGGGAAAACACCTTAAAGGGTTTTGGCTACGGAACATGTATTATTGCCAGTGAACAGCAGGCATCTTCAGTGATAAGTTCTCAAGTTGCCGCTCAACAGGCAATTGCAGCGACGACTGTTGCTGCGACAACATCATCAGCAAATTAGCTTTAAAGTTTAAGCATTGCAGTTAGCGTCAAAGTTAAGCATTCCTGAATTCGGATAATAACCAATGATGAATAGGTTAAGGTTAATAATAACAATTAATCCCATTGGTATAATAATTTATGATTAGCAAAGTAGAACATTGCGAACAACACGTGGCGGATAAAATTTATGATACTTTCCAAACGGCTTATAAAGTAGAAGCCGATCTTATCGAAGTTAAAAATTTCCCACCATTATCTCGAAGCATAGAAGATATTAAAAACGCAGAAACCTTTTTTTATTGTATTAGTAAAGATAACTTAATGGCTGCAGTTATAGAGGTATCATTGAAAGATAGGTTGTTAGATATTAATAGCTTAACGGTGCATCCAAACTTCTTTAGGCAAGGGTTAGGAAAGAAAATATTGTGTTATGTACTCGTTAAATTAAACTACGATAGTGCTTTTGTAGAAACGGTGGTTAATAATTTACCCGCCATTAAATTATATCAATCAATAGGCTTTAACCAACATAGAAGGTGGAC